>NZ_JBFAAI010000092.1:0-1045 GCF_040639655.1 Actinoplanes sp. NPDC023801 | reverse complement strand
CACCGGCACCGCGACCAGTTTCAACTTCGCTGGGTACGCGGCCTTCGGTACCACCTGGTCCAACTTCAACCGCCTCCTCACCACCGCAGCAACCATCTGAGACGGGGAAGAACATGACGTTCACCAGACTGCTCGTGGTGACCGCGGCGGCAGCACTCGCCGTGGGCGCCCTGCCGGTCACCGCACAGGCCGCACCGGTCCCCGCGCCCAACGGCAGCGCCGCCGCGGGACACGAGACCGGCGTCCAGCCGGGCCAGCGGCTCGCCGCCGCGGTACCGCCGGGGTATGCGGTCACCGGCATCGACGTCTCCAACCACCAGGAAACGATCGACTGGGCGGCGGTCGCCAGGTCCGGGCAGCGGTTCGCCTACGCCAAGGCGACCGAGGGCACCGGGTTCCGCGACTCCTACTACGCGGCCAACCGCACCGGAGCACGCAACAACAACATCTACTTCGGCGCGTACCACTACGCCCGCCCGGACCGCAGCAGTGGGCGGGTACAGGCCGACTTCCTGCTGGACAACGCGCAGTACAGCAACGACGGCCGTACCCTGCCGCCGATGCTCGACATCGAGTGGCCGTGGGAGGGCTCCGGCAGCCCGTCACCGTGCTACGGCCTCTCGACACAGCAGATGGTCGCCTGGATCCGGGACTTCGTGAACCGGATCCGGGAACGGACCGGGCAGCGCACCATGATCTACACCAACGCCAACTGGTGGAACCCCTGCACCGGCAACAACACGTCGTTCGGTGACGAACCACTGTTCGTGGCCCGGTACAACACCTCGCCGAACCCGCTGCCGGCCGGCTGGTCGACGTGGAAACTGTGGCAGTTCACCAGCTCGGCCTCAGTGCCCGGCGTGTCCGGCGGCGTCGATCAGAACGTCTTCAACGGTACGGTGGCCGAGCTCGCGCAACTGGCCGGCGGCACAACGGAGCAGCCGTCTCGGGTCGGTGGTCGTTGGGGTGATTTCGATGGTGATGGCCGGCCGGATGTGGCGGGTGTCGCCGGTGGTGATCTGTGGGTGCATCGTGGTGCGGGTTC
>NZ_JBFAAI010000091.1:0-1064 GCF_040639655.1 Actinoplanes sp. NPDC023801 | reverse complement strand
GGCCGACGGTCGCCGCCACCCTGATAGCCCGGACGGTCGCCGCTCGGACGACGGTCGCCGCCACCCTGGTAACCCGGACGGTCCCCACCACGGAATCCACCGCGGTCACCGCCACCCTGATAACCGGGACGGTCACCACCACGGAACCCGCCGCGGTCGCCACCGCCCTGGTAACCGGGACGGTCACCGCTGGGCCGACGGTCGCCGCCACCCTGATAGCCCGGACGGTCACCGCTAGGCCGGCGGTCGCCGCCACCCTGGTAGCCACCGCGGTCACGGTCGCCACCACGGAATCCGCCACGGTCGCCACCGCCCTGGTAACCCGGACGGTCGCCACTGGGCCGACGGTCGCCGCCACCCTGGTAACCCGGACGGTCACCGCTCGGACGACGGTCGCCGCCACCCTGGTAACCCGGACGGTCGCCACTGGGCCGACGGTCGCCGCCCTGGTAGCCGCCACGCTCTACGCCGCGGTCGGAGCCACGGAAGCCGGGACGGTCGCCACCGGAACGGCCACGATCGTCACTGCGGAACCCGCCGCGATCGCCACCGCCCTGGTAGCCGCCACGGTCACGGTCACCGCCACGGAATCCACCGCGGTCACCGCCACCCTGATAGCCGCCACGATCGCGGTCGCCACCACGGGGGCCGCCACGGTCACGGTCGCCACCACGGAATCCACCGCGGTCACCGCCACCCTGGTAGCCAGGCCGGTCCTGCCGGCGCCCGTCGCCACCTCCGTCGCGACCGCCTCCGGAACGGCTCTCGCCGTCGCGGTTGCTGGAGCCGCCGTCTTGCGGTCCTGTAGTCACGGATCATTCCTTCCAGTACGGCGGCGGGCTACTGAGGCCCGAGTGGCCCTGCTCCGACACACGCTGTTCTCGATACACAAAGTTACTAGGGCATCTGCCCATAAACGCAGTCGAGGGCCGACCCCGAAGTTGGGGCGGCCCTCGACCGATCAAGTTTAGTCCGGCGGCGTCCTACTCTCCCACACCCTCCCGAGTGCAGTACCATCGGCGCTGGAGGGCTTAGCTACCGGGTTCGGAATGTAACCGGGCGTT
>NZ_JBFAAI010000090.1:0-1144 GCF_040639655.1 Actinoplanes sp. NPDC023801 | reverse complement strand
GTCGATGCACTTGCCACTCTTCTTCACGATCAGCTGATACGTCGTACCGGCCGTCGGGGCGGTCGCCGCGTTCGACGGCAACATCGAGTGCCCGACGATGGCGGCCGGGACGGCGACCACCGTGGCGAGGAGAGCGGCGCGCTTCCGGGAAAGAGACATGATCAACCCACCGGGTTCCAGTTGTCGGTGCCCGCCAGGTACTTCTGCGGGGTGTAGTTGGCGGCCTGCGAGTCACTCAGCTGCGGCCGGTTGCTGTTGGTGGTCGCGCCGGCTCCGGTGTTCCGGTACTCCAGGAACCGTGCGTTCTGCCAGACGTTGCCGGACATGTCGGTCCACGGCTGGGCGGTCCTCATGGTCGCGCTCAGGCTGGACTCGCGGAACAGCACCTGGGCGTTCGGGCCCCACGGGCGCCCGAGCTGGGTGGTGTTGTTCGTCGCGCCGGTGATCGTGCACCGGTAGAAGAGGAAGCCGTACGGGTTCGCGGCGTCGGTGCGGGCCGCCGTGATCGGGCCACCGCTGGTCCGCTTCTCGTGAACCCTGGTGCCGTTGAACACCGCGGTGCCGCCGCCGAAGACGAAGTCGACGGTGCCCTCAACGTAGCCGCCCTTGACGTACGAGCGGCCGCTGTTGACCAGAAGGGTGTCCTGCGCGCCGAGGAACCGGACGTTGTCGAAGACGAGCTTGTCGGCGTTCAGGTTCGCGGCCACCGCCTGCGACCCTTCGCCGTAGTCGTTCGAGATCGTCAGGTTGGTGGCGTTGAACTCCCTGCCGTTGGCGAACAGCGTCGCGCTGCCCGACGTGCCGTAGCCTCCGGCCGAGCTGTGGTTGTTGACGATCACCACGTCGTCGCTGGAGTCACCGCCGCCCCTCAGGGTGATGAACGGCTTGCTCGACGGGATCGTCACGATCTCCCGGTAGGTACCCGGCTTGATGGTGATCGTCTGACGGCTGGTGTTGTTCGCACCCACCGCGTCGATCGCGGCCTGCACGGTCCGGTACTTACCGGTGCCGTCGGCGGCGACCGTGAACGTGCCGGGGGTCCCGCCGGAGACCGGGGTGAACGACCACTGCTTGTTGGAGTTGGCGGTGCAGGTCTCCTGGATGATCGCCGCGCCGTTCGCCGTCGAGGCGCCCTGGTCGGAGA
>NZ_JBFAAI010000089.1:0-1207 GCF_040639655.1 Actinoplanes sp. NPDC023801 | reverse complement strand
CGTCCCGGGTGGAGGCGGGTACGGCGTTCCGTGACCTGGGCATCGACTCGGTGACTGCGGTGGAGGTTCGTACCGGGATCAACGCGGCCACCGGTCTGCGGCTGGGCTCGTCGCTGGTGTTCGACTACCCGACCCCGCAGGCGCTCGCCGACCATCTGCTGGAGGCGCTGGGCCTGGCCGGCGGAGTCGAGGTGCCGACGGCTGCACTGCCGGTCCGAGTCGACGGCGACGACATCGTGATCGTCGGTATGGCCTGCCGCTATCCCGGTGGCATCGAGTCGCCGGAGGACCTGTGGCGCCTGGTGGCGGGCGGCTCGGACGGGATGTCGGTGTTCCCGGTCGACCGGGGATGGGCCGTTCCCGCCGACGCGTCGTACACGGCGGTCGGTGGTTTCGTGGACACGGCTTCGCAGTTCGACGCCGGTCTGTTCGGGGTGTCGCCGCGTGAGGCGGTGGCGATGGATCCGCAGCAGCGTCTGCTGTTGGAGGTGTCGTGGGAGACGTTGGAGCGGTCGGGGGTGGATCCGCGGTCGTTGCGGGGTGCTCCGGTTGGTGTGTTCGTGGGTGCGTCGAATTCTGGCTATGGCACGGGTGGGTTGTTCGCGGAGACGGGTGACGGTCATGTGCTGACCGGTACGGCGAACAGTGTCATCTCGGGTCGGGTGTCGTATTCGTTCGGGTTTGAGGGTCCGGCGATGACGGTGGATACGGCGTGTTCGTCGTCGTTGGTGGCGTTGCATCTGGCGGTGCAGGCGTTGCGGTCGGGTGAGTGTGATCTGGCGTTGGCCGGTGGGGTCACGGTGATCACGGGTCCGGAGGTGTTTGCGGAGTTCGCCCGTCAGGACGGTTTGGCGTCGGATGGCCGGTGCAAGTCGTTCGCGGGTGCGGCGGATGGCACCGGGTGGGGCGAGGGTGCCGGCATGTTGCTGGTGGAGCGCCGTAGTGACGCCGAACGGCTGGGCCACCGGATTCTGGCGGTGGTGCGCGGTAGTGCCGTGAACCAGGACGGTGCTTCTAACGGGCTTACCGCTCCGAATGGTCCGGCGCAGCAGCGGGTGATCCGCCAGGCGCTGGCCGGTGCGGGCCTGACCACAGCCGACGTCGATGTGGTCGAGGCGCATGGCACGGGCACGCGGTTGGGTGACCCGATCGAGGCGCAGGCGCTGCTGGCGACTTACGGCCAGGACCGGTTTGAGGATCGGCCGTT
>NZ_JBFAAI010000088.1:0-1275 GCF_040639655.1 Actinoplanes sp. NPDC023801 | reverse complement strand
ACCCGGGCTGCCGCGTTCATGCCACCACCAGCCGGATACCTCATACCTCCGGCCTACCGCGCCCATCGACCAGGATCACGTTGCCACGCCGACGAAAGTCAGCCTTTCAACCTCTGTAGCGGGCGTCGGCAACGAACAACATCCCCGGAATGACCGCCATAGCGCCGGCGAGACAAGCAGACGACCCTACTTAGCCTTCAGCCACTTCCAACCAGCCGGACAGTCACTCGTGCCGAAGATCGAGCCGTTCTTCAACACCACCGCGTTGTACCCAGCCGCGTAGCCGCCATCATCGAACCCGTACTCCGGCGGATGCGACACCTCCCACATGCAATCCGACGGCCCCGACCCACCTTCTGTCGCCCAAATACCCGGCTCCACAAGGTCACGCTTCGTGCACCACTCAACGCCCTTACAACTCGAACCAGCCACGTAGTAACCGCACCGGCCCTCGGAGACGCAGTTCCCGCCCTCATCCGTCATGGCAGTCGGCAGCTTCGGCACATACGTCGACGAAGCAGACACCGACGGAGATGGGCTCACCGATGTCGGCACAATTGATGGCGCCACAGAAGCCGTCGTCACAGCGGTTGCAGGCGCCGGAGCTGATACTGGGTCGCCGGCTGAACCGCATCCAGCAGCAAGGACAGCAGTACAGAGGGCCAGGTAGCGGAACGGCCGAATCACTCGTGATTCCTCTCGTAGGTCGCGTTCTACCCAACGATTCACACCCGCCGACCGTCAATGGACCTTTCGTTCCCACGCAACGGCCGTTCATCTAGCCACGTCGCACGTGACGACCTATCGCAGGCGTGATACTTGCCCGTGGCGTAGTACGCCCCCAGCCCACTGGTTCTGGTGGGCGTTTCAGCATTCGGGAGGCCGGATGCGCCGCTGCGTATGGATGCACCGCAGTGTCGCCGTCCTGTACGCCCTGCTCGTCTATCCGGCCGTGCACATGACCCCACCGGCCAGTCAGGCCGCGTGACTTGTTCTGTCACCTATTCGGTGCAGCAGACCCTTCTGCTTACCCTGGTTCTTGGGGAATTCTTTCCGGAAATGTAATTCGCCCGGAGGCTGACGACGGCGTAGCCCGCGCACTGCCCGGATGGCGGGCGCACCGCCGACGCTCGGCGCCGTGGCTTGAGGTCGTACCAGTTAATCTGCCCGCTCGTGTCGCCGCTTCCTGAAGAGTGACCCCGTAGGGGATCCTTGGGTTCCAGTACTCGTTGCAACATCCATGATCATGATGGGTGTGTTGATGGCGAGACGTGG
>NZ_JBFAAI010000087.1:0-1287 GCF_040639655.1 Actinoplanes sp. NPDC023801 | reverse complement strand
CGCTTCCTGAAGAGTGACCCCGTAGGGGATCCTTGGGTTCCAGTACTCGTTGCAACATCCATGATCATGATGGGTGTGTTGATGGCGAGACGTGGACGTAAGCGGCGGTTGGACGTTGAGACGCTGTACTGGGAGATGATCCTGGCCGGGGTGGGCACGGTGGAGGCGTGCAAGATCCTGGGGATCGGTCGCAAGACCGGCTATCGGTGGCGAGCCGAACACGGCGGCGTGCCACCGGTGCGGCTGGCCGAGGCTGCTCGCTGCGGACGATATCTATCGCTGCTGGAACGACAGCGGATCGCCACCCTGCGCCGTGACGGTCTCGGGGTCCGCGCGATCGCTGAGGCTGTGGGCCGGTCGCCGTCAACGATCAGCCGGGAACTACGCCGGAACACCCGCCCGCACGACGTCGCCTATGACGGCGACCTGGCGCATAGCCGTGCTCGGGAGCGAGCTCGTCGCCCTCGCCAGGGCCGACTGCTGGCCGACGCCGAGCTACGCGCGGCGGTGCAGGCAAAGCTGGAACTGGAGTGGAGTCCGGAGCAGATCGCGGGCTGGCTGCGACAAGCGCACGCCGACCGGCCGCAGTGGCACGTCTGCCACGAAACGATCTACCAGGCGCTCTACCACGGCGGCAAGGGCGGCCTGAGCCGTCAACTGACCAAGCGGCTGCGCACCAGCCGCCCACTGCGCAAGCGTCGCCGGAGGCCGACCGAACGCAGCCCGCGGTTTGTCATGCCGAGCCGGTTGATCGACCACCGCCCAGCCATCGTCGAGTCTCGTGAGCGGGTGGGTGACTGGGAAGGTGACCTGATCTGCGGCCGGCGCAACGCCTCCGCGATCGCCACGCTGGTCGACCGCCGCAGCCGCTACGTCCGGCTCGTCGCCATGCCCGCCCAGCGCACCGCCACGGCCGTCGACGACGCCCTTGCCGCCGCCGTCAGCAGCCTGCCACCGGCCGCCCGGTGCACTCTGACTTGGGACCAGGGCTCCGAGATGGCCGCGCACCGGCAGGTCGCCGCGTTGCTGACCGACGGCGTGTTCTTCGCCCACCCCGGCAAACCGTGGCAGCGCGGGACCAACGAGAACACGAACGGACTGCTGCGCCAGTACTTCCCCAAAGGCAGCGACCTATCCGTGCACAGCCCCGACGACCTGCGCGCCGTCGAGGAACGCCTCAATGACCGGCCCCGCAAATGCTTGGGATGGCGCACGCCCGCGGAGGTGTTCCACACGGCCGTGGCATCATCCTGAGCACCAGTGTTGCGACGACGGCTCGAATTCGCC
>NZ_JBFAAI010000086.1:0-1349 GCF_040639655.1 Actinoplanes sp. NPDC023801 | reverse complement strand
TGGGCGGGGCCGTTCGGGGCGGTCAGGCCGTTGGAGGCGCCGTCCTGGTTGACGGCGCTTCCCCGTACGACCGCAAGGATCCGATGGTTGTTGCGCCGGGCGTCGGAGAGCCGTTCGACGACGAGGACACCCGCTCCCTCGGCCATGCTCGTGCCGTCGGCAGCCGCCGCGAACGGCTTGCACCGCGCGTCCGGCGCCAGACCGCGCTGGCGGGAGAACAGGGTGAAGATGCCGGGGTTGGTGAGCACGGTGACGCCACCGGCCAGCGCCAGGTCACACTCACCGGCTCGCAGCGCCTGCGCCGCCAGATGGAGCGCGACCAGCGACGACGAACACGCCGTGTCGATCGTCACGGCCGGACCTTCGAGTCCGAACTGGTAGGCCACCCGGCCCGACATCACGCTTGTCGCCGCACCGGTCAGCAGGTGACCCTCGACCCCGTCGGGGAGCGGCACTCCCATCCCGTAGCTGGACGATGCCGCGCCGACGAAGACGCCGGTCGGTGAGCCGCGCAGTGTGTCGGGGGTGATGCCGGCGCGTTCGAGGGCCTCCCAGGAGACTTCGAGCAGCATCCGCTGTTGCGGATCCATCGCCAGGGCCTCGCGCGGGGAGATCCCGAACAGGCGGGCGTCGAAGCCCGCGGCCGTGTCGACGAAGCCGCCCTCGCGGACGTAGGACGTGCCGGGACGGTCCGGGTCGGCGTCGAACAGGTTCGCCAGGTCCCAGCCACGATCCGCCGGGAACCCGGTGATCGCGTCACCGCCGTCGGCCACCAGATCCCACAACTGTTCCGGTGAGTCGACGCCGCCCGGCAGCCGGCAGCCCATCCCGACGACGACGATCGTGTCGTCACCGGTGTCGGCGGCGGGCACGAGGACGCGAGGAACCGGAGTGCTGCCGGAGTCGCCGGTGAGCCGTTCCCGCAGGAAGCCGGCCAGGGCCACCGGGGTGGGGTAGTCGAAGACGAGGGTCGCCGGCAGCAGGATCCCGGTCGCGGCGCGCAGGCGGTTCCGCAGCTCGACCGAGGTCAGCGAGTCGAAGCCCAGCTCGCGGAACGCCCGGTCGGCGCCGATCGCGTCGGTGGTGCCGTGGCCGAGAACGGCGGCGGCGTTCGTCTGCACCAGGTCGAGCAGGAAGTTCTCCTGCGCCGCGGGCGGCATCCCGGCGAGCTCGGCGATCAGTGAACCGGACCCGGCACGTGCCGTGTTCGCCTGGCGCAGGGCCGGGCGGACGAGGTTGCGCAGCAACGCCGGGACCTCCGCCTTACCCGACCGGTAACCCGACAGATCCATCACCACCGGCACCACATGCGACCACGACGACCGCACCGCCTCGTCGAACAACGCCAA
>NZ_JBFAAI010000085.1:0-1391 GCF_040639655.1 Actinoplanes sp. NPDC023801 | reverse complement strand
GGGAGTGTCAAGAAAACGGTGTAACTCGATGTTGTTGAAGGTCAGTTACGGGCTGCGGTGAGTCGTCCTTCGAAGGCGAGATCGAAGGCGTTGAGGGCGGGTTTCCAGCGGATGGTCCAGCGGCGGCGGCCGGCGCCGGTCGGGTCCAGTGCCATCACGGCGAGGTAGACGCATTTCAGGGCGGCCTGCTCGTTCGGGAAGTGCCCGCGGGCCCGGACGGCCCGGCGGATCCGGGCGTTGACGCTCTCGATCGCATTCGTCGAGCAGACGACCTTTCGGATCTCGGCGTCGAAGGCCAGGAACGGCACGAACTCGGCCCAGGCGTTCTCCCAGAGCCGGACGATCGCCGGGTATTTCTCGCCCCAGGTCTCGGCGAACTCCAGGAACCGCTGCTCGGCAGCCGGCTCGGTCGGTGCGGTGTAGACCGGCTTCAACGCCTTCGCGATCGCGTCCCAGTGCTGGCGGCCGGCGTACTTGAACGAGTTGCGCAGCAGGTGCACCACGCAGGTCTGCACCACCGTCTTGGGCCAGACGGTGTTGATCGCGTCGGGCAGGCCGGTCAGCCCGTCACAGACGGCCATCAGCACGTCCTCGACACCACGGTTCTTGAGTTCGGTGCAGACCTGGAACCAGAACTTGGCGCCCTCACCGCCGTCGCCGGCCCACAGTCCGAGGATGTCGCGGGTTCCCTCGACGGTGACCGCGAGGGCGACGTAGACGGGCCGGTTGGCGACTTTCCCGTCACGGATCTTGACGTTGATGGCGTCCAGGAACACGACGGGGTAGACGCGGTCGAGAGGCCGGTTCTGCCATTCGGCCATGCCGTCCATGACCTTGTCGGTGATCGTGGAGATCGTCTGCCGAGAGACGTCGGCGCCATAGACCTCGGCCAGGTGAGCGCTGATCTCCCCGGTGGTCAGGCCTTTCGCCGACAGTGACAGGACCATGTCCTCGACACCGGTCAGCCGCCGCTGCCGTTTCTTGACGATCTGCGGCTCGAACGAGCCGTCGCGATCCCGGGGCACGGTGATCTCGACCGGGCCGACGTCGGTGAGCACGGTCTTGGCCCGGGCGCCATTGCGGGAGTTCCCGCCGTCCTTACCGGCCGGATCGTGTTTCTCATAGCCGAGGTGGTCGGTGATCTCCCCATCGAGGGCGGCCTCGATCACCCGCTTCGTCAGCTGCTGCAGCAGGCCACCTTCACCGGTCAGCTGCAAGCCCGCAGCCCGGGCCTGCTCGACCAGCCGACCGACCAGCTCGGCGTCCACGCCCTCCGGCGTGCCGGCCGCAGTCTTCTTCTTCGCCACCGCGGAAGTATCCACGGTGTCCGTCATGACAGTCATCAGGTGCGTCTCCTTGATCAGGAGTTACACCGTTGTTCTTACAGTCCC
>NZ_JBFAAI010000084.1:0-1410 GCF_040639655.1 Actinoplanes sp. NPDC023801 | reverse complement strand
GAGACAGCCATCCGTGTCTTTCTGACGCCCGTGCCGTGCGTGAAAATCGGGGGTGGTCACCCGCTCACGTCGTCTCCGCTTGGTGCTTCGAGCCCGGGAGACAGCCTGACGGTGGGAACGCGTTTTCGGGGCCCTGCATTGTCGCTTCGAGCACGCGAGTCCGCATCTGTCCTGCCCTGAGCGTTCCCGCGGGTGACCGCCGTGGGTGGTGCTGCGAGTGGAGGGTGGTGTCGATGGAGGAGGTCACCGAGGAACCGGTGCAGGTCGCGCAGCGGATCTGCGCGATCGATATCGGTAAGGCAGGTCTGGTGGCGTGTGTGCGTACGCCGCATCCGGATCGGCCGGACCGGCGGGTGCAGCAGGTGCGGGAGTACGCGACGGTGACGCCGGCGTTGCTGGGCCTGGCCGACTGGCTGCGGGTGGAGCAGGTCGCGCTGGTGGCGATGGAGGCCACCAGTGACTACTGGAAGCCGGTGTTCTACCTGCTCGAGGCCGAGGGTTTCGAGTGCTGGCTGCTCAACGCCAGGCATGTCAAGAACGTGCCGGGCCGGCCCAAGACCGACCGCCTGGACGCGGTCTGGCTGGCCAAGGTCGTCGAGCGGGGCATGTGCTCACCGAGTCTGGTGCACCCGAAACCCATCCGGCAGCTACGGGATGTGACCCGGTACCGGCGCAGCCTGATCCGGGAACAGACCCGCGAGTATCAGCGGCTGGAGAAGCTGCTCGAAGACGCGCAGATCAAGCTGACGTCGGTGATCAGTGGCCTGGACACCGTGTCCGGGCGGCGGATGCTGCAGGCCATGATCGACGGGCAGCGCGACCCCCGGGTTCTGGCGGAGATGGCGTGCGGGTCGATGCGCCGCAAGATCCCGGTGTTACGGGAGGCACTGACCGGCCATTTCGAGGACCACCACGCGTTCCTCTGCCGCAGGATGCTGAACCGTATCGATACGCTGGCCGTGGACATCGCCGCCCTGGACACCCGGATCGAGCAGCTGATCGCCCCTTTCGCGCAGGCGGCGGCGAGGCTGGATGAGATCACCGGCGTCGGCGAGCGCGCCGCTCAGGAACTCGTCGCCGAGATCGGCGTCAACATGACCGTCTTCCCCACCGCCGCCCATCTGGTGTCCTGGGCCAAGTTCGCCCCGATCGAGGCCAGCTCCGCCGGCCGCAAGAAAGGCGGCAGCACCGGCAAGGGCAACCCCTGGCTGGCCGGCACCCTCGGCGAGATCGTCGCCGCAGCCGCCCGCACCGACACCTTCCTCGGCGAACGCTACCGAAGACTCGTCCGGCGAAGAGGCAAGAAACGCGCCGTCGTCGCGGTCGGCAACTCGGTCCTGACCATCATCTGGCACCTGCTGTCCGACCCCGGCGCCCGCTACCACGACCTCGGCGCCGACTACCACCAGT
>NZ_JBFAAI010000083.1:0-1424 GCF_040639655.1 Actinoplanes sp. NPDC023801 | reverse complement strand
AGTGCTTCAGTTTTGGAGTCCTTCGGGGGTTGACGGTTCGGGGTCTGGAAGCGGGCTGTCGGTGATGGGGCTGATGAGGACGTCGCATACGAAGTCGAGGGCTTCTTCGGTGGTGCCGCTGAACCAGTACTGGTCTTCGTAGCTGTTGTTGCTGGCCCGGTAGGTGGCCAGGTGCCAGCGGTGGGCGGATCCGCTGTAACGCAGTCGCATCACCGGTAGCTGCTGCCCGCCGGTCAACTCGACGGTGACGTAGGCGAACGGACCGCGGTAACGCACGTCCACTCCGGCCAGCTGCGGCCAGTTCGCCTTGGCCCGTGCCCGCAGCCGCTGCGGCAAGGACGTCTTGGTGGAGGCAGGGATGACCGGCATAAGGTCCACATCCTGCCGCCTCCGGTGTGTCCTACCGGTTTGCGGCACGCCCGGCCCGGCATCCTCGACCGGCCCGAACGAGATCATCTTCGATGAAGCTGGCCGGTGCCCGTCCCTCACGCACGCCCGATCACCCTGACCACCGCCGAACGACGCCGGCTCACCGCCCTGGCCTACTCCCACACCGCCGCATACCAGCAGGTCATCCGAGCCCGGATCATCTGCGATGCCGCCCGCGGAGACTCCAACGCCGCCGTCGCCCGCCGGCATGACCTCACCGTCAACACGGTACGGCGCTGGCGCGGCCGGTTCGCCGACGAAGCCCTGCCCGGGCTGGCCGACCGGCCCCGCCCGGGACGGCCACCACGACTCACCCCGGTCCAGGCCGCCGAGATCAAAGCGCTGGCCTGCCAGTTGCCGGCTGAGACCGGCACACCCTTGTCGAAGTGAAGCTGCCCCGACCTGGCCGCCGAGGCCGTCGCCCGCG
Organism: Actinoplanes sp. NPDC023801; assembly: GCF_040639655.1. Lineage (NCBI taxonomy): Bacteria > Bacillati > Actinomycetota > Actinomycetes > Micromonosporales > Micromonosporaceae > Actinoplanes > Actinoplanes sp. NPDC023801. The sequence continues at coordinate 568 of NZ_JBFAAI010000083.1, read as the reverse complement.
GCATCGTCGCGGCGATCTCGGCGTCGACCATCCGCCGGATCCTGGCCCGGGACACGATCAAACCCTGGCCGCACCAGTCCTGGATCTTCATCCGCGACCCGCAGTTCGCCGTCAAAGCGGAACGGGTGCTCGGCCTCTACGCCCGCACGTTCGACGGTGTCGCGCTCGGGCCAGACGAGTACGTGATCTCCAGCGACGAGAAGACCAGCATCCAGGCCCGCTGCCGCTGCCGCTGCCACCCCACCCGCGCCCCAGGCGCCGCACGCACCATGCGGGTCAACCACGAATACCAGCGCAAAGGCGCTCTCGCCTACCTGGCCGCCTACGACGTCCACCACGCCCGGGTCTTCTCCCACCGCAACGCCAAGACCGGCATCGTCCCGTTCATGACCCTGGTCGAACAGGTCATGACCCAAGAGCCCTACGCCACGGCGAAGCGGGTGTTCTGGGTCGTCGACAACGGCTCCTCACACCGCGGTCAAGCCGCGATCGACCGTCTCGCGCAGCGGTTCCCGAACGCGGTCATGATCCACACCCCGATCCACGCCTCCTGGCTCAACCAGATCGA
>NZ_JBFAAI010000082.1:0-1462 GCF_040639655.1 Actinoplanes sp. NPDC023801 | reverse complement strand
GCTCAGGGCTGCCCTGCTGCTTTTGGGTCGGTCAGCCGTAGCTGGGTGAGGAACAGCTGAGCGGCGGTGGCAAGGGTGACGTGGCGGTGCCAGCCGATCCAGGAACGGCCTTCGAAGTGGTCAAGACCGAGGCCGGTTTTGAGCTCGCGGTAGTCGTGTTCGATGCGCCAGCGGCTCTTCGCGAGCTGGACCAGGTCGGTCAGCTCGGTGTCGGCGGGTAGATCGGATAGCCAGTAGTCGGTGGGTTCGTCCTGGCCGGGTGGCCATTGCACGAGCAGCCAGCAGTCGGGCAGGACGCCGTCGCCGCGCGGGCGCAGGCCTTCGCGGACGGTTCTGCCGGCGGGCCGGACCCGTAGCGCGAAGAAGTGTCCCGACAGGGTGCCGGCGCTGCGGTTGCCGTCGGTGCCGGCTGCGGGCAGCCGTTTGCGCCAGTGCACCGGTGTGGCCTGTTCGGCGCCGTGGTCGAGGGCGAGGTCTTTGATGCTGCGGGCCGGGTGCGGATACCGCGGCGTGGGATATTTTCCGACTCCGGCATAGGTTACCGCGACGGGTTCGGCGTGGCCGGGTTGGGCGGTGGTACTGGAGGTGGTCGCGACAATGTAGGCAATGTTGCGGTCGGTCAGGCCTTGCCGGAACTCGGCGACCTGCCCGTAACCGGCGTCGGCGGTCAGCAGCGGCGGTCGTAGGCCCCAGCCGGCCAGTTCGTCGAGCATCTCCAGAGCCATCAGCCATTTCGGCCGGTAGCGTTCGTCGTCCGGGATTCTCGACGCCGCCCGACGCCGCAAAATCTGGGCGATCTGTTCATCGCGGGGCACCTGCTTGCGCACGTGCGGCTTCTTCTTCCCGGCTTCGTCCAGGGTGACCGGTTGCCGTCGCAGTCGGCGGGCGTGGGTGTTGGCGACCTTCCCGGCCTCGTCGGGCACGCACGTCTCGTCCCAGGACTCCGGGACGAACAACCGCCAGTCGAGCACCGCCGACGCGGTGTCGGACGCCGCGTGGACGCTGACAGCGATCTGGCAATTGCCGACCTTGCCCAACGTTCCGGAGTACTGCCGAGCGACACACGCCGAGGCCGAGCCGTCCTTGGCGAAGCCGGTGTCGTCAACCACCCACACGGCCGGCGTCACCACCTGCACCGCAGTCGTCGCCGTCCGCCGCCGCACCCCGGTCACGTCCCAGGTTGAGGACGTCAGGAACTGCTGCAACTGCTGATGATCCACCCCAAGACGTGCAGCCATCGGCTGCATCGACTTCCGCCGTCCATCCAGCATCAGTCCACGCAGATACCGCAAACCCGTCTCACGCTGATCTACCCGCGGCAACCCCGCGAACGTCTGCGCCGCGAACTCCTGCAACCTCTCCCGAACCCGAGCCAGCGCACCCTCATCCACGCCGCGCAGCCAAACACCTTCACCCAACAGCTACAAGCGACACACCGTACCGACCTAACAAAGTCCTACTA
>NZ_JBFAAI010000081.1:0-1538 GCF_040639655.1 Actinoplanes sp. NPDC023801 | reverse complement strand
GTGTGCCCGATGTTCGACTTCACCGAGCCGATCCACAGCGGCTCGTCGCGGTCCTGGCCGTAGGTGGCCAGCAGCGCCTGCGCCTCGATCGGGTCACCCAGCCGGGTACCGGTGCCGTGCGCCTCGACGGCGTCCACCTCCGACGCCCGGAGCCCGGCATTCGCGAGGGCCTGGCGGATGACGCGTTGCTGGGCGGGGCCGTTCGGGGCGGTCAGGCCGTTGGAGGCGCCGTCCTGGTTGACGGCGCTTCCCCGTACGACCGCAAGGATCCGATGGTTGTTGCGGCGGGCGTCGGAGAGCCGTTCGACGACGAGGACACCCGCTCCCTCGGCCATGCTCGTGCCGTCGGCGGCGGCTGCGAACGGCTTGCACCGCGCGTCCGGCGCCAAGCCACGCTGGCGGGAGAACAGGGTGAAGATGCCGGGGTTGGTGAGCACGGTGACGCCACCGGCCAGCGCCAGGTCACACTCACCGGCCCGCAGCGCCTGCGCCGCCAGATGCAGCGCCACCAGCGACGACGAACACGCCGTGTCCACCGTGACCGCCGGGCCCTCGAGTCCGAACTGGTACGCCACCCGGCCCGACATCACGCTTGTCGCGCCGCCGGTGAGCAGATGGCCCTCGACGCCTTCGGGCAGTTCGACGCCCTGTCCGTAACTCGAGGACGCCGCACCGACGAAGACGCCGGTCGGTGAGCCGCGCAGTGTGTCGGGGGTGATGCCGGCGCGTTCGAGGGCCTCCCAGGAGACTTCGAGCAGCATCCGCTGTTGCGGATCCATCGCCAGCGCCTCGCGCGGGGAGATCCCGAACAGCCGGGCGTCGAAGCCCGCGGCCGTGTCGACGAAGCCGCCCTCGCGGACGTAGGACGTGCCGGGACGGTCCGGGTCCGCGTCGAACAGGTTCGCCAGGTCCCAGCCCCGATCCGCCGGGAACCCGGTGATGGCATCGGTTCCACCGGCCACCAGGTCCCACAGTTTCTCCGGTGAGTCGACGTCACCCGGCAGCCGGCAGCCCATCCCGACGACGACGATCGTGTCGTCGTCGCTGTCCGGTACGGCAACACCCGTGGCCGTCACCTCGGCGGCCGTTGTGCCGAGGATCTGTTCGGTCAGGTATCCGGCCAGGGCCGCCGGGGTGGGGTAGTCGAAGACGAGGGTCGCCGGGAGCAGGATCCCGGTCGCGGCGCGCAGGCGGTTCCGCAGCTCGACGGAGGTCAGCGAGTCGAACCCGAGGGTTCGGAAGGCCTGGTTCGCCCCGACCGCGTCGGGTGAGTCCTGGCCCAGCACCGCGGCCGCGTGATTGACGACGGTTTCCAGCACGAATCGGCTCCGGGCGGACCCGGGCAGCGCCGCGAGCCGGCCGGCGAAGGAATCGGTGCCGGTGCTGGTCGTCGCGGCTGCTCGCCGCAGGGCCGGGCGGACGAGGTTGCGCAACAACGCCGGAACCTCCGCCTTACCCGACCGGTAACCCGACAGATCCATCACCACCGGCACCACATGCGACCACGACGACCGCACCGCCTCGTCGAACAACGCCAA
>NZ_JBFAAI010000080.1:0-1616 GCF_040639655.1 Actinoplanes sp. NPDC023801 | reverse complement strand
GCCGTCCTACGGCACCTGCAATACCAACTCAGCACCTGGCTCGGTTTCTGCCCACACTGCCACCAACCCGTGCCGACCTAACAAAGCACTATTAGTACTCCAGCAGGAGATCCGTTCTGAGCTGCTGTGACGGTGCGGGTTTGTCCGTGGACAGCAAGCAGCCACCGCTGAGTCTCGATGGTTGTGTGGACCCCGAAAACGGCGGTGGCTGCCGCCTACAGAGTAGATGCTCAGCGATGGTCTGAGCTGTTCGACGAGTTGATGAACCCGATCGAGGCACGTTTCTCACGGCCAGAACCGCGCAGTCGGGTCCGAGGCTTCGTGCGAGGGCTGCTGGCACCGTTGCCGGCGAAGAACTGCTGGACCATTGCGGAGCACGCCGGTGATGAGGGGCCGGGCGGGATGCAGGACTTGATCGGCCGGGCCAGCTGGGACGACGCCCTGGTACGTGCCGACGTCCGGGCCTTTGTCGCCCGCCGGCTCGGGCATCCGGACGCGATCCTGGTCATCGACGAGACCGGCGATCTGAAGAAGGGCCAGCACACCGTCGGCGTCCAGCGGCAGTACTCCGGCACCGCCGGGAAGATCGAGAATTGCCAGCTCTCAGTGCACCTGTCCTACGCCTCCCAGCGCGGGCATGCCCTGCTCGACACTGCCCTCTACCTGCCGAAATCCTGGGCCTTCAATCCTGAGCGGCTGGCTGAGGCCGGGGTGCCCGAGGAGGTCGGATTCGCCACCAAACCGCAGTTGGCCCGCCGGCTGATCGAGACCGCGCTGTCCGGCGGACTGCCCTGCCGGTGGGTCAGCGGCGACGAGGCCTACCGCGGTGACCCGGCGCTGGCCGCCGCACTACGCGGCCACCGGCTCGGCTACGTCCTGGCCGTCGCCTGCTCGCATCGCATGCCCACCGGTATGGGCACTCAACGCGCTGACCAGATCGCCGCCGGCCTGCCCGGCCATGCCTGGCAACGGGTGTCAGCCGGCGAAGGCGCCAAAGGCCACCGCTACTACGACTGGGCGTTCGTCACCCTGCCCCACGCAGCCGACCAGCACGCCGGGCACCACTGGCTGCTGATCCGCCGTAACCGCAGCACCGGTGAACTGGCGTTCTACCGCTGCTGGTCACCCGAGCCCGTCGCGCTGCGCCAGTTGGTCATCGTCGCTGGCCGACGGTGGACCATCGAGGAATCGTTCCAGGCCGCGAAGAGCCAACTCGGTCTTGATCAGCATCAGCATCGCCGCTGGACGGCCTGGCACCGCTGGACCACTCTGGTCATCGCCGCCCACGCCTTCCTCGCCGCCGCGACCACCCTTTGCACCGCCAACGCCGAGGGCCTGATCCCGATCACCGTCAACGAACTCCGGCGGCTCTTCCATGACCTGGTCATCAAACCCGCAGCAAGCATCGCCGCCGTGATCACCTGGTCCATCTTCCGCCGCCGCCATCAAGACGCCGCCAGGACCAGCCACTATGAACGGCAAGCCCTCACAGAACCCTGAAACGGATCTCCTGCTGGAGTATTAGTAGGACTTTGTTAGGTCGGTACGGTGTGTCGCTTGTAGCTGTTGGGTGAAGGTGTTTGGCTGCGCGGCGTGGATGAGGGTGCGCTGGCTCG
>NZ_JBFAAI010000079.1:0-1642 GCF_040639655.1 Actinoplanes sp. NPDC023801 | reverse complement strand
CGGCTGCCTGGCATCTGGATGTGGTGGGTGGTGCGTCGCTGGATTGTCTGCGGCTGGTCCCGGCTGAGGAGGTGCCGGTTGGTGCTGGCCAGGTGCGGGTGTCCATGCGTGCCGCGGGTGTCAACTTCCGTGACGTGTTGATGGCGTTGGGTCTTTATCCGGAGCCTGCGTTGATGGGTTCGGAGGGTGCCGGCGTGGTGGTGGAGGTCGGGCCTGGGGTTACCGGTTTTTCGCCTGGTGATCGGGTGTTCGGTTCGTTCAGGGGTGCGTTTGGTCCGGTGGCGGTGACGGATGCGGTGTTGTTGTCGCGGGTGCCGGTGGGGTGGTCGTTTGCGGAGGCGGCGTCGGTGTCGACGGCGTTTGTGACGGCGTTTTTCGGGTTGCGTGATGTGGCTGGTGTGCGGGCTGGTGAGCGGTTGCTGGTGCATGCGGGTGCTGGTGGTGTGGGGATGGCCGCGATTCAGTTGGCGTTGTTGTGGGGTGTGGAGGTGTTTGCGACGGCGTCGCCGGTGAAGTGGCCGGTGTTGCGTGGTCTGGGTTTGGATGATGCGCATATTTCTTCGTCGCGGGATACCGGTTTTGAGGCGAAGTTCGGTGTGGTGGATGTGGTTTTGAATTCGCTGGCGGGTGAGTTCACGGATGCGTCGTTGCGGATGTTGGGTGCGGGTGGCCGGTTTGTGGAGATGGGTAAGGCCGACGTGCGTGACGGTGAGGAGCTGGCGGTTCGTGGCGTCGCGTATTCGACTTTTGATTTGACGCGGGTCGGGTTTGATCGGGTGGCGCAGATTCAGGCTGAGGTGGTGGGTCTGTTCGGGGCGGGCCGGTTGTCGTTGTTGCCGGTGCGGGCGTGGGATGTGCGGGATGCGGTGGAGGCGTTCCGGTTCATGTCGCAGGGCCGGCATGTGGGCAAGGTGGTGTTGACGGTTCCGGTCGGGGTTTCGGGTTCGGTGCTGGTGACTGGTGGGACGGGTGTGCTGGGTGCTTTGGTGGCTGAGCATCTGGTGGTGGGTCATGGTGTGTCGGATTTGGTGCTGGTGTCGCGGCGTGGTCCGGCGGCGCCGGGTGCCGATGGGTTGTGTGCCCGGTTGGAGGGGTTGGGTGCGCGGGTTCGGGTGGTGGCGTGTGATGTTTCGGATCGGGCTGCGGTGGCGGGTCTGGTTGATGGCATCGGGGATTTGTCGGGGGTGGTGCATTGTGCGGGGGTGTTGCAGGACGGTGCGTTTGAGGGGGTGACGGCTGGTCGGGTGGCGTCGGGGTGGGCGGGTAAGGCTGATGCGGCGGTGTGGCTGGATGAGGTGACGCGGGGCCGGGATCTGGCGTGGTTCGTGATGTTTTCGTCGGCGGCGGCGGTGTTCGGGTCGGCGGGTCAGGCGGCTTATGGGTCGGCGAATGCGGTGTTGGATGGGGTGGTGGCGCGGCGGCGGGCGTCGGGGTTGCCGGGGTTGTCGGTGGGGTGGGGGTTGTGGGCGGCGTTGTCGCGGATGACGTCGCATTTGGATGAGCGGGCGTTGGCGCGTATTGGTGGGACGCTGTCGTCGGAGTTGGGTTTGGCGTTGTTCGACGAGGCGGTGCGGTCGTCGTGGTCGCATGTGGTGCCGGTGGTGATGGATCTGTCGGGTTACCGGTCGGGTAAGGCGGAGGT
>NZ_JBFAAI010000078.1:0-2131 GCF_040639655.1 Actinoplanes sp. NPDC023801 | reverse complement strand
TTGATGAGGCCGACGGTGGCGGTCTGGATGAGGTCGTCGGTGGGTTCGCCGCGGCCGGAGTAGCGGTGGGCGAGGTGGCGGGCGAGAGGCAGCCAGGCCTCGATCGCCCGGTCCCGCAGCGCGGGTCGCGACGGATGCTCGGCCGGCATGGCGGCCATCGCGGAAAGCAGCTCGGCCGCACTGTCCGCCGGAGCCTCAGCGCTGGCCATCGTTGACGGCTGCACCGCCGTCGAGGTCTTGGTGACGGTCATGTCGTGGTCCTCCCTGACACCTTCCCGGAGAGCCGGCCCCCTGGATCAGGGGGCCCGGTCGGTCGGGCATCTATGTCCGTGGGACAGCACCCGAAGGCACCATCCAGGCGCAGTTGGCCGTTCGGTTACGGAGACTCTATACGACAGTCCTAGAGAACACTAGCCGAAAGTATGAGGTCTTTACCCTGACAAAACCGGCATAACCATGCAGTATTGATGGCTATTTCCGAGAGCGGCGTCCGAGCAGCGCTCAACGACCCCTCTGTTTTTCCCCCGGGAGTGGGCAAGATAGGCGCATGACGTCGCCGCCCGCCCCGGTCCCACACCCGGCGGCGACCGAGCTCCGCAGCTGGAGCCTCGACGCTGTCGGTGGTCTGCGACACCTCCGCGCCGATCTGCGCGCCGCCGTCATCGGCACCCCACTCGACGACGAGGACGGTGTCGGCCGCATCACGGTGGTCGCCACCGAACTGGCGACCAACGCCCTGCGGCACGGGCGCGGGCCCGCCGTCATCCGTCTCCTCCAGGAACCCGGCGCTCTCACCCTCGACGTCGCCGACCACGACGTGACCGGCGAACCCCTCTTCGACGAGCGGCGGCCCATCGGTCTCGGCGGCCTCGGGCTGCGCCTCGCCCGTACCTTCGCCAGCGACCTCGGCTGGTACCGCACGCTCAAGACCAAGAACATCTGGGCGAGATTCGATTTCGTACGGGACTAGCGCGCTCCTCCATACCCGCGCCGGGCTCATGCCCCGCCTTGGGCTCATGCCGCTCTTCGGGTTCATGCCCCGCGTCGCGCTCATGAACCGTGTCGCCTCCCTGGGCGCCGTCGGGTTCAAGGGCGACGTCGACTTCATGGGCTATGCCGTACCCCGCAGCGACGTCGGCTCACACGCTGCCTTGGGTTCATATACCGGGCCCGCTTGAACGTCTCCATGGCTGAGGGCAGCTCCGTGGCCCGGGAATGCGTTCTCGCCGAGGCGCTCCCTGCTGGAAGCCTTCTCCGGCAGAGGCGCACTCAGTTGAAGGCGCTCACCGCTCTCGGCGCATCGAGTTGGAGGCGCTAACCGAGGACAGGTTCTGTGGTCGAGGACGACGACGCTCTTCCGGTCCGATCAACCATTCGCCCGGCGTCACTCACTGCGCCACTGTCTGTGTCCGCCGACTTCATGGTCCACGCTCACGTCACACCTGCGGTCCACGCCCACACCGCGATTACGCCTACGCGACGCCCACACCACGGTCACGGTTCTCCCGGCCGGCTCCACCGCGTCCGCCCCCTGCGGCTGACTCGCGCCAAACCGGTCTTTCCCCGGGTCGCCATCCACCGGCGGCGCCGACGGTCGCGTGGCGCCGGTGGAGCCGTGGCGCCGACGGCCGCGTGGCGGCCAGGCTCCGGCTCCGGCCCGGTGCTGACAGTTCCTGCGCCGCCGGATGAGAGTCGTGTTCATTGCGTATCGGGCTCACTTCGTATGGTCATCGACCTCATTCGGCTCGCCGGCATCAGCGGCACCAGAAGTGCGATCCCGTGTGGGGGGCGATTTGGCGTCGCGAGGACGACCGGGTAATGTTCTCCGAGCCGGCAGGGAAACGGGCGAGGCAAGCGGGTCAGGCAACACAGACTCGCAGCGGCCGTCCTGCCAAACCCCAAAGTTCGAGTGCCACGAGGCATCGTGTACTCTTCTGCGGGCTCCAGCGGTTTCTGTGGTTGTTGAATTCGGTTGCGAAACGCGGATTTGACACGGCGGAAACGGCGGGTAAAGTAGAGCGAGTGCCCCGGAGGGTGGGCCGCTGATTGGCGGTCTGGTTTGATGGTGTGCGGTTGTTCTTTGAGAACTCAACAGGGTGCTTGATAAGCCAGTGCCAATTATGGCAATACC
>NZ_JBFAAI010000077.1:0-2209 GCF_040639655.1 Actinoplanes sp. NPDC023801 | reverse complement strand
CTTCGCCACCGCGGAAGTATCCACGGTGTCCGTCATGACAGTCATCAGGTGCGTCTCCTTGATCAGGAGTTACACCGTTGTTCTTACAGTCCCCCCCTGACGTCCCGATGTGATCTCCGGCATTTGGAGGGTATTCGCGACCCATGACTCGGGCGAAGGTGGGCCTGTGCGGAGCCGGCATGGCGTTGACGTCTTACGCGCAACGCTTCGGGGTGTTGGAGGTGCAACAGACCTTCTACGAGCCACCCCGCGAGGCGACGATGCGGCGGTGGCGGGCCAGTGTTCCACCGGCGTTCGAGTTCACCATCAAGGCGTGGCAGTTGATCACGCACGAGGCGAAAAGCTCCACGTACCGGCGGCTGCGTACACCTCTGAGCGCGGAGGAACGCACCGAGGTCGGCGGATTTCGGTGGACGCCCGTCGTCGCGCGCGCCTGGGAGACCACGCTCGGATGCGCCGCGATCCTGGAAGCGACTGCGATCCTGCTGCAGTGCCCGGCGAGCTTCCGGCCGACTGAACCCGCCATCGCGCGACTGCGCGAGTTCTTCACCAGAGCGCGCCGGCCAGCCGGTGTCCGGCTGTTGTGGGAGCCGCGCGGCCCGTGGCCGGATGAGGTTGTTCGCGGCTTGTGCGAGGAACTGGATCTGACTCACGCCGCCGACCCGTTCCTGCGCCGCAGCCTGACGCCGATGGCCTACTACCGGCTGCACGGCATCACCGGCGCCCGCCACGTGTACACGGATGCTGAGCTGGCACAGCTCGCCGACGTCATCAACGGCGGCCCGGCGTACGTGATGTTCAACAACCTGCCCCGGGCCGCCGACGCCTGGCGGTTCAGCCAGCTGGTGCGCAGGGACGGGGACGCCACCCAGCCGGCGCGGGTCGACGCAGACCTCGACTGACCGGCGCCCTTCCCGTGCAGCCGGCGCGGGCGCCAATCCTGCATGAGAGGTGCCAGATCTCGGACGGGCTGCGGCGGGTGATCGGGAAGGTGGCGATCTCGTCGCGCCATGGCCCCGGCCGGCTGGTTGCAAGGAGCCAGAGAATCAGGGCTGTGAGCTGGACCCGGCCACCCGCAGCAGCGTGGTGCTGCGGGTAGCCGGGGACGACGCCGGATAGCGCAGGGGGTGGCCGCTTCCAGGCGGTGTCATAGAGAACCATGTTCCCGTCGGACTGGAGCCGCAAGCTGTACCGGCCGTTCAGGCTGTTGACGCGGTCCCCCTCGCGCATGATGTAGATGTTTCTGGCCGCGTCGTATGCACCACGATTGGGCTGACCGTCGCCGAGATACTGCGGGAAAGTAGCCGCCTGTACCTGCTGCGGCTGACGATGACCCCGGCTGTTGCGAGCGCTGCGGTGACGAGCGCGGTGAGGGTGCGGCGCATCAAGAATCCCTCATTGAAGGGTGGCGATACGGCGGCGTACTCTCCTCAAGCGCCAGGACGGGTCAGCACTGCCAGAAGGTGTCGTAGTACTGCGACTCCGCGAAGGCTTTGGCGGTGCCGCTGGTGCTGACGACTACCCTGGCCGCGCCGCCGTTGGTGACATAAAGACGGCGGTAGGCCAAGCGCGGAAGGTGGGTTGAGGTGGAGGCCCAGACGCCGCTGTTGGCGGCGTACAGCACGAAGTTGTTGTCCGTCTGCAGCCGGCCCTCGATGGCCCCGAGGCCGGTGGTGCGAGATACGCCGCAGACGCGAGCCGGAGAATAGGCGTAGTCGTACAAGACCATGTTGCCGTCAAGTTGCATCCGAAGCCGGTAGCGCCCGTTCACGCTTTCGATGTCATAGCCCTGCCTGAGTGTGTAGGACCTGCCGTACCCGATGTACTGCTGAATGGTCAGAGCGTGCGCTGGAACCGGGGCGATGATCACGCCGGCGAACGCGGTGACCGTGGCGAGAAGCATGGTGATGATGCGGCGCATGTGCGCTCCCGTCAGTGAGTCCGAGATGAACAGGCTCACCGGAGATGCCCTGCTGGTCGGCTCGCCCGTGGGGCGGACTGTACCGACCAGTACGCACAATATCAATGCTGATCGATACCGTTTGGATGACGCTGTAACGCTCGTTACCTGTGTCGGATCAACATGGATGGGCTAGCCGCCGGTGAGGGTTGGCTAGTAGGACTTTGTTAGGTCGGTACGGTGTGTCGCTTGTAGCTGTTGGGTGAAGGTGTTTGGCTGCGCGGCGTGGATGAGGGTGCGCTGGCTCGG
>NZ_JBFAAI010000076.1:0-3240 GCF_040639655.1 Actinoplanes sp. NPDC023801 | reverse complement strand
CTTCGCGGCCGTGCTGAACGGTTTGTCGTTCGGGGCGCCGCGGATTCCGATCGTGTCGAATCTGACCGGTGAGCCTGTTGAGGAGTTCACCGCCGACTACTGGCTGCGGCATGTGCGGGAGGCGGTCCGGTTCGCCGACGGGGTGTCCTGGCTGGCGTCCAACGGTGTGACCCGGTGTGTCGAGGTCGGTCCGTCGGGTGTGCTGTCCGGGATGGCGGCGCTGACCGCCCCGGATCTGACCTACGCCGCGGCACTGCGCAAGGACCACGACGAGGACCACACCCTGCTCCAAGCGCTGGGCAGTCTCCACACCGCTGGACACGACGTGAACTGGGCCGCGGTCGCGGCGCACACCCGTGGCACGGTCGTCGACCTCCCGACGTACGCCTTCCAGCGCGAAAGCTTCTGGCTCGACCCCGGCCACCGGGCCGCCCCCGCCGCCGGGACGTTCGACGCCGACTTCTGGGAGGCTGTCGAGCAGGAAGACCTCAGCCGGCTCGCCGGAGTCCTCGACGCCGAAGACGACCTGCTGCGCCTGATGATCCCGGTGCTGTCGTCCTGGCGGCGCCGCAGCCAGGCGGCCACCACGGCAGACAGCTGGCGGATGCGGGTGGAGTGGCGGCCGCTGTCCGGGCTGCAGACCGCCGAGCTCACCGGCGAGTGGCTGCTCGTCGTACCGGAGAACGTGGATCCGTCCGGTGTCCGGGACGCCCTGGAACGGTCCGGTGCCACGGTGCGCACGCTGTCCCCGCAGTCCCGGGAGAGCCTCGCCGAACAACTCTCCGCCCACCCGGACCCGGCCGGCGTCGTCGCCCTCACCGGGCCGGCCGACGAGCCGGACCCGGATCACCCGGCGGTTCCGGCCGGCATCGGCACGACCATCGACCTGATCCACGCGCTCAACGACGCGGCGATCACCGCGCCGCTCTGGTGCGTCACCCGGAGCGCCGTCTCGATCGGCCGCTCCGACCCGCTGCGCCGGGCGGCACAGGCTCAGCTCTGGGGCCTGGGACGCGTCGCCGCCCTGGAACTGCCGAACCGGTGGGGCGGACTCGTCGACCTACCCGACGTCATCGACGCGACGGCCGCCGGCCGGCTCGCGGCGGTACTCGCCCAGCGTGCCGAGGACCAGGTCGCCGTACGGGCTTCCGGGGTCTTCGGCCGCCGGATCGCCGCGGCGCCGCTCAGCGGTACGGCCGTACCGTGGCAACCCCGCGGCACGACCGTCATCACCGGCGGCACAGGGGCGCTCGGCGCCGAGGTCGCCCGGCTGCTCGCCCGGCGCGGCGCACCGCACCTGCTGCTCACCAGCCGCCGCGGCGCCGACGCTCCCGGTGTGGACGCCCTCGTCACCGAACTGGCCGCCCTCGGCAGCCGGGTCACCGTGGCGGCCGTCGACGTCGCCGACCGGGACGCGCTCGCCGCGGCTCTCGCCACCGTGGATCTGGACGTGCCGGTGCACGGTGTCGTCCACGCCGCGGGCGTGGCCCCCTCACTCATGCTCGAGCACACCGACACCGCCGCGTACGCCGAGGTGGTGAGCGGCAAGGTGCTCGGCGCCGTGCACCTGGACGAGCTGCTGGTGACGGCCGACATTGACCGGTTCGTCGTCTTCTCGTCGATCGCCGGCATCTGGGGCAGCGGTGGGCAGGCCGCCTACGCCGCCGCCAACGCCCACCTCGACGCCCTCGCAGCCGCCCGCAACGCCCGGGGCGTGCCGGCGACAGCCGTGGCGTGGGGCCCGTGGGCCGAGATCGGCCTCGCCGCCGATCATGAATCAAGCGACTACCTCGCCCGCCGGGGTCTCACCGCGATGCCGCCGGCCCTCGCCATGACCGCGTTCGAACGGGCCGTCGACCACGGCGACACCGAAATCGTCGTCGCCGACGTCGACTGGGCGCGGTTCACCGACGCGTTCACCGCCGGACGTCCGAGCCGGCTGGTCGAAGGCATGGTCCAGGCAACGCGGGACGAGGGGAGCCCGGCGGCCACGGAAGCCGTCCGCCCGGTCCGGTCCGTTCAGGACCTTCTCGGCCTTGTACGTGTCCGCGCCGCGGCAGTGCTGAATCTCGCGGACGCCACCGAGATCGCCCCGTCAACGGCCTTCAACGACCTCGGCTTCGACTCCCTGACAGCGGTCGACCTGCGCAACGTCCTGCAGCGGGAGCTTAGTCTCGCCCTTCCGGCGTCGCTCGTCTTCGACCACCCGTCCGCGGAAGTACTTGCCCGGCACCTGCACGACCTGCTCGGCGGTGGGACGGCGGAGCAGGTCACGGCTCCGGCGATGCTGCCGGTCGCCGGCGACGACATCGTGATCGTCGGTATGGCCTGCCGCTATCCGGGCGGCGTCGAGTCGCCGGAGGATCTGTGGCGTCTCGTCGCGGACGGTGCCGACGGGACCTCCGGGTTCCCCGCCGACCGTGGGTGGCGGGTTCCGGCCGGGACGTCGTACGCCCAGGTCGGTGGTTTCGTGGACACGGCTTCGCAGTTCGACGCCGGTCTGTTCGGGGTTTCGCCGCGTGAGGCGGTGGCGATGGATCCGCAGCAGCGTCTGCTGTTGGAGGTGTCGTGGGAGACGTTGGAGCGGTCGGGGGTGGATCCGCGGTCGTTGCGGGGCGCTCCGGTGGGTGTGTTCGTCGGTGCGTCGCATTCCGGGTACACCGCCGCGGACGCGGACGGTCACATCCTCACGGGTACGGCGAACAGCGTCATTTCCGGGCGGGTGTCGTATTCGTTCGGGTTTGAGGGTCCGGCGATGACGGTGGATACGGCGTGTTCGTCGTCGTTGGTGGCGTTGCATCTGGCGGTGCAGGCGTTGCGGTCGGGTGAATGTGATCTGGCGTTGGCCGGTGGGGTCACGGTGATCACGGGTCCGGAGGTGTTCGCGGAGTTCGCCCGTCAGGACGGTCTGGCCTCGGATGGCCGGTGCAAGTCGTTCGCGGGTGCCGCCGACGGCACCGGGTGGGGCGAGGGTGCCGGCATGTTGCTGGTCGAGCGCCGTAGTGACGCCGAACGGCTGGGCCACCGGATCCTGGCCGTGGTGCGCGGTAGTGCCGTGAACCAGGACGGTGCCTCTAACGGGCTTACCGCTCCGAACGGTCCGGCGCAGCAGCGGGTGATCCGGCAGGCGCTGGCCGGTGCGGGCCTGAGCACGGCCGATGTGGATGTGGTGGAGGCGCACGGTACGGGCACGCGGTTGGGTGACCCGATCGAGGCGCAGGCGCTGCTGGCGACTTACGG
>NZ_JBFAAI010000075.1:0-4373 GCF_040639655.1 Actinoplanes sp. NPDC023801 | reverse complement strand
CCCCACACCAGAGGCAACTCCAGCCCAGCAACCCGGCCCACACCCCACGCCATCGACGCGGCAACGTCGGTGACCGACTCCGAACGACCCACCGCGACCGCACCACGAGTGACCGCCCACACCCGGCCACCGATACCGGCGTCGGCAACCGCCTGCATCAGTACCGTCAAGGACCAGCCAGCGTCCCGATCAGCCGCATCGTGGACCCACACCACCCCCGCCACCTCACCGGCGACGGCGGCGAAACGCTCAGCAAGTACGTCACGGTCGGCGCAACCCTCGACCGGCAGCACCTCGGCGCCGGCCGAAGTCAGCGCCGACGCGACATCCCCGGCATCCGAACCGGCGGTGACCAGCAGCCACACACCCGGCAGCCGGACCGCGGCCGGCTCGGTGATCGGTGTCCAGCCGATCCGGTACCGCCAGCCCTCCACCACGGTCTGCGACCGGCGACGACGACGCCACGCGGACAACGCGGGCAGCATGCTCTCCAGCGCATGCACATCCACGCCCTGCAGCTCACCCGCCAGTCCTTCGTGGTCACCACGCTCGACCGCCGACCAGAACGTGCTGTCCTCGCCACCGGAGATCTCGTCCGGTTCCAGCGGCATCAGCCAGTAGCGGTCGCGCTGGAACGCGTACGTCGGCAGGGCCACCGTCCGGCCACCCTGCCCGGCCAGAACCGCCGTCCAGTTCACGTTCGCGCCGGCGGTGAAGATCCGGCCCACGGCGTTCAGCACGGTCTCGGCCTCGTCCGCGTTCTTGCGCATGGTCACGGCGTAGGCGACGTCGGGCGCGGTCGCCTCGGCCAGGCCGGTGAGCACACCGGCCGGGCCGACCTCGACACACCGCGTGACGCCGTGTGAAGCGAGCCAGGACACGCCGTCGGCGAACCGGACCGCCTCGCGGACGTGGCGGATCCAGTAGTCGGCGGTGAACTCCTCGACCGGCTCACCGGTCAGGTTCGACACCACCGGGATACGCGGCGCCCCGAACGACAAGCCGTTCAGCACGGCCGCGAAGTCGGCGAGCATCGGCTCCATCCGCGACGAATGGAACGCGTGCGAGACGGTCAGCCGGGTTGTCTTGGCGAATCGGGATGCCAGTTCCTCGATCGCGGCGGCGTCACCCGAGACGACCACCGACGTCGGCCCGTTGACGGCCGCGATGTCCAGGTCCAGACCGGTGATGGCCTCACGGACCTCGGCCTCCGTGGCCTGCACGGCGAGCATCGCCCCACCCGCCGGCAGCGCCTGCATCAACTGGCCACGAGCCGCCACCAGCGTGACCGCGTCATCCAGGTCCAGGACTCCGGCAACGTGAGCTGCGGCGATCTCACCGATCGAATGACCCAGCAGATAGTCAGGGGTGACGCCCCACGACTCGAGCAGCCGGTAGACAGCGACCTCGACCGCGAACAGCCCGGCCTGCGTGTAGACGGTCTGGTGAATCGCGTCGGAGTCGATCGCGTCGCGCAGCGGCAGGTCCAGCAGCTGGTCGAAGCGGGCACAGATCGCGTCGAACGCCTCAGCGAACACCGGGAACCGGGCGGCCAGGCCCGTACCCATGCCGATGCGCTGCGCACCCTGACCGGTGAACAGGAACGCCGTCCGGCCGGCGGTGACGCCGCCCGCGGAGACGAGGCCGGCAAGTGCGGAGTCGAATTGCGCCGGGGCGGACCCGACGACCACCGCGCGATGCTCCAGGGAGGCCCGCGACGTCACCAGCGATGTGGCCACGTCGATCGGCCGCAGTTCCGGCCGTGCCAGCACGAGGTCACGCAACCGCTGGGCCTGTGCGTGCAGGGCTTCGGCGGTACGGGCCGACAGCACCCACGGCACCGCGCCGGTGACCGGCTCGTCCGGAACCGGCACGGCCTCCACGGCGGGGGCCTGCTCCAGGACCACGTGGGCGTTCGTGCC
Organism: Actinoplanes sp. NPDC023801; assembly: GCF_040639655.1. Taxonomy (NCBI): domain Bacteria; kingdom Bacillati; phylum Actinomycetota; class Actinomycetes; order Micromonosporales; family Micromonosporaceae; genus Actinoplanes; species Actinoplanes sp. NPDC023801. Next base: position 2,451 of record NZ_JBFAAI010000075.1, on the reverse strand, counting down.
GCTGATGCCGAACGACGACACGGCTGCCCGGCGCGGGCGATCCCCGTCGGGCCAGGCGGTCGCCTCGGTCAGCAGACGCAGGGCGCCGCTGGACCAGTCGATGTGCCCGGACGGTGTCTGCGCGTGCAGGGTGCGGGGCAGCTCGCCGTGCCGCATGGCCAGGACCATCTTGATGATGCCGGCGACACCCGCGGCGGACTGGGTGTGGCCGATGTTCGACTTGATCGAACCGAGCCAGAGCGGCTCGTCGGCGGAGCGTTCCCGGCCGTAGGTGGCGAGCAGTGCCTGCGCCTCGATCGGGTCGCCGAGCGCCGTGCCGGTGCCGTGCGCCTCCACCACGTCGATGTCGCGGGGTGTGAGACGTGCGCCGGCCAGTGCCTGCTTGATGACCCGCTGCTGGGAGGGACCGTTCGGGGCGGTCAGCCCGTTGGAGGCGCCGTCCTGGTTGACGGCGCTTCCCCGTACGATCGCAAGGATCTCGTGGTTGTTGCGCCGCGCGTCGGCGAGCTTCTCGACGAGCAGCACGCCCACGCCCTCGGACCATCCGGTGCCGTCCGCGTCGGCGGAGAACGGCTTGCACCGGCCGTCCCCGGCGAGACCGCCCTGGCTGCCGAAACTGGGGAAGATGTCGGCGCCGGCCAGCACCGTGACGCCGCCGGTGAGGGCCATGGTGCACTCGCCCGACCGCAGCGCCTGGGCCGCGAGGTGCAGCGCGACCAGCGACGAGGAGCAGGCGGTGTCGACCGTGACGGCCGGGCCCTCGATGCCGAAGGTGTACGCGACCCGTCCGCTGATGACGCTCGGCGCGGTGCCGGTGAGGGCGTGCACCTCGGCACCGTCCGGCAGCGAACCGGTGGTGCCGTAGCCGGACGAGGAGGAACCGATGAACACGCCGATGGGTTCACCGCGCAGCGAGTCGGGGCCGAGGCCGGCGCGTTCGAACACCTCCCAGCAGGCTTCGAGCAGCACACGCTGTTGCGGGTCCATGGTCAGGGCCTCGCGCGGCGAGATGCCGAAGAGCCGGGCGTCGAACGCGGTCGCGTCGTCGATGAATCCGCCCTGACGGGTGTAGTTCGCGTCGCCGGTCGCCCATCCGCGGTCGGACGGGAACGGGCCGATCGCGTCGACACCGCCGGTGAGCATTCGCCACAGTTCCTCGGGGCTGTTGGCACCGCCGGGGTAACGGCAGGCCATTCCGATGATCGCGATCGCGTCGTCGTCGGTGGCGGTGCCCGCCGTGTCGCGGACGACCGGGGCGATGTCGGGGCGATCGTCGCCGAGGAGCGTGCCGAGCAGGTGTCCGGCGAGCACGACCGGGGTCGGGTAGTCGAACACCAGCGTCGCCGGCAGCCGCAGCCCGGTCGCCGTGTTGAGCCGGTTCCGCAGTTCCACCGAGGTCAGCGAGTCGAAGCCGAGGTCCTTGAACGCGCGGCTGGGCACCACCGCGTCGGCGGAGCCGTGTCCCAGCACGCCGGCCGCGGCCGAACACACCACGTCGGTCAGGAGCGGGATCCGGTCCGCTCCGGGCAGGGCCGCCAGGCGCTGAGCCAGGCCGGATCCGGTGGTGCCGCCGTCATCGGCGCGGCGGACCGTGGTCGAGACGAGGCGCCGCAGCAGGGCGGGCACCGTGCCCGACGCCCGGACCGCGTTCAGGTCGAGCTGAGCCGGAACCACGTGCGCGTCCGGCAGACGTAGTGCCGCGTCGAACAGGGCGAGCCCGAACTCGTCGGAGAGGCCGCCGCCCACCCGCGCCGCGACCGCGCCGCCCATACCGGCGGCGGTGGACCACAGACCCCAGCCCAGAGACTGACCGGGCAGACCAAGACCACGGCGGTACGACATGAAGCCGTCCAGGAAGGCGTTCGCCGCCGAGTATCCGGCCTGTCCGGCTGTCCCGAACACCGCCGAGATGGACGAGAACGCCACGAACAGTGCCAGGTCGTGGTCCCGGGTGAGGGCGTCGAGGTGAACGATCGCGTCGACCTTCGGTGCCAGCACCGCGGCAACGCGTTCCGGAGTCAGACCGGTGAACACCCCGTCGTCAAGAACACCGGCACAGTGCACGACACCAGCGAGGCCTTCGACACCGGCGACCACAGCCGCCAGCGCATCGCGGTCGCCGACGTCAGCAGCCAGCACCCGCACCGACGCACCCGCCGACTCCAACCGGGCGACCAACTCGTCCACACCCGGCGCGGCCGAACCCGACCGGCTCACCAGAACCAGATCCCGCACACCCACCGACTCAGCCAGATGCGCCGCCACCAGAGCACCCAGACCACCCGTACCACCGGTGACCAGAACCGGACCGTCAACCGGACACGGCAGCAACACCACATTTTTGCCGACATGCGCACCACGACTCATCGTGCCCAGCACCGCCGGCAACTCCCGCACATCAGCGACCGCCGGCGGCAACAACCGCAACGCCCCCGACTCGAAGAGCACCAC
>NZ_JBFAAI010000074.1:0-5078 GCF_040639655.1 Actinoplanes sp. NPDC023801 | reverse complement strand
GCAAATGCTTGGGATGGCGCACGCCCGCGGAGGTGTTCCACACGGCCGTGGCATCATCCTGAGCACCAGTGTTGCGACGACGGCTCGAATTCGCCCTCGCACACCAACGCGTAGGCACGCAGCGACGCGGCAAGGTCGGGCAGATGTGCATCCGGGTTTGCATCGGCCAGCTGACGACAAATGGCCACGGCTCCCTCGGCCAAGCCGAGCGCCTGCTCCAGACAGTTCAGCTCCGGCAGGAGAAGGCTGAGGTTGGTCAACGACGCGGCGAGGTTGGGTAGGTAGGCGTCCGGGTTCGCCTCCGCCAACCCGTGGTAGATACTGGCCGACTCCTTGGCCGGGCCGAGGGCTTGCCCGAGGCGGTCCAGCGTCGACAGGCTGGTGCCGAGATTGGTCAACGCCATGGCGAGGTCGGGCAGGTAGGCGTCCGGGTTCGCCTCGGCCAGCAACCGCCAGATATTCACGGCCAGGTCGGTCGGGCCAAGAGCCTGTTCTGGGCGGCCGAGCTCCATCAGGTTGGCGCCGAGATTGTTCAACGCCATGGCGAGGTGGGGTAGGTAGGCGTCCGGATTCACCTCGGCCAACCCCTGATAGATATCGACGACGTCCCCGGCCAAATCAAGAGCCTGTTCCAGGCGGCCCAGTTCCACCACGCGGACGCCGAGGTTGTTCAACGCCTTGGCAAGGTCGGGTAAGTAGGCGTCCGGATTCACCTCGGCCAACCCCTGATAGATGGCGACCGCATCCTCGGACGGGCCGAGAGCATGCTCAAGGCGGCCCAGATTCGCCAGGCTGGCGCCGAGATTGGTCAACGCCATGGCAAGGCCGGGCAGGTAGGCGTCCGGATTCACCTCGGCCAACCCCTGATAGATACCGACGGCTTCCTCAATTGGGCCGAGGGCCTGCTTCCGGCGGCCCAGATCCGACAGCGTGGCACCCAGACCGTTCAACGCCATGGCAAGGTCGGGCAGGTAGGCGTCCGAATTCACCTCGGCCAGCTGCCGGTAGAGGCTGGCGGATTCTTCGGCCGAGGCCAGGGCCTGCTCCCAGCGGCCGACATGAGCGAGCCGGCTCGCGAGCTCGCCGGAGCGTCGGGCACGCTGTTCGGGGCTGTCATCGGAGTGGTCGAGCAGGTGTTGGGCCAGGATTGCGGCGGCTGGGTCGAGATCCAGGGATCGTTCTGGCAGGAGCCGGTTGATGGTTTCGGCGAGAGTAGGGCTGGTGTACGGGACGACGGCGCTCAGCGCGACGCCGCCGGCGTAGACGGCGAGGGCGGGGTCGGCGCTCAGCATGGTGTCGAGCCAGCCTTTGACGTGCTGGTTCCGGCTGGCTGCAGCAGCGAGGAAGATCAGTATCCGGCTGGTGTGTCCGGCAGGTGGTTGCCCATCGGTGCGGGCGGTCAGCGGGCCGGGCCCAATGACGACGGTGCCGTCCGGGTTGCGGTGGGTGGTGATCAGGGTGGTCGCCGACCAGGAGTCGGTGTGCCCGCTGGGGGTGATCCGTTCACCGGCGGGGCTGACGGGCAGGCTCAACGCGATGAAGTCCTCGGCGAGCCGGTCTGGATATACAGGTTCCAGCACGGTGCTGGTACTGGTGGGCGGATAGCAGCGGTCGTGCGCGTCGAGTAGCTTCTCCCCGTCCGAGCGGGACGCGAGCCCGATGAGTTCGAGCAGCCTGATCCCGTCATCGCGTGGTTGCGGCCCTGTCAGACAGGCCAGCAGCACGGTGCGCGCCGCAGCGCGGACCGTGTCCGGGGCGCTGCCGTGCAGCCGGGACCAGTACGACCGTTCCCGGTCGAGCAGGTAACGCGACACGTCCCCGGCCGAGGCCGGCGGGGTCATCTGCCGGGTGTGGGCGTCGACAGTGGCCAGCGCCGCCATGTGGATCCCGAGGGTGATCCCGTACACGCTGTCGTCGCCCAGATCACCCGGTGGGTGCCACTGTCCCGGCCAGCCCTGCGCGGGTATGTCGGGCTGGTAAATCTGCGCAAACCGCCGACAGGCCGCCTCGAAGAGCCGGCTACGACCTGGCACATCGTGGGCCAACGCCGTCAGAAGGTATGGCTGTCCGCCGCCGCCGGCGGTGAACCCGCGTTTGTCGAGTTCGGCCGCCACCGTGGGCCACCAGTCGACCGAACGGGCCAGTAACAACACCCGTACCTTCCGCGCCCGCGGCCGGCAGTCGCCCAGAAACTTCAGCAGATCATGTAGTGGCCACCGTTCCGCATAATCCACCAGCAGCAGCAACGGCCGCCTTCCTGCCGGTAGCCACCACGACGGCTGGGCCAACGGTTTCGCCCCGGACTCGCCCGGAGCGGCGTCCTGGTGGGTGGCCACCCCTACCCGCCATCCGGCGTCCGCAGTCTCACGCCCCAGCTGCTGCCCAAGGCGGGTCTTACCCTGGCCGCCCGGAGCATGCCACGCCCACACGCTGCACACGGCCGGTTCGTCCCGCCATTGCCGCAACTCGGCCATCTCAGAATCCCGACCGGTAAACGCGATCGTCTGCCGTTGCGCGGTCAGCAGTACGCTCGGCTGCTGCCGTGCCTGGGTCAGCTCGGCCAGCCCAGCGGGTGGCGGGGCCGCAAACTTTTGCACGGCAAACGCTGCAGCACCCGAATAGTTGATATTGATGTCCCGGCCGGCTACAACCACGTCCCCGCTGGCCGACACGTGCTGGTGGATCCCGCCGCAGCCATTGTCGTCCGACGGCCCGAGCAAAGCAGTCACCGTTGGCCACGGCTTTGCTCGACCGTGAGGTCCCCACCAGCCACGTTCGCGTCCTTGCCGGCGTGCACGTCCTGCCGAACCCGGCCGCCCGGGGTGAGGTCAGAACCCCCATGGCCTCGGGCCCGGCCGATCGTCAGGTCCCCGCCGGCCACGTTGGCGGTACCGCCGGAGCTCACCTTCTGCCGGACCTCGCCAGGGGTGGCCGGATTCGCCGACGCGGTCCCGCGCCTGGCCAGGGACAGCCCATACACTGCGATCGGCACCCCGAGGAGCGCCACGGCCGCGGCGACCACACTGGCCGTCTGGTCAGCCGTACTCAGCTGATCTGCAGTCAACCAGGTCACCAGCACCCACACTCCGCCGGCAACGGCGATCGACCCCGCGACCAGCCAGCCCAGCCATCTGATCCCGCCGCCACGAGTCATTTCACCATCATGGACCGCACCGCCCAGTAACGCCTCCAGACGGCTCGCGTGTCGGCTTCGTCTACCACTATCGCGCGATGTCCGCCGACGCCGGCATAAACTGAATCGCCGAGTGGATGCTCGAGCACCGCCAGCCGGTCGACGAGGACCAAGCAGCCACCGCCTCAGCGAGCGTCTCGAACGCCGGTGTGAGGATCCGTTGAACGGTGGCGATCGCGGCCTTCTCCGTACCTACGGTTTGCACGTGCCACACCCCGGTACCAGTGTTCCCGCCCCGACCGGATTGCCTCCACGCGCCAATACCCGAACAGGGTTTGAGCAGGGATTACGCCGCTGTAGTTCCTTCCACCGGTCCGACGGCTGACCACACGCCTCGAGCCAGCAACCGGTCCGGTAGCCGACGATTGACAGAGGGCACACCCGTCAAGGTTGAGGTTGTTAAGTACCCGCTCAACCCGTTCGACGCATGGTCGCTCGCCGTTGGAGTCCTGAGGGCATCCGGCAGCCGGCCGGTAGCCCTAGCGCCTAATGTTATTGACCGCGTGATCGAGCACCGCCGTCATCACCCCACGTGCATAATCCACATCCGGGTACGGGCCAAGCATCAACTCCACCACCGCACCGGACGGTTTCTCCACCCATACCCCGAACCCTTCCGAGTTACGAGTCGACACGCGCACCCCTACAGCGGCAGCCGTGGCCACATTTACCGCACCCAGTACCCCATTCGATTCGGTGCAGCAGTAGAACCACCCCAACGCGTGCGGTACCTCCGCCAGGTTTGCCGCGTCTGCCGCGTCGTCCTGCACTTCCGTGACCTGGTCAGACTTCACCATGACGCCTCCGCTTGGTAGTCGGGCCGTGCCTCTGCGTCTATTTCATGCCGGGCGCTGAGCGGGGTTCAACCTTTCTGTCGGAAATGCGCGCACCGGGAAGCGACCGTGCGATACGCCGATCCCGAGCTGCTACAGACGTAGAAAGGTTGAGGTTCGCGCCGTCACGGTAGTTCCGGGTCGAGGGTCATGCCGGTGTCGGCGAAGAAGCGGGCGAGGATATCGGTCTGTTGCTGACAAGCGCGTAGGCGGTGTCTGACCAGGTCGGCGAGGTGGCCGACGCCGTGGGCGGCGATGTTGGTCAGGCCGCGTTTCATCCATCGCCAGGCACCTCCGGCCGGAGTGAGATCGGGTGCGTACGACGGCAGCCGGACCACGGTCAGCCACGGCCGGGCGTCGATCAGGGCGTGCATGCGGTGGCTGACGTGGGTGTTGAGGTTGTCCCAGATCAGCACGATCGGGGCCTGTAACCGCTGGTGGGCCTGGTCGAGGAAGGCGATGTAGTCGTCCTCGCTGAAACTGCCGCGTTCCCCTTTACGGCGGCGGTGCAGCCGAGTGCGCCACATCAACCGGCCGCGCTCACCGAGCTTGAGACAGACCAGGCTCCCCCGGTCGAGCAGGACGGCAAGCTCGCCGAGAAGGCGTCCTCGACCGGACCAAGCGGAACTCCTCCGCCGGATCAGGTTCCACCCTCGGCTGCATCATTCACCCATGCGCACCCTGGACCGCCTTACCCGTCAGCCCCGAGCTGCAGGCCAAATACGGCATGAGCCCCTGGTGGTGGCGAGGCGCCGGCCTGGCCCGCGAGGCACTTCGCGTTCACAACCCGATCGACCACGAGGACGGCTGCGCCGTGCCAGTGCCGCTGCGGGCAGGAGCGACCCGAGACCAGGTAAACGGGGAGACTGTCGGCTGGCTCGCCGGACTCGCACCGCTTCTGCAAGCAGCCTGCGCCGATCGGGCGCAGCGGGGGGGGGGCTGCCTTAGAACTCCTAACTCAATTGGGTGCATCGGTATGACCTGATCGTTGGTGTGTTCGTTGTCGGGAACGTGAGGAAGCGCGACCCGCAACCGTGGCTGGTCGACGACGA
>NZ_JBFAAI010000073.1:3703-5139 GCF_040639655.1 Actinoplanes sp. NPDC023801 | reverse complement strand
TGTTCGTTTGCTGTGAATCACACAGTGGACGCAAGCGCAATGTATAGGGTGGTTAAGCCCTCGGCCTATTAGTACCGGTCAACTCAACACGTTACCGTGCTTACATCTCCGGCCTATCAACCCAGTCGTCTAGCTGGGAGCCTTACCCACTCAAGGTGGTGGGATACCTCATCTCGAAGCGAGCTTCCCGCTTAGATGCTTTCAGCGGTTATCCCTTCCGAACGTAGCCAACCAGCCATGCTCCTGGCGGAACAACTGGCACACCAGAGGTTCGTCCGTCCCGGTCCTCTCGTACTAGGGACAGCCCTTCTCAAGTATCCAACGCGCACGGCGGATAGGGACCGAACTGTCTCACGACGTTCTAAACCCAGCTCGCGTACCGCTTTAATGGGCGAACAGCCCAACCCTTGGGACCTGCTACAGCCCCAGGATGCGACGAGCCGACATCGAGGTGCCAAACCATCCCGTCGATATGGACTCTTGGGGAAGATCAGCCTGTTATCCCCGGGGTACCTTTTATCCGTTGAGCGACACCGCTTCCACACGCAAGTGCCGGATCACTAGTCCCGACTTTCGTCCCTGCTCGACCCGTCAGTCTCACAGTCAAGCTCCCTTGTGCACTTACACTCAACACCTGATTGCCAACCAGGCTGAGGGAACCTTTGGGCGCCTCCGTTACCCTTTAGGAGGCAACCGCCCCAGTTAAACTACCCACCAGACACTGTCCCTCGACCCGATCAGGGCCGCAAGTTAGATACCCAAACCCAACAGAGTGGTATTTCAACAGCGCCTCCACCCGAACTGGCGTCCGAGCTTCAAAGGCTCCCACCTATCCTACACAATTAAATTCAGATACCAATGTCAAGCTATAGTAAAGGTCCCGGGGTCTTTCCGTCCTGCCGCGCGTAACGAGCATCTTTACTCGTACTGCAATTTCGCCGGGCCTGTGGTTGAGACAGTGGGGAAGTCGTTACGCCATTCGTGCAGGTCGGAACTTACCCGACAAGGAATTTCGCTACCTTAGGATGGTTATAGTTACCACCGCCGTTTACTGGCGCTTAAGTTCTCCGCTTCGCCCCAAAGAGCTAACAGGTCCCCTTAACGTTCCAGCACCGGGCAGGCGTCAGTCCATATACATCGTCTTACGACTTGGCATGGACCTGTGTTTTTAGTAAACAGTCGCTTCCCCCTGCTCTCTGCGGCCATACCACGCTCCACCCGCAAGGGGCTTCACGCGTCCGGCCCCCCTTCTCCCTAAGTTACGGGGGCAATTTGCCGAGTTCCTTAACCACAGTTCACCCGTCGCCTCGGTATTCTCTACCTGACCACCTGTGTCGGTTTGGGGTACGGGCCGCTCGAAGCTCGCTAGAGGCTTTTCTCGGCAGCATAGGATCAATGACTTCACCAGAACGGCTCGGCATCACGTCTCAGCCTCA
>NZ_JBFAAI010000072.1:0-5949 GCF_040639655.1 Actinoplanes sp. NPDC023801 | reverse complement strand
GCAAATGCTTGGGATGGCGCACGCCCGCGGAGGTGTTCCACACGGCCGTGGCATCATCCTGAGCACCAGTGTTGCGACGACGGCTCGAATTCGCCATCCGCGAAAGTTGACCCCCTCTTCCTTGATCTTGGAAGGGGTGCTGAAGGTGGAGGACTGGGCTGAGATCCGTCGGTTGCATCGTGCCGAGGGCGTGCCCATCAAGGAGATCGCTCGGCGGCTGAAGATCGCCCGGAACACGGTGCGGTCGGCGTTGGCCTCGGACCGGCCGCCGAAGTATGAGCGGGCCCCGCGAGGGTCGGTGACCGACGCGTTCGAACCGCGGGTGCGGGCGTTGCTGGCCGAGTGGCCACGGATGCCGGCACCGGAGATCGCCCGAAGGGTCGGCTGGCCGCACTCACTGAGCCCGATGAAGAAGCTGCTGACCCGGATTCGGCCGGAGTACGCAGGTGTGGATCCGGTGGACCGGGTGGTCTATGAGCCGGGCCGGTTGACGCAGTGTGACCTGTGGTTCCCGGAACCGCGGATCCCGGTCGCGGCCGGTCAGGAACGGATGTTGCCGGTGCTGGTGATGACCCTCGCATTCTCCCGGTTCATGACCGCGGTGATGATCCCGTCGCGGCAGGCCGGGGACATCCTGGCCGGGATGTGGCTGCTGATCCAGGGCGTCGGCCGGGTGACCCACACGCTGTTATGGGACCGGGAATCAGCGATCGGCGGGACCGGGCGGGTCAGCGTCCCGGCGGCGACGTTCGCCGGCACCCTCGCCAGCCGGATCCAGCTGGCACCGCCGCGGGACGCTGAGTTCAAAGGCATGGTCGAACGCGCCAACGGGTTCCTGGAAACCTCGTTCCTGCCCGGCCGCACGTTCGCCTCACCAGGCGACTTCAACACGCAACTGGCGGACTGGCTGCCGTTCGCCAACGCCCGCACGGTCCGCTCGATCCAGGGCCGGCCGGTCGACATGCTCGACGTCGAGTATCCGTCGTTGCTGGTCCTGCCGCCGACAGCACCGGCGGTCGGACTGCGTGAACGGGTGCGGCTCGGACGCGACTACTACGTGCGGGTCGACACCGTGGACTACTCGGTCGACCCGCGGGTGATCGGCCGGTTCGTCGACGTCACCGCCAGCTTGGACACGGTCGCCGTCCACTGCGACGGCCATCTCGTCGCCTGGCATCAGCGGAGCTGGGCCAAACAGGCCGTGGTCACCGACCCCGGCCACAAACAGGCCGCAGCGGTGCTGCGGCGCGAGTTCGCCGAGCAACAACGGCGGCGGCAGGCCGCGACCCGCTACCACGCCGACGGTCACGCCGTCACGATGCGGGCCCTGCCGGACTACGACGCCCTGTTCGGCGTCGACTTCAACCCATCATCGGAAGCGAGTAACCAGTGACCACGGCAACAAAGACTCGAACACCAGCCCGGGCTCCGGCCGGCGACGGACTGCCGTCGCTGATCGGCTACCTGACCCGAGTCCTCAAGACACCCACCATCGGCTTGTTCTGGGAGGAACTGGCCGTCCAGGCCCGCGACGAGAACTGGTCTCATGAGGAGTATCTGGCCGCGGTGCTGCAACGCCAGGTCGCCGACCGGGAGTCCAAGGGCACCACGATGCGCATCCGCACCGCACACTTCCCGCACGTCAAGACCCTGGAGGACTTCAACCTCGACCACCTGCCATCGCTACGCCGCGACGTCCTGGCGCACCTGGCCACCGGCACGTTCGTCGCTAAAGCCGAGAATGTGCTCCTGCTGGGCCCGCCCGGGATCGGCAAGACCCACCTGGCCATCGGGCTGGCCATCAAGGCCGCCCACGCCGGCTACTCGGTGCTGTTCGACACCGCCAGCAACTGGATCACCCGACTGGCCACCGCGCATCAAGCCGGACGACTCGACGCCGAACTGAAGAAGATCCGCCGCTACAAACTGATCGTGGTGGACGAGGTGGGCTACATCCCCTTCGATCAGGACGCGGCCAACCTGTTCTTCCAGCTCATCGCCTCACGCTATGAACAAGCCTCGATCATGGTCACCTCGAACCTGCCGTTCGGCCGCTGGGGCGAGACCTTCGCCGACGACATCGTCGCCGCCGCGATGATCGACCGCCTCGTCCACCACGCCGAGGTCCTCACCCTCACCGGCGACTCTTACCGAACCCGCCACCGGCGAGAACTCCTCGCCAAGGAAACCCGCAACAAACGCTCATAACCGCAGGTCAGGGGGTTAACTTTCCCGAACCCGCAGAGGGTCAGTTTGCGGAAAGCGCTGACAGCTCGGCTCGGAGCTGGTGCTGTGGTAGATCTAAGGCCATGAGCGTGGCTCCACCCGCGGCACATCCGCCATGTCCTGCATGTGACGGCACCCGCGTCGAAGTAGGCGTGCGCACCGACATAGACCGCCAGGAAGTCAAGCTTTGGAGGAAGACGCGGCGAGGTTGGGGCATTCGAGACGTGACGGCTGTGCGAGCACTCGCCTGCGCTGGGTGCGGCCTCGTCACGTTTCACGTGACAAACCTTGCGAATCTCCAGGCCGAACTGGCCAACCACCCGGAGCTGTTCAAGTGGGATGACTAGCCCAGGACCAGGTGTGCCCCGGAAGCCCTCAATGACGCGGAGTACCGTACCTGATCGCGGCAGATCAGGACGTCGACGCATCAGGATAGGGTCGCCTTATGCATTTACCCTTCTCGTTGCGTGGCATCCGAGGCGCCATCGACATCACTATTGACGTCACTCGCGACCCCGAGGATGTGGGCGCTTCTCCAGGGGCGGTCGGCCTGCCCCATTGCCGTGCCACCATCGAGTACCCGGGTAAGGGTTACGACAGCCTGATGGGCTGGGTCCAGATGGTTCGCTCCACTGACAACGACAGCGGCGGGGAAGCCTTCGAGATGGATCCCCTGATGTTCGTGGGAGAAGTACCCCACCCGTTCGGCTTCTTCGGCATCACGCCGACCCTGTTCGACGCTCCGGCGCGTCGCAGCGACGCTGACCTTGACTGGTTGTGCCAAAGCTTCCTGACCTACATCAAGGATTTCGAAGGCGAGACGAGGGTGGTCAAAGCCATTGCCGGGTTCAGCTGGGGATTCAGTCGCGAGAACGGGATGACAGCTGTCAAGCCCACGCAGCGCCTTGAATCGAACGACTGGGGTGGACAGTTAGACCTACTCCACCGCGAACATCCCGGATGGCGTTTCCTAGACGATTTCGGGACGCCCTAGCCGATCGTCGCGCTGCCGCCCGACGCGCTCTCCTCGGCAGTTCAAGATGCCCGATGGCGGGGGCGCTGACCGCGGAAGTGACGGCATGTTGAGTGGAAGGCGCACGATTCGTTGAGGACGTGGTCCGGCACAATGTGATCATGCGCTCGTCTACGCCTTGGTGGGCGTTGCTGTCCTCGGCAGCGGCCCCCGCTGTGCTGATCGGCGGATGGACCCTGGCTGCGCAACGGCAGCCGGAGGACTATGACAGCACGGTAGCGACGATCAGTTCACTGGCGGCACAGGGTGCCACCGACCGTTGGTTGATGACCGTGGCGCTGTTGGGTGTCGGGGTCTGCCACGGCGTTACCGCGCTGGGGCTGCCATGGGCGTCTTCAGCGGGTCGGGTCGTGCTTGGTCTTGGTGGCCTGGCGACGGTGCTGGTCGCGGTGTTCCCGCTTCCGGTGACGGGCGGCGCGCCAGCACACGCGGGGGCCGCTGCGGTGGCGTTCGTGGCCCTCGCGGTGTGGCCGGCGCTTGCCTGTCGCCGGGACGGCCGCGGCCCGGTGGCGCTGCGACCGGTCGTGTCCGTTGCCGCGGCGGTGGCATTGCTCGGCTTGGTTGCTTGGTTCGGTGCAACTCTGAACACCGGTGGTCGAGTGGGACTGGCGGAACGCTCGGCCGCCGGCGCGCAGGCGTGCTGGCCACTGGTCGCGGTGCTGTCCAGCCGCTTGCATCCCCGCCGCGGGGCCGCCACCCCATAATCGAACGCACGTCACCCGGCGTAGCCGTTGATCTTGGCGGTTACGTGCCACTTCAGTACGAGGTCCGTCGGCAGGAGGCCGAGGTCAGCCGGTTCATCTACCGGCGGGTCATGCCTCTCACCGATGGCTCGCGCGCTCATCGCGGCAGATCCGGTGCCACCATGCGCTCGGTGGTTCCCGGGGAACGCTGGTGTCCGCCTGTGAAATCCGATCGCGGAGGATCCCCGTTGCCGCTACGGTCACGGCTCATGACCAGCGACTCCGCCGCTTCCAGGACAACATCGACTCCGGAGCCTCCGATCCCGGATTCGAAGGACTGGACCTGGGTGCTTGACGAGCAGTGCGACTTCTGCGGGTTTGATGGCCGGCACTTTGCGGCGGTCGACGTTGCGGTCACCGTCACACAGTTAGTGCCCCGGTGGATTCGGGTGCTGGACCGCGACGACGTGGCGGTGCGTCCCGCGCCGGCGGTCTGGTCCGCCCTGGAGTATGGCTGTCACGTGCGAGACGTGTTCGGTGTATTCGCTGAGCGAGCCGAACTGATCCTCACCGACGATGATGCGCGCTTCGCCGATTGGGACCAGGACGCCACGGCTCTCGCCGGACGATATTGGCAGCAGGCGCCGGAAGTCGTCGCTGAGCAGCTTGCGGCGCGGGCCCGTCACACATCGGCGGTGTTCGCAGCGGTACCGGAGTACGCGTGGAACCGCCCTGGGAGGCGTTCGAATGGGTCGGCGTTCACCCTTGGCTCACTGGGCCGCTACATGGTTCATGACGTAGTGCATCACCTTGCCGACGTAGCCGGCTGACCATTCCTGGTCCGCGAGGTTGCGTCCGGATTCGGGCGACACGCCGACTCAGCAATACTGTCGAGCGCATCCGCTCATCGGCTGAGAGAGCACATCTTCCGCCGATCCATGGTGAGCTACCCGTCAAGTGCGAAGACGAACTCGACGATGCCGTCGTTCGGAAGCGGCGATTGAGTTTCCGCCTCGCGTTGGGCCGGGGCTGGGCTGGGTGACGCCAACCCGAAGATGATCTCGGCCATGACGTCCCGACTGGGCCCGTTCCGCAGCCTTGGAAGTGGAACGGTTCGTGTTGGTGCTGCTCATCAACAGGAAGGGCCTGCCGGGCGTTCCGCCACTTCTTCAAGATCCAGCAGGTACCCGAGCCTGTGGGGGTGCCAGCGGTCGGTGACCTGCACGCCATTGCGCCCTCCGTCGCGCTCCAGCCGGGTCATGCGCCGCACCGACCAAGTGCGGGTCGCGCCTTGCAGCAGTGTCTCCTCCCGGCTCGAAACCGGACGTAACGTAGTACTCGGCCATACTCAGCGTTCCTTTGACGCGTACCGCCGAGCCGGGAGCCGGGATGCCCGTCCACGAGGTCGGGTCCCGATGCACCTCGGAGTTGGCCGCCCCCGGATCCCGGGGGCCGGGGCCTGGTCCACGTACAGCAGCAGGCCGGCAACGTCGAGGACCCAGCCGGTCGCCCAGACGTTCTCGGTGGCTACGGCAACCCCCACCAGCTCGTGCACGCTGCTGACGTCGGCACCGCGGTAGGTGCCGGGGTGTACCGCGATCGGCCCGGGACGGTCGCCGTCAGACGCGGCTGTCCAGCACTGGCAGTAGAGCTCCAACGCCATGCTGACAGTGCCGCCGACCTCAGCGGTGAACCCGTCGCTGTCCACGACGGTGGACGGGATGAAGACGTCACGCCAGATCAATGCCACCAGGCCATGATCCACCCGCCCGCTCACACCTGACACGAGGGCTTCTCCCGTGGCACCTCAGCGTTCCAATTCCTAGGAAGTGGAACGACCCCGTTGGGCTGTCGATCACCACTGGCACCCTGTTCGGAAGTGACACGCCTCGCGGCTGTCACGCCGGATCGTGGCTACTTATTTACTGGTCGTACGACCGCAGCCCGGCCAGGCTTGGTCGAGGTGACCGGCGGAACGCTCTGATTGCGGCTGTCCACCGTGGTTTG
>NZ_JBFAAI010000071.1:0-7136 GCF_040639655.1 Actinoplanes sp. NPDC023801 | reverse complement strand
GCTTATGCGGCTGGCAATGCTGCTCTGGATGCTTTGGTGCAGTCGCGTCGTGCGGCCGGTAGGGCTGGTACGGCGGTGGCGTGGGGTCCGTGGGCTTCCGGCGGTATGGCGGTGGAAGGTGATGCCGCTGACTATCTGTCGCGTCGTGGTCTTCTGCCGATGGACCCGGACCTGGCGATCCAGGCGCTCGGCTTGGCCGTCGACGTCGGTGATGTGACCACGACGGTCGCGGATGTGGACTGGGCGAAGTTTGCGGGCACGTTCGCCGCGCAGCGTCCCGCACCACTGTTCAGCGAACTCGTCGCGGCGCCCGAACCGGCGACGGCCTCCACTGCCGGTGACAGTTTCGCGCGACGCCTGGCCGGTCTCTCCTCGGCCGAACAGCGGCGTGAGGTGCTGGCGCTGGTCCGGGCGCAGACGGCGAAGGCTCTGGGGTACGCCGACGCGTCCCGGGTGGAGGCGGGTACGGCGTTCCGTGACCTGGGCATCGACTCGGTGACTGCGGTGGAGGTTCGTACCGGGATCAACGCGGCCACCGGTTTGCGGTTGGGCTCGTCGCTGGTGTTCGACTACCCGACCCCGCAGGCACTCGCCGACCATCTGGTCCAGGTGCTGGGCCTGAGCGGGCCGGTCGGCGCCGCCGCACCGGTGGTGCCCGTCCGGGTCGACGGCGACGACATCGTGATCGTGGGCATGGCCTGCCGCTATCCGGGCGGCGTCGAGTCGCCGGAAGACCTGTGGCGGCTCGTATCCGACGGCGATGACGGCATGTCGACGTTCCCGGCCGACCGTGGCTGGAGGGTGCCGGACGGCGCCGGCTACGCCCAGGTCGGTGGATTCGTCCACGACGCGACCGGATTCGACGCCGGTCTGTTCGGGGTTTCGCCGCGTGAGGCGGTGGCGATGGATCCGCAGCAGCGTCTGCTGTTGGAGGTGTCGTGGGAGACGTTGGAGCGGTCGGGGGTGGATCCGCGGTCGTTGCGGGGTGCTCCGGTGGGTGTGTTCGTGGGTGCGTCGAATTCTGGCTATGGCACGGGTGGGTTGTTCGCGGAGACGGGTGACGGCCACGTTCTGACCGGTACGGCGAACAGTGTCATCTCGGGTCGGGTGTCGTATTCGTTCGGGTTTGAGGGTCCGGCGATGACGGTGGATACGGCGTGTTCGTCGTCGTTGGTGGCGTTGCATCTGGCGGTGCAGGCGTTGCGGTCGGGTGAGTGTGATCTGGCGTTGGCCGGTGGGGTCACGGTGATCACGGGTCCGGAGGTGTTTGCGGAGTTCGCCCGTCAGGATGGTTTGGCCTCGGATGGCCGGTGCAAGTCGTTTGCGGGTGCGGCGGACGGTACCGGGTGGGGTGAGGGTGTCGGGCTGTTGCTGGTGGAGCGCCGTAGTGACGCGGAGCGGTTGGGTCATCGGATTCTGGCGGTGGTGCGCGGTAGTGCGGTGAACCAGGACGGTGCTTCTAACGGGCTTACCGCTCCGAACGGTCCGGCGCAGCAGCGGGTGATCCGGCAGGCGCTGGCCGGTGCCGGTCTGAGCACGGCCGATGTGGATGTGGTGGAGGCGCATGGCACGGGCACGCGGTTGGGTGACCCGATCGAGGCGCAGGCGCTGCTGGCGACTTACGGCCAGGACCGGTTTGAGGATCGGCCGTTGTGGTTGGGGTCGGTGAAGTCGAACATCGGTCACACCCAGGCCGCGGCCGGTGTCGCGGGAATCATCAAGATGGTCATGGCGATGCGTCATGACGTGTTGCCGGCAACCCTGCATGTGGATGAGCCGACCACGCATGTGGACTGGACTGCGGGTGCGGTGGAGTTGCTGCGGGAGTCGCGGCGTTGGCAGGCCGACGGTCGGCCGCGTCGTGCTGGTGTGTCGGCGTTCGGCATCAGTGGCACGAACGCACACCTGATCCTGGAAGAACCCGCCGAACAGCCGGCCGGCGTCGTGACCGGCCCCGTCGCCGCCGACATTGCGGGCGTCGAGGGCCCGGTGGTCGATGGCCCGTTGCCGTGGCTCGTCTCGGCACGTTCGGCGGAGGCGCTGACCGCCCAGATCGCACGGCTGCGCGAAGCCGACCTGGATGCGGCTTCGGCCGCGTGGTCGCTGGCCACCACTCGGGCCGCGCTGGAGCACCGTGCGGTGCTTCTGGACGGTGTCGTCGCCGAGTCGGCGGTGGTGTCCGAGGGTGGTCTGGCGTTCCTGTTCACCGGTCAGGGTGCACAGCGGGCCGGGATGGGTTTGGCGTTGGCCGCCCGGTATCCGGTGTTCGGGGAGGCGTTCGACGCGATCTGTGCCCGCTTCGACCAGCTGCTCGATGTGCCACTGCGCGAGGCGATCGACTCCGACGCGGTCAACCAGACCGTTTACACGCAGGCGGGGTTGTTTGCGGTCGAGGTTGCGGTGTTCCGGCTGCTGGAGTCGTGGGGTGTCACCCCTGACTATCTGCTGGGTCATTCGATCGGTGAGATCGCCGCCGCGCACGTGGCAGGAGTCCTGGACCTGGATGACGCGGTCACGTTGGTGGCTGCTCGTGGCCGGTTGATGCAGGCGCTGCCGCCGGGTGGGGCGATGCTCGCGGTGCAGGCCACGGAGGCCGAGGTTCGTGAGGCGATCACCGGTCTGGACCTGGACATCGCGGCTGTCGACGGGCCGACCTCGGAGGGCCGGGACGGGCTCGCCGGTCGGGGTCTCGACATCGCGGCTGTCAACGGACCGGCGTCGGTGGTCGTCTCGGGTGACGCTGCCGCGATCGAGGAACTGGCATCCCGATTCGCCAAGACAACCCGGCTGACCGTCTCGCACGCGTTCCACTCGTCGCTGATGGAGCCGATGCTCGCTGACTTCGCGGTAGTGCTGGCGGGGCTCTCCTTCGAGGCCCCGCGGATCCCGGTGGTGTCGAATCTGACCGGTGAGCCGGTTGAGGAGTTCACCGCCGACTACTGGATCCGCCACGTGCGGGAGACCGTCCGGTTCGCCGACGGCGTGTCCTGGCTGGCGTCGAACGGTGTGACCCGGTGTGTCGAGGTGGGTCCGTCGGGTGTGCTGTCCGGGATGGCGGCGTTGACCGCACCGGATCTGACTCACGCCGCGGCACTGCGCAAGGACCGCGACGAAACCGAGACCCTGCTGCACGCGGCCGCGAAACTGTGGACGGCCGGAGTCCCGGTCGACTGGACGGCGATTCTCCCGGCGGCGCCGCGGATCGACTTGCCGACGTACGCGTTCCAGCGTGACCACTACTGGCTGACCCCGCTGGAGTTCCCCACGGCGTCGGCGGCGGACCCGATCGAGTCCGAGTTCTGGCGCATGGTCGAGGGCGAGGATTTCCAGGCGCTGTCGGAGATCCTGAACACCGAGGTTCCGGCTTCGATGGGCAGCGCCCTGGCGGCGTGGCGCCGGGACCGGGTGGCCTCCAGTGCGGTCGCCGCCTGGCGTTACGACGTCACCTGGCAGCCGGTGACCGACCCGGCGCGGGCCGCCGGCGGTTCCTGGATCGTGGTCACTCCGCACAACGGTGTCGCCGATCCGGTGGTCGCCGCGCTGAGCGACGCCGGCCTCGACATCGTCGAGCTTCCGGTCATGCCCGACGACATGGACCGTACGGTGCTGGCCGAGGAACTGGCCGCGATGAGCGCCGGGCTGGACCGTCTCGCCGGGGTCGTGTCCCTGCTGTCCCTCGACGAACCGGACGGCACCGGTGTGCCGGCCGGCCTGCTGACGATGGTGCAGGCCCTTGACGACAGCGGTGTGGATACCCGCCTCTGGTGTGTGACCCGGGGCGCCGTGTCGGTCGGCCGTTCGGACCCGCTGACCGACGTGTCGGGCTCCCTGGTGTGGGGCGCGGGCCGGGTCGCGGCACTGGAGTCCCCGCAGAGGTGGGGCGGCCTCATCGACGTACCGGCTGAGGTCGGCGAACGCGAAGGACGCAGGCTGGCCGGACTGCTCGGTGGCAACGAGGACCAGGTGGCGGTGCGGTCGTCGGGGGTGTTCGTCCGGCGGCTTCGGAAAGCCGTGCCCACCGGACCGGCCGAACCCCGGACGTGGGACGGCACCATCCTGATCACCGGCGGTACGGGTGCTCTGGGCGCCCATGTTGCCCGCTGGCTGGTGGGCCGTGGTGTGAACAGCCTGGTGCTGACCTCGCGCCGGGGCATGGACGCTCCGGGTGCTGCCGATCTGGTGGCCGAGCTGTCGCCGGCGCGGGTTTCGGTGGTGGCGTGTGACGTCGCCGACCGCGGCCAGGTCGCCGACCTCGTCGCCGGGATCCCGGACCTGCGCGGAGTGGTGCACGCGGCCGGAGTCGTCGGCATGGGACTGCTCGCGCAGACCGGCGCGGACGAGTTCGCCGGCATTCTGCGAGGCAAGGTCGCGGGTGCCGTACACCTGGATGAATTGACCTCCGATCTTGACCTTGATCTTTTCGTGGTGTTCTCGTCGATCTCCGGCGTGTGGGGCAGCGGGGGACAGGCCGCCTACTCGGCCGGCAACGCGTTCCTCGACGCGCTGGTGCAGACCCGCCGGTCGGCGGGCCGGACCGGAACCGCGGTCGCGTGGGGGCCGTGGGCCGAGGCGGGCATGCTGGTCACCGAGGACGGTGCCGAGGACTACCTGCGCCGTCGCGGGCTGAGGCCGATGGCACCGGCGCTGGCGATCCAGGCCCTGGCCGAGGCGATCGACGGCGACACCGGCTGCCTGACCGTGGCGGACGTGGACTGGGAGCAGTTCGGACCCGCGTTCACCGCCACCCGGCCCAGCCCGCTGCTGCAATCTGTGCTGCCCGCCGCGGCCGCACCGAGCGAGCCGGCGCAGGAACGCAACCGCTGGGCCGCGGAACTGGCCGCGCTGAGCGACGCCGAGCGTCTGCGGACCGTCCTCGGTCAGGTGCGGCGTACCGTCGCCGCGGTGCTCGGGTACGCCGACGTGGACCGGGTGCCGCCGAACCGCGCCTTCAAGGAACTCGGCATCGACTCGCTCACCGCCGTCGAACTCCGCGACCGGCTGCAGATTCTGACCGGGCTGTCACTGCCGGCCAGCCTCGCCTTCGACCACCCCAACGCCACCGCGATCGCCGAACTGCTGCAGGACCAGGTGACGGGGGCGGACACGACCGCACCGGTGCTCAAGGCCACCGCGACCACCGACGACCCGATCGTCATCGTCAGCATGGCCTGCCGCTATCCCGGTGGGGTCACCGGTCCGGAGGACCTCTGGCGACTGGTCGCCGAGGGCACCGATGCGGTCGGGCCGTTCCCGGCCGACCGTGGCTGGGACCTCGACGCACTCTTCGATCCCGAGGGAGCCCGGGCCGGCAGCTCCTACGTGCGGGAGGGTGGCTTCCTGCGGGACGCCTCCCTGTTTGACGCCGACATGTTCGGTATCTCCCCGCGTGAGGCGCTCGCCATGGACCCGCAGCAGCGGCTGCTGCTCGAGACCACCTGGGAGGCCCTGGAACGGGCCGGCATCGACCCGACATCCCTCAGCGGTACGCCGACCGGCGTCTACGTCGGCAGCAACGGTCAGGACTACACCACCGTGGCGGCGGCCGCGCCCGAGTCCGAGGGCTACCTCGCGACCGGGACGATCGCCAGCGTGATGTCCGGCCGGCTGTCGTACGCGTTCGGTCTGGAAGGGCCGGCCGTCACCGTCGACACCGCCTGCTCCTCGTCACTGGTGGCCCTGCACCTGGCCGCGCAGGCGCTGCGCCAGGGCGAGTGCGATCTCGCTCTGGTCGGCGGCGTCACCGTGATGACCACCCCGTACACATTCGTGGAGTTCAGCCGTCAGCAGGGTCTCTCCTTCGACGGCCGGTGCAAGTCGTTCGGCGCGGACGCCGACGGCACCGGCTGGTCGGAAGGCGTGGGCATGCTGGTGGTCGAACGGCTCTCCGACGCCCGCCGCAACGGTCACCGGGTCCTCGCACTGGTCCGCGGCAGCGCGGTCAACCAGGACGGCGCCTCGAACGGTCTCACCGCGCCGAACGGTGGAGCACAGCAGCGGGTGATCCGGCAGGCGCTTGCCAACTCGGGCATCACCACCGGCGACGTCGACATGGTCGAGGCACACGGCACCGGCACGAAGCTGGGCGACCCGATCGAGGCCCAGGCGCTACTGGCGACCTACGGCCAGGACCGGAGCCCCGACCGGCCGCTGTGGCTGGGTTCGATCAAGTCGAACATCGGTCATTCCCAGGCGGCGGCCGGTGTCGCCGGCATCATCAAACTGATCATGGCAATGCGGCACGACACGATGCCGCCCACGCTGTACGCCGACGAGCCCACCCCGCACGTCGACTGGACCGCGGGCGCGGTCGAGCTGCTCACCTCCGCCCGGCCGTGGAAGCCGAACGGCCACCCGCGCCGCGCCGCCGTGTCGTCGTTCGGCATCAGCGGCACCAACGCGCACGTCATCATCGAGGAGCCGGCCGCCGTCACCGACCCGCAGCTGGGCACCCCGCCTGTCGAAACCGTCCAGCCGTGGCTGGTGTCGGGCCGGTCGGCGGAGGCACTGGCCGGCCAGGTGGAGCGGCTGCGTGAATTCGTGGCGGCCGAACCGGCCCTGGATGCGGCATCGGTGGCGTGGTCGCTGGCCACCACCCGGGCGGCCCTGGAGCACCGTGCAGTACTTCTGGACGGTGTCGTCGCCGAGTCGGCGGTGGTGTCCGAGGGTGGTCTGGCGTTCCTGTTCACCGGTCAGGGCGCGCAGCGCATCGGCATGGGTACGGGCCTGGCGGCCCGGTTCCCGGTGTTCGCGGAGGCGTTCGACGCGATCTGTGCCCGCTTCGACCAGCTGCTGGACCTGCCGCTGCGCGAGGCGATCAACTCCGACGCGATTCACCAGACCGTTTACACGCAGGCCGGGTTGTTCGCGGTCGAGGTCGCCGTCTACCGCCTGCTCGAGTCGTGGGGTGTCACCCCGGACTATCTGCTCGGGCATTCGATCGGTGAGATCGCCGCCGCCCACGTCGCCGGAGTTCTCAGCTTGGACGACGCGGTCACGTTGGTCGCTGCCCGTGGCCGGTTGATGCAGGCCCTGCCGCCGGGCGGGGCGATGCTGGCCGTGCAGGCGTCGGAGGCTGACGTTCCGGAAGGTGTCGACATTGCGGCGGTCAACGGGCCGGATGCGATCGTGCTGTCCGG
>NZ_JBFAAI010000070.1:0-7254 GCF_040639655.1 Actinoplanes sp. NPDC023801 | reverse complement strand
GACCAGCTCAGCCCCCCGCCCGGCTCTCACCGCTGTCTCGGAATGCCTGAGACAGCGGTGAGAGCCGGCTTGGGTTTCAGGCGGTGGCGCCCAGCTCATCCCGGACCGGCAGGTGCTTGCCGGCGTACAGCATCAGGCTCAGGATCGCGCCGAGGATCGCCAGGCCGCCGGCCACGTACCAGGCCATCGTGTAGTTGCCGAACTGGTCGCGGACCAGCCCCGCCGCGGTGGCCGCGGCGGCCGCCCCGAACTGGTGCGAGGCGAAGACCCAGCCGAAGACGATCGGCCCGGCCGCGCCGAAGTACTCCCGGCACAGCGTCACGGTGGGCGGGACGGTGGCCACCCAGTCCAGCCCGTAGAAGAGGATGAAGATCAGCATGCTGGGGTGCGCGGTCGCGGCGAACAGCGACGGCAGCACCAGCAGCGACAGCCCGCGCAGGGCGTAGTAGGCGCCGAGCAGGATCCGGCTGTCCACCCGGTCGGTGAGCCAGCCGGACGCGATGGTGCCCACCACGTCGAAGACGCCGACCAGCGCGAGCAGGGTCGCCGCGGTCGTCTGCGGCATCCCGTGATCGTGCGCGGCGGGGATGAAGTGGGTGCCGACCAGCCCGTTCGTCGTCGCCCCGCAGATCGCGAACCCGCCCGCCAGCAGCCAGAACGGGCGGGTCCGGGCCGCCTCCCGGAGCGCGCGGAGGGCGTTCCCGGCCGCGCCTCCCGCCGGCTTCGCCGGTTGCTCGATCTCGGTGGCCCCGAGGGCGGGCACGTCCAGGTCAGCCGGATGATCACGAAGGCGCCACCAGAGCAGCGGTACGACCACAAGCGCCGCCACCGACACGGTCAGTGCCGCCGTGCGCCAGCCGTCCGACTCGACGATCCGGGACAGCACCGGCAGGAAGATCAGGTTTCCGGTCGCCCCGGCCGCGGTCAGCACGCCGGTGACCAGGCCGCGGTGCCGGACGAACCAGCGTCCGGTGATCGTCGCCACGAAACCGAGGGCGAGAGAGCCGGTCCCGAGCCCGACCAGCACGCCCCAGCAGAGCATGAGCTGCCAGCTCTCGGTCATCCACAGGGTCAGGCCGGAGCCGGCCGAGACCAGCAGGAGTGCACCCATCGCGACCCGGCGGACGCCGAAGCGGTTCATCAGGGCGGCCGCGAACGGCGCGGTCAGGCCGTAGAGCAGCAGGTTCACCGAGACAGCGGCGGAGATGGTGCCGAGCGACCAGCCGAACTCGTCGTGCAGCGGTTGCAGCATGACGGACGGGGTGGCCCGGAACCCGGCTGCGCCGAGCAGGGCTACGAAGGCGACGGCGGCGACCGCCCAGGCGGGATGGAAACGTCTCACGACACCGATCCTTCTGTTCAACGTGACTTCGGACGAGTGGCCGGAGAGCCATGATGCGTAAGAATCGGGCCATGCGGCATCTCATCGCGGTGCTGGTCCTCGACGGCCTGGTGCCGTTCGACCTCGGCACGCCCACCCAGGTGTTCCTCTCCGCACGCGACGACGACTTCCGGCGGCTCTACGACGTCCGGGTCTGCGGGCCCGCCCCGGTCCGGACCGAGGCAGGCTTCACCGTCGTCCCCGAGCACGGGCTGGAACAGCTGGAGGTGGCGGACACGGTGATCGTCCCGGGCATCCACCGGGGCGGTCCGGTCACCGACGGGACCCTGCCCGGCGACGTCCGCGAGGCACTCGTCGCGGCCGCGGCCCGGGGTGCCCGGATCGTCTCGATCTGCACCGGCGCCTCGGTCCTCGCCGCGGCCGGCCTGCTCGACGGCCGCCCGGCCGCCACCCACTGGGCCTGGGCGGACCGGATCGGCGGGCTCTATCCGCGGGTGGCATGGGACTTCGACGTGCTCTTCGTGGACGACGGGAACGTGCTGACCTCCGCCGGGGTCGGCGCCGGGGTCGACCTGTGCCTGCACATCATTCGCCGCGATCACGGCGCGGCGGTGGCCAACCGGACGGCCCGGCGCTGCGTGGTGCCGCCGTGGCGGGACGGCGGGCAGGCGCAGTACATCGAGCGACCGGTCCCGGCCGCGAACGGCGCCGGCACCGACTCGACCCGCGCCTGGGTGCTGGACCGGCTGGCCGAACCGGTGACCCTGGAGGAGATGGCCGGGCACGCCCGGATGAGCGTGCGCACGTTCACCCGCCGGTTCCGGGACGAGACCGGTCTCAGCCCGCGGCAGTGGCTGCTCCGCCAGCGGGTCGAGCACGCCCGCATCCTGCTGGAGTCGACCGATCTGGCGGTCGACGCGGTGGCCCGCCGTTCCGGGCTGGGCAGCGCGACCGCTCTCCGCCAGCATCTGCACGCCACGATCGGGGTGGCGCCCTCGGCGTACCGCCGCACCTTCCGCCATTGATCTTTGGCCTCAGTTCGGCGGTAAAGTGTCCGACTGGTTCCTTGAGCCCTCTTTTCCGCCCCCGCCGAGGAACCCATGGATCAGACCTTCCGTCCGCTGCTCGACGCCCTGAAGCAGATCGGCGTCGACCCCGATGCGGTGGACCGGGCCGCCGCGGAGGCACAACGCAGCGGCCGGTCGGTGCGTGCCGTCCTGATCAACGACCAGGTCGTCACCGAGGAGCAGCTCACCCAGGCGGCCGCCGCCGCGTTCGGCATCAACACCCTGGACCTGGTCGGTTTCACGCCGGACCCGCAGGCGCTCAAGCGGATCCCGCTACCGGTCGTGCTGCGGCACCGGGTGCTCGGTCTGGCGATCAACGACGGCGAGCTGGTCGTCGGCGTGACGGACCCGGCCGACGTGGTGGCCCTGGACGACGTACGCGCCGCCACCGGCATGACGATCCGCCCCGTGGTGGTGGCCCGCAGCGAGGTGCGGCGGATCATCGAGAAGCTCCAGCGTGAGGGCGCCGACCTGGCCGATCTGGCGGACGCCGGGCTGGAGGACCAGGCCGGCATGTCCGCGCAGGCGACCAGCACCGAGGACGCGCCGATCGTCCGCTACGTGAACAGCCTGATCGAGCAGGCCGTCATGAACCGCGCCTCCGACCTGCACCTGGAGCCGACCGAGGACGACATGCGGGTCCGCTACCGGATCGACGGCGTGCTGCACGAGGTGGATCTGGTGCCCCGCGGCGTGATGAACGCGCTGATTTCCCGTATCAAGATCATGTCCGGGGTGGACATCACCGAGAAGCGCATTCCGCAGAACGGCCGCATCACCGCGCAGATCCGCGACCGTGTGGTCGACCTGCGTACCGCCACCCTGCCCACGGTCTGGGGCGAGAAGATCGTGCTCCGGGTGCTCGACACCGGCGGCATCGACCTCGACCTGGCCAAGCTCGGCTTCACCCAGCACAACCTGGAGCGCTTCAGCGCCTCCTTCAGCAAGCCGCACGGCATGGTGCTGGTGACGGGACCGACCGGATCCGGCAAGTCGACCACGCTCTACGCGACGCTCGGCAAGATCAGTCGGCCCGAGGTCAACGTGATCACGGTCGAGGACCCGGTCGAGTACCGCCTCCGCGGCGTCAACCAGGTGCAGGTGAACGCGAAGGCGGGGCTCACCTTCACCGCCGTGTTGCCGGCGATCCTGCGTACCGACCCCGATGTGGTCCTGATCGGTGAGATCCGGGACGGGCACACCGCACAGATCGCCGTCGAGGCCGCCCTCACCGGTCACCTTCTGCTCTCCACGTTGCACACCAACGATGCGCCGGGCGCGGTCACCCGTCTCACCGAGATGGGGATCGAACCGTTCCTGGTCGGCTCGTCACTCGACTGCGTGCTCGCCCAGCGCCTGGCCCGGCGCATCTGTGACTGGTGCAAGGAGCCGTACGCCCCCACCGAGGAGGAGATCATCGGTGCCCGCTGGCCGCTGGAGGACCTGGCCTTCCCCGAGGTGCTGTACCGGCCGGTCGGCTGCCGGAACTGCGCGAACACCGGGTACAAGGGCCGGATCGCGATCCACGAGGTGATGCCGGTGAGCGCCGAGATCGAGTCGCTGACCATCCGGCGGGCCCCGGCCGGCGAGATCCGCGAGGTCGCCCTGAGTCAAGGGATGTACGACCTGCGCGCCGACGGTCTGGCCAAAGCGGCCGGTGGCCTCACCTCGATCCGAGAGATCTCACGAGTAGCCGTATAGCACCGGTTTCGCTACTAAACCAGGTCCCTGCGGTGCCGATTCAACAAGCGTCGGACGCACCGAGGACGGACCTGGGAGAACAGATGGACACGCTCCAGCACGACGTACGCCAGGCGGGAACCGCCGCCGCCGCGTCCTCGGAGGACCTGGACGTGCTCGACTCGCTGCTCATCACCCTGGTCGAGTCGGGCGGCTCCGACCTGCACCTGACAGTCGGCTCCCCGCCGATGATGCGGGTGCACGGCTCGCTCCGGCCGGTTCCCGGCTACGGCAAGCTGAACACCTCGGACACCGAACTGCTGGCCCGCGCGGCCGTCTCCGAGGCCCAGTGGCAGACGTTCCTCGCCGAGCAGGAGATGGACTTCGCCCACAGCATCGTCGGCGTCTCCCGCTTCCGGGGCAACCTCTACCGTCAGCGGACCTCCTGCGGCGCGGTCTTCCGGGCCATCCCGCACAAGATCAAGCCGCTGGACGAGCTCGGCATGCCGGAGTCGGTGGCCCGCTTCGCCCACCTGCCGCGTGGTCTGGTCCTGGTGACCGGTCCCACCGGTTCGGGCAAGACCACCACCCTGGCGTCGCTGCTCGACCTGGCCAACCGCAGCCGGGCCGACCACATCATCACGATCGAGGACCCGATCGAGTTCCTGCACCCGCACAAGCGGTCCGTGGTGAACCAGCGGGAGGTCGGCACCGACACCGACACCTTCGCGTCTGCGCTCAAGCACGCGCTGCGGCAGGACCCGGACATCATCCTGGTCGGCGAGCTGCGTGACCTGACCACCACCTCCACGGCGCTGACCGCCGCGGAGACCGGTCACCTCGTGATGGCGACCCTGCACACGCAGAGCGCCACCCAGACCATCGACCGTGTCATCGACATCTTCCCTCCGCACCAGCAGCTGCAGATCCGTGCCCAGCTGGCGGCAAGTCTGCAGGGCGTGATCACTCAAGCGCTGGCTCCGACCGCCGATGGAAAGGGCCGGGCCGTGATCTGCGAGATCCTCACCGCGACCCCGGCCATCCGCAGCCTGATCCGGGAGGGCAAGACGCACCAGATCCCGTCCTTCATGCAGGCCGGTGGGGCCGACGGCATGCTCGCCTTCGACCAGCACCTGGCCGAGAAGATCCGGGAGGGCACGGTCGCCATGCAGGCCGCACTGGAGATCTGCCACTCCGCCGAGGAGCTCAAGCGGCTCGTGGGAAACGGGTGATCCGATGTCAGCGACCAAGACTTTCACTTACAACGCGATCGACGCCTCCGGCAAGAAGGCCAAAGGCACGATCGAGGCGCCCAGCGAGGCTGCCGCCACCCATATGCTGCGGCAGCGCGGCGAGGTCCCGCTCGACCTGACCGAGGCGGGTCAGGGTCTCCAGATGGAGATCAAGATCCCCGGCATGGGGAACGGCGTCAAGCTCAAGGACCTCGCGGTCTTCGCGCGGCAGTTCGCCACCATGACCTCCTCCGGCATGTCGCTGCTGCGGTCACTGTCGATCCTCGAGGAGCAGACCTCCTCGCTGCCGCTGAAGAAGGCGATCGGCGAGGTACGCACCGACGTCGCCTCCGGCGCGGGCCTGTCCGCCTCGATGGCGAAGCACGACCGTGCCTTCCCGCGCCTCATGATCGCCATGATCAGGGCCGGCGAGACCGGCGGCATGATCGACAAGGCTCTCGAACAGATCGCCGAGAGCCTGGAGAAGGACACCGCGCTCCGCGGCAAGATCAAGGCTGCGCTGACCTATCCCGCGATCGTGCTCGCTTTCACGTTCGTGATGATCGCCGGCGTACTCATCTTCATCGTCCCGATCTTCGAGGGGATGTTCAAAAGTCTCGGCGGCGAACTACCCGCGCCAACTCAGTTCCTGGTCACGGCCAGCAACAACATGGGCTGGCTCGGGCCGCTGACACTCGGCAGCATCATCGCCGCGACCGTCTTCTACAAGCGCAAGATCCGGTCGAGCGCGGAGTTCCGGCTCCGGGTCGACCAGATCAAGATGCGCATGCCGGTCTTCGGTCCGCTGCTGCGCAAGCTCGCCATGAGCCGGTTCTCCCGGAACCTCGGCCTGCTGCTCAACGTCGGCGTCCCGGTCATGCAGGCACTCGCCGTGGTCGGCGAGACCACCGGCAACGAGGTCATCAACGTCGCCATGAAGGACGTCCAGGCGACGGTCCGCAACGGCAACACGATGTCCTCGGCACTCCGCCATCACCCCATCTTCCCGGCCATGGTCACCCAGATGATCGAGGTCGGGGAAGAGAGCGGTCAGATCAGTCAGATGCTCGACAAGGTTGCCGACTTCTACGACAGAGAGGTCGACGCCGCAGCCGAGTCACTGACCGCCTCGATCGAGCCAATCATGGTGGTCGTCATGGGCACCGTGGTCGGCGGCATGGTCATCTGCCTCTACCTGCCGATGTTCACCATCGGTCAGAACATCCAGGGCTGACGACTCCGCCAGGTAACACCCGCAAGTCCCCTGGCCGACTCCCGACGGCCGGTCGCATCACCGGGCACCCGAGCCCGGCCCCTTCTCCACCCCACCCTTATGCCTCGGAGGCAACCCCATGCAGCTGCACGACACCATCGCCCGACTCCGCGCCGGCAAGAAGAAGGACGAGGGCTTCACCCTCATCGAGCTCCTGGTCGTGGTCGTCATCATCGGCGTCCTGGTCGCGATCGCCGTGCCGGTGTACCTGAACTACCGCCAGGGCGCGGCCGACAAGTCGGCGCAGTCGGACGTCCGCGGTGCGATCAGCGCGGTTGAGCAGTACTACACCAGCAACGGCAACGCCTACCCGGCCACCGGGTCCGAGGCCAACGCCGCCGGTACCGTCGGCAAGCTGGTGCTGGGCACCGCCCCCGCCGTCGCGACCATCACGCTGTCCGACAAGACCCAGCTGGGCTACGTCCTCGTCCCCGCCGCCGGCACCAACCCGGCCCACTACCTGATCTGCGCCAACAACACCGGCGGCAGCGGCAAGTGGTACCTGTACAACAGCTTGAACGGTGGCTCCGTCAAGGCCGCCACCGGCACCCTCGTGCTGGGCACCTGCGCCGCCGCAGCCACCCGACCCTGCGTCTCGACGATGTGGGCTTCCGGATCGCCCGGACTCCCCGGTCGTAGCGCGGACACCTCTCCGCGCCG
>NZ_JBFAAI010000069.1:0-7394 GCF_040639655.1 Actinoplanes sp. NPDC023801 | reverse complement strand
TAGTTCTGGTTTTGTACGCGAGTTCCGGCGCCAGATGTCGCTGAGTTTGGGCACCAGTGAAATCTCACCGATCTCGATGTTCGCGAGTTTGGGCACCACCGTCGAGTGCGCCGGATCTGCCTATCGCCGAGCCGGGAGCACCGCTCACGCCGGGTGATGGGCACGGCAAGTCGGGGCGCGCGTTGTCTGCGAGATGAGGATGATCCAAGCGCTCCCCAGGCGCCGATGGCTGCCTGGATCACAACCTCGGCGGTCTGTCTGGCGTGCTCCCTCGCTTCAGTGGTCCGGTGTTGCCGGTGGCCGCTGCGATGGTGCTCCGGTACGCGGGGCCGCAGGCGGGACCGGCGCGCTGGTCAGATGTGCCCATCGCGCCCGCAGGCGCCTCCACACTTCGGCTTCCGCCAGCCTCCACACGCCGATGCCAATGCTCGCGAGCCCTCCACCGATGTTCGCCGCGCCGAACAGGTGCTGTCCGCCGGCAATGTGGGTGGCTGCCATGCCGATGCACGCGAGCCCGGCGCCGATGTACGCCACGCCCCGCACGTGCTGCTGGCCGGAGATAGTCGACGCTCCGAGGCCGATGCACGCGAGCCCGAAGCCAGTCGTTGCGGTGCCGAACAGGTGCTGCCCGTCAACGATGAATGCCACCCCGGCGGCTATCAGTCCCAGCCCGAAGCTGATGTACGATACGCCGAATAGGTGCCGGCGGTCGCCCGGTATCGCCGCCCCCACGCTGATGCACAACAGCCCGACGCCAATGAAAACCGCACCGACCAGGTGCTGTCCGTCGGCGACGAGTGCCACCCCGGCGCACATGAATCCCAGCCCCAAGCTGATGGCCATCGCGCCACTCAGATGTGGCCGGTTGGCGATAAGCGCCGCCCCACTGCCGATGAACAACAGCCCGACGCCGATGAACGCCGCGCCGACCAGGAACTGATCGACGCCGACGGGCACCGCATTGAGCGGATGCGGCCGGTCGGCGATGATCGCCGCCCCACCGCCAATGCTGGCCAGTCCGACACCGATGCCCGCGGCGCCGAGCAGCAGGGTGATAGACGTCCGGTGGTCGGCGGGGATAAGGACCGTGGCCGCGAGGAGTCCGGCGGCGGCCAGGGTCGGGTAGCCGGCCCAGGAGGCGGGGGCTAGCGCGGCGATCCCGGTGGCCAGCAGCGCCGCGGTGAGTAGCGCCCCGATGGCGTAGCGCGGCAGGAGGGCCTGCGAGGGCAGGGAGCGCAGCCACAGCGCAGCGACTAACACAGCGCCGAGCGCAGCGGTTACGGCCACGCCGTGGTAGCCGAGGTCGTCAGCGAGCAGGTTGTAGCCCATGTTCGCGACGGCACCGAGGAGCACCGCTAGGAGCAGCCGCCAGGAGAGCCAAGGCGGGGACGTCGACCGGGCCGCTGGATCAGTCACGAGGGTCGATTGTGCGCCGTCTAGGCGGAATGGGCTAACCGGCTGACGTAGGCACTCCCCAAAGCTGCCCGGTAGATGATCACTTGAAATGATCGAGTGCACTGATCTCGGCCCGAAGTGCACATCAAGTCGCTATCCATCATCGTGGCGAACGCCTACACAGAGTTACTAAATGACCATGACGGCGCACCTGCCATGGTCAACAAGTGGCGCTGGTTCCCACGAACATTCGCGCCGGAACGGCAGGCGCGGTGGCGCCGAAAGTGACGAACATCTGGCTCCCGTCCTCGCGAACGAAATCATAGTTCCAAGCTTCTTCCTGGTGACGACCTATAGTCACTAAAAGTGACCAGTTACCTCAACGTAACTAAAACGGGGAGTGGTTCAGGTCATATCCGGCGCGGCGCGTACGCCGATCGGGTACTGGTCGGAGTCGGCCCGGACAAAGCGCACACCGTGGCGTTAGATGCCCGATCGTCCTGGTTACGGTTGTTCGGTGCAATCCGACATCGAGGAACGGAATGCGGTGGCTCGTGTCGTCAGGTGGCACGCGAAACTCAGCACCGCCGCCAAGCTCACGCTCTGGCTGGGCCTCGGAGCCCTGCTGATCGGCGGCTTGGCGTTGATCCGCGACCTCTTCGACTTCAAGGTCGATACCGGCGACACGGCGACACGGGTCACGCCGACCGTGGGGTCGACGGGGTCATCGGGTCCAGACGCCTCTTCGCCGGCTCCGGCGGCCGGGACCCCGTTGCCCGGCTACGCCGCGGGACGCCCCGGGGTGTTGTTCCCGGTGCTCAACCCCGCGGCCAGCCCGACACAGGTGAATTTCGATCCCCACAACTGGTCATATACCGACAACGACGATCACGGCATGACCATCGAATGCCGGCACTCCAGTTACCAGGGCGGCTGCAAACCGAACGATCGGCCCGTCTTCTACCTGGATCCGGTGGAGCCCGGCGCGACGATCGCCGAGGCCACCGGCGCGACGCATTCCTGTGCCGTCAGCGCGTACGACTCACGTGCCATTCCGGTACAGGCCGGCAAGACCTACTGCGTCAAGGGAAACGACTGGGTGCTGGTCGTCAGAGTGGTCGCTCTCCCCACCAGGGTGGTCGAGGGCGACACCGTGGTCCCCGAACTGCACGCGCAGCTCTGGACGCAGCCCTGAGCCCGAGATCAACCGAGGGGCACCAGCGTGATCTCGCCTGAAGGGCGGATCGTGGCACAGGTGCCGCTGATGACCACGGGCATGGCCGTGGCCGACATCCGATGAACGGCAGGCCCCAGCACCAGTCGGCGACGTCCGGGCGCACATCGCGCCGGCCCTGTCTCCGCTCAGCCGTCGAGCGCGATGCCCCGGTACCCGTCCGGTGTCGCCACCACGGCGTAGCCGTTTGCGACCGCGCCGACGGCCCGTGACGCGCCCTGGGCGGGCTGTCCCGAGCCGGCCGGTTTTCCGTCGGCGCCGCAGGCGGTGGCGGTGCTGCCGCCGACCCGGTCGAACCGCTCGTGGGAGTCCTGGGGAGTGTGGCCCTCGCGGAAGAAGAAGCGGGCCTGTGACAGGCACCAGAACACCGCGGTCTCTGCGGGCACGGTGACCGTCCCGTCGGTCAGGTCGATCATCCGGCTGCCGCCGACCAGCTCGGCGACGACCGTGTGGTCGCCGGCCACCGCCGCCCGCCTCAGTTGCCCGACCAGCTGCTCGGACCGGCCGGCCGGCACCGACCAGCGGGTCTGCCCGGTGCGCGGGTCGAACCCCTCCAGCGCCACGTCCAGGCCCTCGAACGTGCTGGCCGGGGGCTCGACGACGAAGTGCCCCCGGCCCCGGACCCGGCACCGGACCGGATCGGCACGCAGCGGGATGTTCTCGGCGCAGCCGATGATGGTGCCGGGCGACCGCCACAACACCGCCCCGGTGCGCTCGTCGAGCCCGGCGCTCGCGCTCTGTGCTCCCAGGTCGATGTCGACGGTGGTGGCCGTCCGCTTGACCGGCCCGAACACCGAGCCCGCGAACACGCCATCCGCCGGGAAGTGCTGCCAGGTCCAGCCGTTGTCGGTGCTGAACCCGGCCGGGAAGGCGTCCGTCACCGGCCGTTGTCACCGGATCGCCCCGTCCCGGATCAGGGCGATGCGCTCGTCCGGGCGGCCGCCCAGATCGTGCAGGCCTGAATCGCTGATCGAACGGGCGGCCGGAAGGGCTACGTCGTACGGTGTGAAGGCGCCGGTCGCGACGTCGAGCCGGTACCCGCGCCTGGTCCCCCCGTGTGCAGGTTCGCCATGGCGCAGGCCGCCCGGTCACCGAAACAGGACTCCGGCACACTGCGGAAGATCGCCGGCTGACTACTCTGCTCCACCCGCCCGGTGGCGGCGTCGACGATCACCATCCTCGCCCAGTGCGGCCCGCGCTCCGGCCGTGGTTCCAGGAAGGCCACGTTGTCGCCGACCCGGAACGGCAGGATCTTGATGCCGGCCGTCTGCCTGCTGGGGGTGATCTCCCGCTCCCAGATCACCGTGCCGTCTCCGGGCCGGAGGCCGCGGGCGTAGAGGCGCCTGTCCCGGACCAGATAGCCGACCACCACCGCGCCCACCGCGATCGGCTGCCCGATCGGCTGCACCCCTCTGGTGACCCAGTCAGCTCTGGCCGTGGAAGCCGCGGCGACGCTGCCGGCGTCGGCGACGCTCAGGAGAGTGGTGGTCAGGAGAGCGGCGGCGAGGGCGCGCATGAGGGTTCGCTTCCGTTCGATGGTGCCTCGGCTGAACCCCTCGCAGTATAGGGATCAAAGAGATGAAAGTGCCCTGAATCGGTCTCCTGGCAGGCAGCACGAGCCCGCACCGCCGAAGGGGAGAGAGCGGCGCGACGGCCTCGCGGAACCGTCTTCGTGAAGGGCTGACGGTGCGGAACGGTGCCGCCTATCGTCGGAGAAATGCGAAAAGTCATCGTTCTGCCGGTCGTCGCGGCCATGGTCGCCGTGCTGGGGGCGCCGGCCGGGGCCGGGCCGCCCGGCCCCGAGCAGCTCCGGAAGAAGATGCTCACCGCCGGTGATCTGCCGCCGGGATCCATCGTCAGCCAGGACACGACCAGCACCAAGGATTTCGACTACTACATCCCGTGCACCGAGGGTGAGGTGCTGGACGAGTACCGTCCCGTGCCCACGGTGGTGCGGACCCTCGAAACCGGCCACATGGTGATCCGCGTCGAGCTCGGCGGCCCGGGCCGCCAGGCGGCCCAGGAGTTCGTCCAGAGTCTCGCCGACATGCCGACCGTGTGCCCGGACTGGTCCGACGCGATGATGGAGGACGAACATCATCACTCCCGCCTGCCGCTTCCCGCGCTCGGGGACGCCTCGGCCGCGATGGTCACCATCGTCGACGGCGGGATCACCGATGAGGGCGAGCGGATTCCACCGGAGCGCGTCCTGATGGCCGCGGTCGCCGTCGGCGACCTGGCCGCCCACTTCGAGATGGGGGCGAGCGACAAGGCCGACGACGCCCGCTTCGTCGAGTTCGTCATCGCTGGGGCGAAGAGACTCGCCCAGGCCGGATAGCGGCCCGTCCCGGCGTCACCGCACTATCCCGGCGCGATCACCGCCACCGGCGTCGTCGACTGGTCCGTGCCACCGCCGTCGCCCAAGGCGCCGAATCTGCCTTCACCCCAGCAGTAGACCTTGACGTCCCCGCCGAGTCCGCACGTGTGGTTGCGGCCGGCGGTGAGCTGAGTGAGGGTCACCCCGGCGGGAGTTCGCACCGCCACCGGACGTGTCCGGTCCACGGTGCCGCCGTCGCCCAGGGCGCCGAATCGGCCCTCGTCCCAGCAGTAGACCGAGGTGTCGCTGCTGATCCCGCACGTGTGAAACGTGCCGGCGGTGAGCTGGGTGAATATCACCCCGGCGGGGGCGTCGACCGCGACCGGACGCAACTGGTTCACCTCGCCGCCGTTGCCCAGCTGACCGTAGACGCCGTTGCCCCAGCAGTAGGTCCCGGTGTCGCTGCCGAGCCCGCACATGTGGTCGTCGCCGGCGGCGAGGTGGGTCAAGGTCACCCCGGCCGGGGCGCTCACCGCCCCGGGAGTCAACTGCTCCACGAGGTCGGCGTTGCCGAGCTGGCCGTATTCACCGTTGCCCCAGCAGTACGTTCTGGTGTCGCTGCCGAGCCCGCAGGTGTGGTCGCCGCCGGCGGTGAGCTGAGTGAGGGTCACCCCGGCGGGGGCGTTCACCGTGACCGGACGCGTCTGGTTCACGACGCCGCCGTAGCCCAGAGCGCCGTGTCTGCCGCTGCCCCAGCAGTAGACGCCGGTGTTCCTGGCCAGCCCGCACGTGTGGTTGCCGCCGGCGGCGAGGTGGGTGAAGGTCTCCCCGGCGGGGGCGTTCACCGCCACCGGCCTCGACCGGTCCGCGTCACTGCTGTTGCCCAACTGACCGAAACCGCCCTGACCCCAGCAGGAGATCCTGCCGTTGCCGTCCAGCGCGCAGGTGTGGGAGCCGCCGGCAGCCAGCCGGGCAGCGGGCCCGTCCGGTTGCCGCGCCACAGCCGGTCCGGGGGTCACCGCCGCCAGCATCGTCACTGTCACGGCCATCGCCATGGTGGTAGTCAGCACACGACAGACACGATCACAGCCCGCGGAACCCGCAACCTTGTCCGAGCGGATTTCACCTAGGTGAGTGCCGAGCTCATCCGCGGAAGCCCGGACACCGCCGGATCGGGCGGCAGATCAGCCGGCCGGGGTGTCCACCGCCACCGGCGTCGACTGGTTCGCGACGCTGCTGTTGCCCAACCTGCCGTGGTAGCCGAAGCCCCAGCAGTAGGTCTTGGTGTCGTCGCCCAGCGCGCACGTGTGCGCGTCGCCGGCGGCGAGGCGAGTGAAGGTCACCCCCGCGGGGGCGTCCACCGCCACCGGCCTCGACTGGATCGCGTCGCTGCTGTTGCCCAACCTGCCGTGGTAGCCGTCGCCCCAGCAATACGTCCTGGCGTCGCCGCCCAGCCCACACGTGTGCGCCTCGCCGGCGGCGAGGCGAGTGAAGGTCACCCCCGCGGGGACGTCCACCGCCACCGGCTTCAACCGGTTCGCGGTGCCGCCGTCGCCCAAGGCGCCGGAAGCACCCTCACCCCAGCAGTAGGTCTTGGTGTCGTTGCCCAGCCCGCACGTGTGCGCGTCGCCGGCGGTGAGGTGAACGAAGACCATCCCGGCGGGGGCGTGCACCGCCACCGGCGTCGAGCGGTACGCGACGACGTTGTCGATGCCCAGAAGACCGTAAGCGCCTCGTCCCCAGCAGTACGCCTTGCCGTCGCGGGCCACCCCGCATGTGTGGTGACCTCCGGCGGTGAGCTGGGTGAAGGCCACCCCGGTGGGGGCGTGCACCGCTACCGGTTTCGACTGGTCCGCGACGCCGTTGTTGCCCAGCCGACCGTAGTCGCCTCGTCCCCAGCAGTAGGCCTTGCCGTCGCGGGCCAGCCCGCAGGTGTGGTCGTCACCGGCGGTGAGCTGGGTGAAGGCCACCCCGGTGGGGACGTGCACCGCTACCGGTCTCACCTGGTCCGCGACGCCGCTGTCGCCCAACCGGCCCTTGTCGCCCTGTCCCCAGCAGTAGGCCTTGCCGTCGCGGGCCAGCCCGCACGTGTGGTTGCCTCCCGCGGTGAGGTGAGTGAAGGCCGCTCCGGCAGGAGCGTCCACCGCCACCGGATGCGCCCGGTCCGAAGTCCCGCCGTTGCCCAGCTGACCGTAACCGCCATAGCCCCAGCAGTAGGCTTTGGCGTCGGGGGCCAGCCCGCACGTGTGCGAGCCGCCGGCGGTCAAGGGGGCCGCGGAGTGGTCAGATGGCTCCGCCGCGGCCGGCCCGGCCATCATCGCCGCCAGCATCGTCAGTGGCCCGATCAGCGCCATCGTTGTTGTCCGCACGTGACAGACACGATCACGGTCCCACCAGCGCCGGTCGGCATCCTAAAAAGTTTCACCTATGTGGGGGACAGGCCGTCTT
>NZ_JBFAAI010000068.1:0-7433 GCF_040639655.1 Actinoplanes sp. NPDC023801 | reverse complement strand
CTGTTGACGGCTGCTCAATCCTGGCCTGGAGATGGCCGGCCGCGTCGTGCTGGTGTGTCGGCGTTCGGCATCAGCGGCACCAACGCACACCTGATCCTTGAGGAACCGGCAGCGCAGCCGGCCGACGTCGTGACCGACCCCCTCCCGGCGGAAGTGGGAAGCCGGGTGGTGGATGGTCCGTTGCCGTGGCTGGTGTCGGCGCGGTCGGCGGAGGCGTTGACTGCTCAGATCGAGCGGTTGCGGGAAGCGGATCTGGATCCGATCGCGGCGGCGTGGTCGCTGGCTACCACTCGGGCCGCCCTGGAACACCGGGCGGTGATGATCGAGGGCACCACTATCGAGCAGGGCGTGCTCGCTGAAGGTGGTCTGGCGTTCCTGTTCACCGGCCAGGGTGCACAGCGGGCCGGGATGGGTTTGGCGTTGGCCGCCCGGTATCCGGTGTTCGGGGAGGCGTTCGACGCGATCTGTGCCCGCTTCGACCAGCTGCTCGATGTGCCACTGCGCGAGGCGATCGACTCCGACGCAGTCAACCAGACGGTGTTCACGCAGGCCGGGTTGTTCGCGGTCGAGGTGGCGGTGTTCCGGCTGCTGGAGTCGTGGGGTGTCACCCCGGACTATCTGCTGGGGCATTCGATCGGTGAGATCGCCGCAGCCCACGTCGCCGGAGTCCTGAACCTGGACGACGCGGTCACGCTGGTCGCCGCTCGTGGCCGGCTGATGCAGGCCCTGCCGCCGGGTGGGGCGATGCTCGCGGTGCAGGCGTCCGAGGCCGAGGTCCGTGACGCGATCACCGGTCTGAACCTTGACATTGCGGCCGTCACCGGGCCGACCTCGGAGGACGCGCTCGCCGGCCGGGGCCTGGACATTGCGGCTGTCAACGGGCCGGCGTCGGTGGTCGTCTCGGGTGACGCTGCCGCGATCGAGGACCTGGCATCCCGATTCGCCAAGACAACCCGGCTGACGGTGTCGCACGCGTTCCACTCGTCGCTGATGGAGCCGATGCTCGCTGACTTCGCGGTAGTGCTGGCGGGTCTTTCCTTCGAGGCCCCGCGGATTCCGGTCGTGTCGAATCTGACCGGTGAGCCGATCGAGGAGTTCACCGCCGACTACTGGATCCGCCACGTCCGCGAGACCGTCCGGTTCGCCGACGGCGTGTCCTGGCTCGTGGACCATGGTGTGACGCGGTGTGTCGAGGTGGGTCCGTCGGGTGTGCTGTCCGGGATGGCGGCGCTGACCGCACCGGACTTGACCTACGCCGCTGCACTGCGCAAGGACCGCGACGAAACCGAGACCGTGCTCCAGGCGGCCGCGAAAATGTGGACGGCCGGAGTCCCGGTCGACTGGACGGCGATTCTCCCGGCGGCGCCGCGGATCGACTTGCCGACGTACGCGTTCCAGCGTGACCACTACTGGCTGACCCCGCTGGAGTTCCCCGCGGCGGCGTCGGCGGATCCGATCGAGTCCGAGTTCTGGCGCATGGTCGAGGGAGAGGATTTCCAGGCGCTGTCGGAGATCCTGAACACCGAGGTCCCGGCTTCGATGGGTACCGCCCTGGCGGCGTGGCGCCGGGACCGGGTGGCTTCCAGCGCGGTCGCCGCCTGGCGTTACGACGTCACCTGGCGACCGGTGACCGACCCGGCGCGGGCCGCCGGCGGTTCCTGGATCGTCGTGGTTCCGGCCGCGGGTACGGCCGAGACGATTCTCGGCGGCACCGGCCTGAACCTGATCGAGCTGACCGCCGACCCGGAGACCACCGACCGGCTGGCTCTGGCCGGCGAACTCGCCGCTCTGGCTCGCGACACCGATGCCGTGGCCGGTGTGATCGCACTGCTTCCGGCCACGGACGGCACCACTCCGCGGGGCTTCCTGACGATCGTGCAGGCGATGGCCGACAGCGGTGTGGACGCGCGTCTCTGGTGTGTGACCCGGGGCGCCGTGTCGGTCGGCCGTTCGGATCCGCTGACCGATGTGTCCGGCTCCCTGGTGTGGGGCGCGGGCCGGGTCGCGGCTCTGGAGATGCCCGAGCTGTGGGGCGGCCTGATCGATGTACCGGCCGAACTGGGTGAGCGCGAACGTCGTCGTCTGGCCGGGGTGCTCGGTGGCAACGAGGACCAGGTGGCGGTGCGGTCGTCGGGGGTGTTCGTCCGGCGGTTGCGTCCGGTCGCGCCGCCTGTGGAGCCCGCGGCGCCGCAGACGTGGGACGGCACTGTCCTGATCACCGGCGGTACGGGTGCTCTGGGCGCCCATGTTGCCCGCTGGCTGGTGGGCCGTGGTGTGAACAGCCTGGTGCTGACCTCACGCCGGGGCATGGACGCCCCCGGTGCGGCGGACCTGGTGGCCGAGCTGTCGCCGGCGCGGGTTTCGGTGGTGGCGTGCGACGTCGCCGACCGCGGCCAGGTCGCCGACCTCGTCGCCGGGATCCCGGACCTGCGCGGCGTGGTGCACGCGGCCGGGGTCAGCGGGGTGGGCCTGCTCACCGAGACGACCGTGGACGAGTTCGCCGGCATCGTGCGGGGCAAGGTCGCGGGTGCCGTACACCTGGATGAATTGACCTCTGATCTTGATCTCTTTGTCGTCTTCTCGTCGATCTCCGGCGTGTGGGGCAGCGGGGGACAGGCCGCCTACTCGGCCGGCAACGCGTTCCTCGACGGTCTGATCACGCGTCGCCGGGGCCGGGGACTGGCCGGTACCGCGGTCGCGTGGGGGCCGTGGGCCGAGGCGGGCATGCTGGTCACCGAGGACGGTGCCGAGGATTATCTGCGCCGTCGCGGGCTGCGGCCGATGGCACCGGCGCTGGCGATCCAGGCCCTGGCCGAGGCGATCGACGGCGACACCGGCTGCCTCACCGTGGCCGACGTCGACTGGCGGCAGTTCGCCCCCGTCTTCACGGCGGGCCGGCCCAGCCCGTTCCTCGGCGACGTCGTCCCGGCCGCCGAGGTGGCGGCAGCGGCCGACGACAGGTTCGCCGCGATGAACGGCCCGGAGCGCCGGAACGCCCTGCTCACCGGGGTCCGCGACGCTGTCGCCGCGGTGCTCGGCTACGACACGGTCGAACGGATCGCACCGGGCAAGGCGTTCAAGGACCTCGGTATCGACTCGCTCACCGCCGTCGAGCTCCGTGACCGGCTGCAGACCCTGACCGGGCTGTCGCTGCCCGCGAGCCTGGTGTTCGACTACCCGAGCGCGGCCCTTCTGGCTCAGCATCTCGACGCGGTCCTGGGCGGCTCGGGCACTCCCGCGGCAGCCGTTCCGCTGCTCTCCACCGCGATGGACGAGCCGATCGCGATCATCGCGATGAGCTGCCGGTTCCCCGGGGACGTACGCACTCCGGAGGACCTCTGGGAGTTCGTGCTGAACGGCGGTGACGCCGTGGCCGACTTCCCGGTCGACCGGGGCTGGAGCACCGACACCGGGGGGCTCTTCGAACCGCTCGGCGCGTTCGTCTACGACGCGGGCGACTTCGACGCCGACCTCTTCGGCATCGCCCCGCGTGAGGCGCTCGCCATGGACCCGCAGCAGCGACTCTTCCTGCAGGCGAGCTGGGAGGTGTTCGAGCGCGCCGGCATCGACCCGCTCGGGCTCTCCGGCAGCCGGACTGGTGTGTTCGCCGGCACCAACGGTCAGGACTACGCCGCACTCCTGCTCAACAGCACGATCGACAGCTACGTCAGCACTGGCAACGCGGCCGCGGTGCTGTCCGGGCGTACCGCGTACGCCTTCGGATTGGAGGGGCCGGCGGTCACCGTCGACACCGCGTGCTCCTCGTCGCTCGTGGCCCTGCACCTGGCGATGCAGGCGCTGCGCGGTGGTGAGTGCGACCTGGCTCTCGCCGGTGGCGTCACCATCATGTCGACGCCGGGCGCGTTCGCCGAGTTCGGCCGCCAGGACGGGCTTGCCGCCGACGGCCGTTGCAAGCCGTTCGCTCAAGCGGCCGACGGCACCGGCTGGGGCGAGGGCGTGGGCGTACTGCTCGTCGAACGGCTCTCCGACGCCCGGCGCAACAACCACCAGATCCTTGCGGTCGTACGGGGAAGCGCCGTCAACCAGGACGGCGCGTCCAACGGCCTGACCGCCCCGAACGGACCGGCCCAGCAGCGGGTGATCCAGCAGGCTCTGGCCAGCGCCCGGCTGACCCCGTCCGACGTGGACGTCGTCGAGGCGCACGGCACCGGCACGAAGCTGGGCGACCCGATCGAGGCGCAGGCGCTGCTCGCCACGTACGGCCAGGACCGCGACGAACCGCTGTGGCTGGGCTCGGTCAAGTCGAACATCGGGCACACCCAGGCCGCGGCCGGTGTCGCCGGCATCGTCAAGATGGTGATGGCGTTGCGGGAGGGCATCCTCCCGCCGACGCTGCACGCCGACGAGCCGACGTCACACGTCGACTGGACCGCCGGCGCCGTCGAACTTCTCACCGAGGCCCGCGACTGGCAGCCGGGTGACCGGCCGCGCCGGGTCGGCGTGTCGTCGTTCGGCGTGAGCGGCACCAACGCCCACGTGATCATCGAGGAGGCCCCGGAACAACCGGTGCCGCCGTCCGGCAGCCCGGTCGTCCAGGGCCCGCTGCCATGGCTCGTGTCGGCACGCTCCGCTGAGGCGCTTACCAGTCAGATCGAGC
Organism: Actinoplanes sp. NPDC023801; assembly: GCF_040639655.1. Lineage (NCBI taxonomy): Bacteria > Bacillati > Actinomycetota > Actinomycetes > Micromonosporales > Micromonosporaceae > Actinoplanes > Actinoplanes sp. NPDC023801. Next base: position 2,815 of record NZ_JBFAAI010000068.1, on the reverse strand, counting down.
GGCTCCGCGCGTCCGCCCTGGATGATGCCGCCGCAGCCTGGTCGCTGGCCACGGGCCGGGCGGCCCTGGAGCACCGTGCAGTACTCCTGGACGGTGTCGTCGCCGAGTCGGCGGTGGTGTCCGAGGGTGGTCTGGCGTTCCTGTTCACCGGTCAGGGTGCGCAGCGCATCGGCATGGGTACGGGCCTGGCGGCCCGGTTCCCGGTGTTCGCGGAGGCGTTCGACGCGATCTGTGCCCGCTTCGACCAGCTGCTGGATCTGCCGCTGCGCGAGGCGATCAGCTCTGACGCGGTTAACCAGACCGTGTACACGCAGGCGGGGTTGTTCGCGGTCGAGGTGGCGGTGTTCCGGCTGCTGGAGTCGTGGGGTGTCACCCCGGACTATCTGCTGGGGCATTCGATCGGTGAGATCGCCGCCGCCCATGTCGCCGGAGTCCTGAACCTGGATGACGCGGTCACGCTGGTGGCTGCTCGTGGCCGTCTGATGCAGGCGCTGCCGCCGGGTGGGGCGATGCTCGCGGTGCAGGCGTCGGAGGCCGATGTTCCGGAGGGTGTGGACATTGCGGCGGTCAACGGGCCGGATGCGATCGTGCTGTCCGGTTCGGTGGAGGCGATCGACGCGGTCGCGCCGCGCTTTGGCAAGGCGACGCGGTTGACGGTCTCCCACGCGTTCCATTCGGTGTTGATGGAGCCGATGCTCGCCGACTTCGCTGCGGTGCTGGCGGGTCTCTCCTTCGAGGCCCCGCGGATTCCGGTCGTGTCGAATCTGACCGGTGAGCCGGTCGTGGAGTTCACCGCCGACTACTGGCTGCGGCATGTGCGCCAGGCCGTCCGGTTCGCCGACGGCGTGAGCTGGCTGGCATCGAACGGTGTGACGCGGTGTGTCGAGGTCGGTCCGTCGGGTGTGCTGTCGGGGATGGCGGCGCTGACCGCGCCGGATCTGACATACGCCGCGGTCCTGCGCAAGGACCGCGACGAGACCGAGACCGTGCTCCAGGCGGCCGCCAAGCTGTGGACGGCCGGAGTCCCGGTCGACTGGACGGCCATCCTGCCGGCGACGCCGCGGATCGATCTGCCGACCTACGCGTTCCGGGGCCGCCGGTTCTGGCCCCGCCTGGACCGGGTTTTCACCGGAGACATGGAGGCGGCCGGCCTGGTCTCCGCCGAGCATCCGCTGATCGGAGCGGCGGTTCCGGTGGCGGGCGGCGACGGGCTGCTGCTCACCGGCAAGCTCTCCACTCAGCGGGAGCCGTGGCTGGCCGACCACGTCGTACTCGGCCGGGTGGTTCTGCCCGGCACCGCCTTCGTCGAACTGGCCGTCAGCGCCGGCCGCCGGATCGGGCACCCGGTCGTCGAGGAACTCACCATCGAGGCGCCGCTCGTGCTCCCGGCGGACGGCGTCCAGCTGCAGGTCAGTGTCGGCGCCGACGACGGTGCCGGGCACTGCCCGGTGAGTGTGTACTCCCGGCCGGGCCCGGACGAGCCCTGGCTGCGGCACGCCGTCGGCAGTCTCGCCGCCGAGGCGCCGGACCGGGCGGATCCCGACCTGTCGCAGTGGCCGCCCGCCGGGGCCACCGCCGTGGACCTCGTCGGCTTCTACGACCAGGTGTCGGATCATGCCGGCCTCTCCTACGGACCGGTGTTCCAGGGGCTGCGAGCCGCTTGGCGTACCGGCGATGCCGTCTACGCCGAGGTGGCGCTGCCGGCAGACGTCCGTCCGGCCGCCGTCGCGTACGGACTGCACCCCGCCCTGCTGGACGCCGCGTTGCACGCCATCGGTCTGAGCGACTTCGGCGGGACCGGCGCGGAGACCCGGCTGCCGTTCGCGTGGGAGGACGTACGCCTGTTCGCAACGGGCGCGGGTGTCCTGCGGGTACGGCTGACAGCGGCCGGCTCGTCCGGCGTCGCCATCGACGTGGCCGACGGCACCGGTGCGGCCGTGGCCGCCATCGGACGGCTGGTGATGCGCTCCGTCACCGCCGAGGCGCTTGACGGCCCGGCGCTCGCCACCGGTGACGCCCTGTACACGGTCGACTGGACACCGGTATCCGTGCCGGACGGTGACGCGGTCGCCTTCGCGGCGATCGGTGACGACTCCTTCCGGGAGCGGTCCGGGGCTGTCTCCGCGTACGACGGATTCGCCGACCTGGCCACCGCCGCGCAACTGCCGGACCTGGTGGTGTGGCGCCCGGCCGGTCCGGCGCGCGACGACATCGTGGCCGCGGCTCACGCGCTCACCGTCGAGGCTCTCGGCGTCGTGCGTACCTGGCTGGCGGACGAGCGGTTCGCGGACACCCGCCTGGCGGTGCTGACCGATGCCGCCGTACCGGCGACCGGACCGGTCACCGACCCGGCAGCGACCGCGCTCTGGGGTCTGCTGCGCTCGGCGCAGTCCGAGAACCCGGGCCGGATCGTGCTGGTGGACCTCGACCGCGACGACCGATCCTGGTCACTGCTCGGGGGCGCGCTGACTCTTGACGAACCGGAACTCGCGGTCCGCGCCGGAACGGTGCTCGCACCACGTCTGGTGCCCGCGCCGAGCCGGCTGACGCCTCCGGACGGTGCGGAACCGTGGCGGATCGTCCCCGGCGCCGACGGTGCCCTGTCGAGCCTGTCCTTCACCGGCATCCCGGAGATCTCCGGTCCGCTGGCTACGGGCGAGGTGCGGATCTCGGTACGGGCCACCGGTGTGAATTTCCGGGATGTGCTGCTCGGACTGGGCGTGTATCCGGAGCCGGATGCGGTGATGGGCTCGGAGGGTGCTGGAGTCGTCGTTGAGGTGGGCCCTGAGGTGACGGGGCTTGCTGTCGGCGATCG
>NZ_JBFAAI010000067.1:0-7711 GCF_040639655.1 Actinoplanes sp. NPDC023801 | reverse complement strand
TCAACGCCTTCGATCTCGCCTTCGAAGGACGACTCACCGCAGCCCGTAACTGACCTTCAACAACATCGAGTTACACCGTTTTCTTGACACTCCCCTTCGTGCGCCAGAAACGGGTTTGGACACCATGTGAACGTCACTTTCGGCGCCGCTTGATCGTCGGCGGATTTCGTGTCTGCGAGTTTCGATACCAGGTGGCGTAGGTAACTGCGGGTCTCGTGATCGGCGGTTTGCTGGTCGCCGCGCGGGGCTTGGACCGGCAGTATCGTGCGCCAGCTAAATGGGCTCTGGCGCACTTTAGGTGGAGTCGTGACTCGGAGCGACGTGCGCCGATGATCTTCGGGTGTTTGACGCGACGTTGATCGATTCGGTGTTCCCTTGGCGGGCTGCGGTACGGGTGGAGAAGGTCAGCGACGGCGAACGGGAGATCCAGGTACGGACGCGTACGGTTGCCGCCTCGGCGGTCTGTCCAGGTTGTGGCACGGCGTCGCCGCGGGTGCACGCCCGTTATCAACGCCGGGTGGCGGATCTACCGGCCGGCGGCCGCCGGGTGACGATCCATCTGCAGGTACGACGGTTCGTATGCGTGGCACCCGAGTGCGCGCAGGGCACGTTCGCCGAACAGATTCCCGGCCTGACGGCACCGCATGCCCGTAAGAGCGTGGCGTTACGGCGGCAGTTGCAAACCATCGCGGTGGCCCTGGCCGGCCGTCCGGGAGAGCGGCTCGCGGCCCGCTCGGCGATCTCGGTGAGCCGTTCGACGTTGTTACGGCTGCTGCGGGCGATGCCAGCGCCCGAGGTGAAGGCGGGTCCGCGGGTGCTGGGTGTCGATGATTTCGCGCTGCGGCGCGGGCACGTGTACGCCACGATCCTGATCGACATGGACACCCACCGCCCGATCGATGTGCTCGCCGGGCGCACTGCCGAGACGTTCGCCGCCTGGTTGCGAGCGCATCCCGGTGTGCAGGTCATCTGCCGCGACCGCGGGGGCGCCTACGCCGAGGGCGCGCGGACCGGGGCGCCGGAGGCGGTGCAGGTCGCGGATCGCTATCACCTGTGGGCCAATCTCGGCGAGGCGGTCGAGACGACTGTGTGGGCCCACCGCGGCTGCCTGGCCGAACCAGCATCTCAACCCGAGTCGGCCGACACCGTGGTGCCGACTCTCGACCGGACGCTTGACGTCAATGGCCAGCCCCGGCCGCTGGTGCCACGCAAGCAGCAGCGGCACGCCGCCATCCACCAGTTGCGGGACCAAGGGCACTCCCTGACGGCGATCAGTCGCCAGCTCGGCGTGTGCTTCCGCACCGTACAGCGGTACGCGGCCGCGAACCTCGACGACCTACTCGCCCCGGCGACCCACCGGTCCAGCGTGCTGGACGACTACGCCGACTACATCCACCAGCGCCGCGCCGAAGAACTGACCGACGCCGCCATGTTGCACGCCGAACTGCAAACCCGCGGCTGGCGCGGCAGCCTGCGCACCGTGCAGCGCTACCTGCGACCACTACGCCCGCCGGCCACCATGCCAGGGCCGGCACGGGCACCGAAACCGCGCCGGGTCACTGGCTGGATCATGACCACGCCCGAGCACTTGAACACCGAGCACAGCGCCGCGCTCACCGGCATCCTTGCCCGCTGCCCGAAACTGCGAGTGATGCGCGGCCACGTCGCCGCGTTCGCCGCCATGATGCACGAACTCGGCGGGGAGCACCTCGACGGCTGGATGCGCGCGGTGGAAGCCGACGAGTTACCCGCCCCTGCACACCCTCGTCGCCAGCCTGCGCCGCGACCACGCCGCGGTCACCGCCGGACTCACCCTGCCCTACAGCTCCGGCGCCGTCGAAGGCCAGGTCAACCGCACCAAGGCACTCAAACGCGCCATGTACGGCCGCGCCAACCTCGACCTACTCCGCCACCGCATCCTCATCCCACATTGAGTTGCAAGCTCTGGTGCTCGCGGGATTTTGACCGCTTGCACGCCTCTACCTCGCCCCGGGTGACTCCTCGTCGGAGTATGGGCCTTCGCGTAAAGCGTGAGCCAAGCGATTGAGCACCTCCGCCACCGTGAAATCCCAGCCGGTTAATCGGGAACCAGTCCAGTTGATCCCCACCTGATAGCCCTCATCAACGAGGTCCGGGAGGTCCACATCCCTCCACGCCTCCAAAGAGACGGAGACGGGACGCAGGTCGCTACCCCACACGTCAGCCGCACGCTGAGCACGGGCCCGAGATGACCAATACGGCATCGCCCGAGCACCGCTCGACACCTTGGGCGCAGGACTTCCCTGATCATCACGCACGAACCAAACAGTGCGATGAACAGCGACTTCACGGAAGAACGCCGCCGCTTGGCTACCACTCTGGCTCACGACCGAAGACGTTAACAGCGGAAGATCAACCGCGAGCTCCACCCTTGCATGGGGAAACGGCCTGCTTCCGGCGGCTCGTCACCATCCGTGGTTAGTCCACCAAGAGTGAGCCAGAGCCGCTAAATGCCAGTGCTGGCGCCAGGTAAGTGGCAGTGCGCTCAGAAGCCGGTGGGCTTCGGTAGCGCGGGTGTCAGGCCACCGTTACGAAGCCACCGTGGACTACCCTCTTCACCGCGCTGATCGGTTCACCGGCACCCTGGTCCACACACCTCGCGACCCGAGGCGCCCTTCTTCGAAAGCGAGCACCACACCGTGTCGAGCACCACTGACCGCAGCACCGCCCTCACCGATCCAGCCCGGCTGGCCGCGGTACGCCGCTACGAAATCCTCGACGCCCCCACCGATGGCCAGTTCGACACCATCGCCGCCGCCGCAGCGGCCCTGTGCGGCACCCCGATCGCCACCGTCAGCATCGTCGACGCCGATCGGGTGTGGTTCGCCGCCACCAAAGGCCTGGACGGGGTGACGCAGGTCGGCACCGAACCCGGGCTGTGTGCGTCGGCGTTCTGCGCCGACGGCTCGTACGTCGTCAACGACGCCGCGATCGACCCGCGCACCCTGGAGCACCCGCTGGTCCGCGGCGAACTGGGACTGCGGTTCTACGCCGCCGCCCCGATCATCACCATCGACGGCCACCGCTTGGGCACCGTCACCGCGATCGACGCCATGCCAAGGCAACTGACCGATGTGCAGCACACCGTGCTCGGCCACCTCGCCGACCAGGTCGCGCAACATCTGGAGCTCCGCCTGGCCGCCCTCACCGCGGTACGCGCCGAACGCGAACTACGCGAGGAGGCAGTGCAGCGCGCCGCTGCCGCCGCGGAACTCGCGGAGCGGATGCGCGCCGCCGCCGCCACGCACACCGCCGCACCGCGCCCCGAACACTGCCAGCTCGGCGGCACCAAGGGATGCACCGCCCCGGCCGAACTTAAGCTCGCCGATTCCTGGGGAGACTCCGCCTGGGGCTGCAACCAGCATGTCGAAGAGGCCATCCTCAATGTGCGGTCCGTGTTCATCGCCAACGAAGAACTCGGCGGCCTGGCAGCGTACCTCAACCGCTGACACCGCGATCAGTGTTCTGCCTGATCAACTGGCCTCACCCGCATCGACGCGTCGGCCACTCTGGTACCCGTCACTGCGGGCGAAGCCAAAATGCTCGCTTACGAGGCAGTCCTGGCCCGCTGCCAGGCCATCGCAGTCGCGACGCCCGACATGGACACCGTACGCACCAGCGCCTACCAGGACCGCGCAGGTCGACGGATGTTGATCCTGCGAGACGCTGAACACCGACAGTTCCATGTCCGAGTTCCTCCGGGACGCCCGACGATGGGTGACGTGACCGTCGAGGTCTCCATCCCGCCAAGCTGAAGAGGGCACCTTCACCGACGCAGTGATTGACGTTTACCTGGCGCATCACTGCCGCTTACCTGGCGTGCAACAGGGAGCCGACTGTGTGGGTCAGGCCGGCGCGTGTTTGGCGACGTGGGCCGCGAACGGCTCCAAGTCGGCTTCCGCACGCCGCTGATCCGTCTGTTCCGGGTCTTGGCACGGCCACGGGATGGGGGCGCCGTTGACCATGCCGGCGATCTGGGTGCCGTAGATCTGCAGGCGGCCCTCATTGACCAGAATGCGGTCGTGCAGCATGGCCAGCTGGGTGATATCGCCCTTGCCCGCGTGCACTGTCTCGGTCATCAAGGTCAGCGCTCGCCGTTGCAGGTGCAGTTGCCGGTCGGCGTGCTGTGCTACCAGCCACGCTCTGCGGGCCGCTTCTTGGCCTACGAGTTCTGCGGTCGGCCAACCGTGCTCGTCGATGATTTCAGCGAGGCGATCGCCGTTGCGGACGGTGACTCTTCGATGGGCTAGTTGGGCGGTGAAGTCGTCGCTGAGCGCACCGGGTTGCAGCCGCCGGCCTTCGTCGGTCATGTCGATCAGTTCTTGGGCGAGTGCGTCGTTGACCATGCCCGGCACGCTAGACCAGTGGAAATCTTTGCCCTCCACCCGAGCAGCATATTGATCTTGGTCGATATTAAATACTTGTAGAGGCGGATGATGGGTGTCCGAGCCCCGCGATGGTTGGGTGGCCGCATTTCAGTTATCCCGCTCTAGAGGTCGACGGTCATGCCCTTGGTTTCGATTTGTATCTCCACCCCTCCTCCCTCAGTTGGCGTATCCAGCCGAGAAACCTCGGTTCCAGCGGAACGTTCGGTAGCGCCAGGGCCGCGAGCTTCATCTCTGCGGTCATCCGCAGGTCCAGGTCGTCAGCCGGCCACAGATCGATGAGTTCCAGGCGGGCGACCGTACGCACGCCGAGCCGCCGCGAGCATCCCTCGTCCGAGGTCTAGTTGAAACGTCCGACGAAAACCGGCGTTAGCGATGATCTTGGAATGGGTGGGGTCATCGACACGTTCGGGGTACACCGGTCGTCGGGGTCGGCCGCCTGCTAGCCCGGTGATGAGCAGTAGTCGGCCGTCGGCGCATCTGGGCCCTCACCGGTGGCACGTGAGGGCCGACCCGTACGAGTGACGGATCAGCCGGTGTGGGATTTCGGGGAGGCGGGTAGCTAAAGGCCCGGCGTCAACGAAGACGTCCCCCCACACATTGATAATGAACTTCTTCAGGAGCTGACCAGATGGCTACGTCCACTCACGGCAACCACGAGACCACCCACGTGGCGCACACCCGTTCGCGGGGCGAGGAGACCAAGCCCTCGTTCAAGACCACTGAGCTGATCGTCTACGTGCTCGCCGTCATCGGCGTGCTGATCGCCTCCAACATGGTCGGCGACGGCGCCGCCAACGACGGCAGCGACTACTTCGCCGCCGACAAGGCCTGGTGGTACATCACCCTGCTCACCATCGGCTACATGATCAGCCGTGGCCTGGCCAAGTCCGGCAGCCGCAGCAACGACCACGACCCCCGCACCCACTGATCCACTCGCACGCACGAACGGCCCTGGCGGGCCCGGCTGGCCCCCCGACATGAGCCTGCCCGCCAGGGCCGTTTTACGTGCCGGGTTCGGCGCGCGCCTCGCCACTGTGACGGGTTAGACGTCACCCCGGGCCTAGAAGAGGTGGATGCGGCGACAGGATCGCCGAGCAGTGCGGGCCGCTGCTCGTCGCGGGCGATCTGTTCGAGCAGCGCATCGCGGCGGATCGCGGCCTGCTCGTCGGCCAGCTGCTCGCGCCAGGCGGTGGCGAGCTGCTGCGCGCCCGGTCGGCGAGCGGCTGCGCCCGCGTCACCGGCGAGGCCGCGGCGCTGTTGGCGCCACACCGCGTCGGTGGCCGTTCCGATGCTCCTCAACGGCGTTGCGCGCCAGCTAAATGCCGATCGCTGCCACCGAGACGCCCTGACCCCTAGAATGTTAAGTAAACTTGACGTCAAGACTTTTTGACGTCAAGGTGGTGGGCATGACGACGATCTTCCTCAAGAGCAACGGGATTGTCCACTGACGATGAGACGCAGGACATTGATCTGCGCTCTCGTGCTGATCAGTGCCGTGGCAGGCTGCACGCAAGAAACCGGAGCCGGCTCGCGCAACAGCGAGCCGGCTCCGGCCGCGAGCAGGACCACAGCACCGGCAGCCGTGGCCCAACCTGATGGGGCGACCTTCCGGGTCACCGGTTCGTTCCCGGTGACCCAGGCGACCCCGGCCGAGGCGGGCAAACACTACGACCCTCAGCCCGCCGTTCCAGCGATGCTCGGCAAGCAGATGCTCGCCCCGCTGGCTCTGACCGAGTCCGGTGAGGCTGTCGTGGCCGCCGCTCCGAAAGGGAAAGTCGCCAACGGCGAGATCGAACTCGTCCAATCGACCATCGGCATGTACCGGGCAGACGCGTTACGCCCCGTCTCGCTGGCGCCGGTCCGTGGCGAGAAGGCCCGACAGGCAATCTACGGAGCCAACCGGAACGGGATGACAGCCTGGCTGGAGACATCCAGCACCAATCTGTACGTCGGTGACTGGCGAATCTATGCCCACGACGGCACGACGACCCGCGTTCTCGGCGACTCGTCGGAGGTGGTCCCCGGCGGTCAACTGCCCATCCCGCCCGGTGCCGCCACACCGGTCATCGGTGAGGCGGCTGTCTATTGGCCCACGATGCGGCCCACCAAGAAGCGGGACGAGTACACCTTCGAGATCGTCAGCCGCCCTCTCGACGGCTCCGGAAAGCTTCGCACTACCGCGACCCATGCCGGACTGCCCGCCGCTGACGGCCCGGACCTGTACTACGTGCGCAGCAGCACATTCGCGGCCGGCTTCGCCAAGGACAAGTACGAGATCCACCACATCGGCGCCGACGGCCGCGACCGGGTCGCGGCAGCCGGCAGGCTCAGCAGGGGCGAGGAGCTCACCTCACTCACCGCTAGCGGCGGCCTGGTCACCTGGATCGTCGCATCCGGCGAGGAGAAGGAGGCCGGCCAGCTCTACGCCTGGGACGCACAGCGCAACGAAGCGACCCACGTGAAGCTGGCCGATCGTGGCGCTTTCACGGTTCTGTCATCAAGCGGCCGCATGCTCGCCTGGGGCAACGAGAGCGGGACCGGAGACTCCAGCATGTATCTGCTGGACCTACGGACCGAGCCCCGGCTGTTCCGGGTCGGCGACGACGCGTCTGGTCTCAGCTACGCCATCGTCGCGGGCAACTACGTCGGCTGGTCCGACCCCAGCGACGCCCCGGAGAAGCCCGACGACACCCCACTGAGGGTAGGCCTGTGGCGGTGACACACCGCCGGCGCCCGTAATCCTCAGCGATTCGTCGGACGAGGATGCTGAGACCCAATCGTGCCGAGATCCGAGCGCCGGCCAACCGGCCGAGCTCACCGGCAAGCATCCCGGAGGCGCCGGTCACCAACGGCGACAGGCCACACCGTTGCGGACCGGCGACTTCCGGCGGGCGCTGAACTGGCGGACGCAGGGATACCGTTCCAGCGTTGGACAGCGTCCACGGCCATCACCGTCGCGGCTCGATGCGCTGATCGGTCATGCCCGTAAGGTCGCCGGTCCCGTCCACATGAGCGGAACAGACTGCTTGGAACGCGCTGGGTGGGCTCACGCGCGGCTCAGGTTCTAGACGAGGTTGCCGAACGGGTCTCTGCGGGACGCCTGGGCCGGCGGAAGCAATGCGTCACTGATGATCGTCACGCACCCATCGGCCGGGCGCCGCCGCGTCAGACACCCCCATGCTCGTCATCGGTATCGACGCGCACAAGCGCAGCCACACCGCCGTCGCCTGGACGCCAACGGCCGGCAGCTCGCCACCCGCACCTACGGAACCACGAGCAAGGAC
>NZ_JBFAAI010000066.1:0-9170 GCF_040639655.1 Actinoplanes sp. NPDC023801 | reverse complement strand
AACCCCCGTGGCCCCTAATAAACCCCTTGCACCCCTAAAACCCACCCCCCACGGGGCCCCCCCCGGCTTCTCGGGGGGCCCCCCAGCCGGGTTCTTGGGGTGGCGGGGAATCCGAAGGCTCAGGGTTGGTCACAGGAAGGTGTCGAAGCGGTAAAATAACCGCCCATGGGAGCGCTCCCAAATGCTCCCATGCCGTTCCGCGATCAGCCGGGCGGCTCCGACTGCGACGGGGGAGGACCTGTTGCGCTACGGGCATTTCGACGATGAGCAGCGCGAGTACGTCATCGATCGGCCGGACACGCCACTGCCGTGGATCAACTACCTCGGTACGGACGCCTATTTCGGGATCGTGTCCAACACGGCGGGTGGCTACTCGTTCTACCGTGACGCCCGTCTGCGGCGGCTCACCCGTTACCGGTACAACAACGCGCCGCTCGACGTGGGCGGCCGGTACGTCTACGTCCGCGACGACGGCACCGGCGACTACTGGTCGCCGTCCTGGCAGCCGACCCCGGAACGGGAACTCGACGACTACGAGTGCCGGCACGGGCTGTCGTACACCAAGATCGGCTCCTCCCGGAAGGGTATCCGGGCCGAGACCCTCTACTTCGCGCCGCTCGGCGAGACCCTCGAGGTCTGGCGGGTGCGTGTCACCAACGAGCGGGACGAGAACGCGGAACTCTCGCTCTTCTCGTCGATCGAGTTCTGTCTCTGGGACGCGCAGGACGACGCGACCAACTACCAGCGCAACTTCAGCACCGGCCAGGTCGAGGTCGTCGACGGGGTGATCTACCACAAGACGGAGTACCGCGAGCGCCGCGACCACTTCGCCTACTTCGCCTGCTCGGAGCCGCTCGCCGGGTTCGACACCTCCCGGGACGCGTTCCTCGGCGCCTACCGCGGCTGGGACCGCCCGGCCGTCGTCGAGTCCGGTTCCTCGGGCAACTCGGTCGCGCATGGCTGGCAGCCGATGGGCAGCCATCACGTGCGGCTCGCCCTGGCGCCGGGCGAGACCCGCGAGGTCGTGTTCGTCCTCGGCTACGCCGAGAATCCGAAGGACGACAAGTTCGATCCGCCCGGATCGCAGACCATCAACAAGACCCGGGTCAAGCCGGTCATCTCCCGGTGGCTGCGGCCCGAGGTCGTCGAGCAGGGGTACGCCGACCTCCGCGCCTACTGGGACGGGCTGCTCGGCATCCTGCAGGTGTCGACGCCGGACGGTGACACCGACCGGATGGTCAACGTGTGGAACGCCTACCAGTGCCTGGTCACTTTCAACATGAGCCGATCCACTTCGATGTACGAGTCGGGCATCGGCCGGGGCATGGGCTTCCGCGACTCCAACCAGGACCTGCTCGGTTTCGTGCACATGATCCCGGAGCGGGCGCGCGAACGGATCCTGGACATCGCCGCCACGCAGAAGGAGGACGGCGGTGCCTACCACCAGTACCAGCCACTGACCAAGCGCGGGAACAACGACATCGGCAGCGGCTTCAACGACGACCCGTTGTGGCTGATCCTCGGCGTCGCCGCGTACCTGAAGGAGACCGGCGACCACACGTTCCTCGACGAGCCGGTGCCGTTCGACAACGCGCCCGGCAGTGAGGTCCCGCTCTACGAGCACCTGCGCCGGTCGTTGCGCTACACCCTGGACCGGCTCGGTCCGCACGGCCTGCCACTGATCGGCCGCGCCGACTGGAACGACTGCCTCAACCTGAACTGCTTCTCCGACACCCCGGGCGAGCCGTTCCAGACCACCGAGAACGCCACCGGCGGGGTCGCCGAGTCGGTTTTCATCGCCGGGTTGTTCGTGCTTGCGGCCAAGGAACTGGCGGAGATCGCCGCGCTGCGGGGGCAGGAGGGCGAGGGAGTCGTCTACCGGGCGGCCGCCGAGAAGATGGCCGGCACGATCACCGAGCACGGCTGGGACGGTTCCTGGTTCCGCCGGGCGTACGACTTCCACGGCAACGTGATCGGCTCGGGCGAGAACGACGAGGGACAGATCTTCATCGAACCGCAGGGCATCTGCGTCCTCGGCGGCGTCGGGCTGGAGGACGGGCTGGCCGTGAAGGCGCTGGACAGCGTGGCCGACCGGCTCGCCACCCCGCACGGGATCGTGCTGCAGCAGCCCGCCTACTCCAGCTACCGGATCGAGCTGGGCGAGATCTCGTCGTATCCGCCCGGGTACAAGGAGAACGCCGGCATCTTCTGCCACACCAACCCGTGGGTCATGATCGCCGAGGCGATGGTGGGCAACGGGGACCGGGCGTTCGACTACTACCAGCGGCTCAACCCGTCGGCCCGCGAGGACATCAGCGAGGTGCACCGCTGCGAGCCGTACGTCTACGCCCAGATGATCGCCGGCAAGGACGCGCCCACCCACGGCGAGGCCAAGAACTCCTGGTTGAGCGGCACCGCCGCCTGGAACTTCGTGGCGATCAGCCAGTGGATCCTGGGAATCCGTCCCGACTTCGGCGGCCTGCGGGTCGACCCGGTGCTGCCGTCCGGCTGGCCGGGGTTCTCCGCGACCCGTAGCTTCCGCGGTGCCACGTACGAGATCAGCGTGAGCGGCAGCGGCCGGATCACCCACCTGCTCGTCGACGGTGAACGCGTCGACGGCAACCTGGTCCCGCCGGCCGTCGCCGGTTCGGTGGTCCGCGTGGAGGCCGTCCTGGGCTGACGACCCGCGCCGAATCCGTAGCCGTTCGTTACCTTCGACGGCGGTGAAACGGCGTGCCGCGAGCCGGATGCGCACCGTACCGTGTGGAGGGTCGGACAGTGCCGTCGGCGGGTATGGAGGGGCACCCGGCTCGCGGAGGAACCAGTGAACGAGTGGACCAGATACGGCGCCAACAGCCCGATCCCGGCCCGGCTGCGCAGCCGCCGCCGCCCGGTGATCTGGCTGTTCGTCGGCGTGCTGTTGCTGGCGGGCGCGATCCGGCTGATCGGTGAGCACAAGCCCGGGGCCGCCGGCGTCCTCGGGCTCGCCGGCGGGGTGACGGTACTGCTCCAGACCGGCAAGCTGATCTCCCGGACCCGGACCCTGCGCGGGCGTCCGCGCCTGGCGGCCCGCCGCGGATGGACCTACCGCGCTGAGGACGCCGCGCTGCCCGCGTCGACCCGTCTCGAACAGTTCCTGCGGGACGCGCCGCCCGCGTTCGCGGTACTCACCGGGACCGAGAACGGCGTGGAGTTCGTCGTCTTCGACCAGACCCGGGACATCGGCGGCCACGACACCTTCTATCTGGCCAGGCTGTCCCGGCCGCTGCCGGTGGGCCGGGTGTCGATCGCGGACGGGCGGCTGGTCGACGGGGACATCGGCACGCCGGAGGTGGCGGCCCTGTTCACCCGGGAACTGCTGGGGCGGATCGAGGAGGCTCTGCCGGGCTGCGGTTACGTGGTCACCGGCGAGTGGGTCAACACCCCGGTCACCGCTCTGCTGAGCCCGCGGCCCCGGGAGATCGAGCAGCGGATCGACGCGATGACCCGGGTCGCCGCGCTGCTCTCCGACGCGGCCGGTGAGCTGGCCTCGGCGGGGTGACCGTTCCACCGGCGCCCGTGCGGGCGGTCACACCCGGGCCGCCTTCTAGGGTGGGCGGGTGAACATTCCGGCGGTCCTCGGCGCGGCCGGCATCATCACTCTGGCCGCACTGGCCCAGGCCACCACCGGGTTCGGGTTCTCTCTGCTCGCGGTGCCTCTGCTGAGCCTGACAGCCGGTCCGGTGGACGCGGTCGTCGGGTCGTCGGTCCTCGCCGTCCTCCTCAACGCGGTGGCCGTGACCCGCGACCACACCGAGGTCCGCTGGCGAACCGCCCGCACCGTCCTGCTCGCCGGGGTGGCCGGCCTGCCGTTCGGTCTGCTGGCGCTGATCCTCCTGCCGGCCCGCGTGCTGACCATGCTGATCGCCGTCTGCGTCCTGGGCGGCACCGTCGCGATCTGGCGCGGGCTGCGCATCCGGGCCGGGCGCACCGCGATGGCCACCGCCGGGTTCCTGTCGGGTGTCCTGACCACCGCGACCGGCGTCAACGGCCCGCCGATGGCCGCCGCCTTCACTGCCATGGGCCTGCCACCCCGCCAGTTCCGCGCCACCCTGGCCGCTGTCTTCGTCGTGGTCGGCCCGATCGGTGTCGCCGGGTTCGTGCTGGCCGGCCGTTTCACCACCGACTCACTGATCATCGCGGCGGCCGGCCTCCCGGCCGTCGCCGCGGGATGGTGGGCCGGTGACCGCCTGTTCGGCCGCCTCACCGACCCGGCCCGCTTCCGTACCGTGGTCCTGTGCGGCCTGACCGCCGCCTCGGTGACCACCCTGCTGCGTGCCGCATTCGCCTGACCGTACGAGAGCACGCCGGGCACCCGGTGCCTCCGGGCCGCGGCCGGCCGGGTCTGCCGCTGATGCCCCGTTAAACCTCAGGACTGCCTCGCCGCCGTCGATCACCACGACTGTGAGCCGGTCCGGGAAGATCCCGACCGGCCGGGACGTCTCGACGCCCCGGCCGGCGACAGCGCGCGCCGGCCGTACCGTGACGGCGGTCTTCACGCTGCTGGCCCTGATGTTCACCCTCGGCTATCTCGGTGGCGGCGTGCCGGCCCGGGCCGGGCTCATGCTGCTCTCCGGAATCCTCGCGGCGGTCGCGATCGTGGCGGGCATGCGATGGCAGCGGGTCACCGATCAGCGGCCCTGGATCCTCGTGATCATCGCGTTGTTGCTGCTCACCATAGGCAACGCGGGCTGGTTCGTGGCCGCGTTGCTGCGCGAGGACGGCATCCCGCCGGCTGTGCTGGTGGTTCCGCCGCAGCTCGGCGGTTACGTTTTCCTGCTGGCCGCGAGCCTGCTGATCGTGATCCGGCACGCCCCGCGCGACGCCGGAGGCACGATCGACGCCGCGGTATGGGGTATCGCCCTGGCCGCGCCGGTGTGGGAGTTCCTGTTCCGGCCGCATCTGCTGCGCCTCGGGATGGGTATCGCCGGGCAGTTCCTGGTGCTGACCCAGTTGCTGGTGCTGCTCGGCATCTGCGGTGCTCTGCTGCGGGTGGCCCGGGCCAGTGCCGCGAGCCGGGTCTGCCTGAACTACCTGTTCGTCTCGCTGGGCCTCACGATCCTCGGCACCGGCCTGGTCAACATCGGCCCGGCCACCGGTGCGGCCGGGTCGCTGCCGGCACTTTGTTTCGCCATCGGCTACCTGAGTCTGGGTGCGGCCGGCCTGCACCCGAGCGTCAAGCACCTCAGCGAACCCGCCACCCGACTCGGCGGTCCGGAGCCGAAGATGCGACTCGGCCTGCTCGGCGGGGCTCTGCTGCTCATCCCGCTCTGCGGCGGCCTCGCGCAGCTGCTGGGCCAGCCCGCCGACGGGCTGATGCTGACGGTCGCGCCGCTGCTCAGCATCCCGCTGGTGCTGGTCCGGATCAGCCGGCTCAAGCACGCCCTGCTGTATCAGGCCACCCACGACGAGCTGACCGGCCTGGTGAACCGGCGGCAGCTGTTCACCGCCATGCAGAAGGCGATCGCTGCCCACACCGGCGGCGCGCCCGGCGATCTGGCGCTGATCTACTGCGACCTCAACGGCTTCAAACCGATCAACGACGAGTACGGCCACGAGGCCGGCGACGCGATCCTGCGGGTCACCGCCGTCCGGATCAGCGAGGCGGTCCGGCCGGGGGACGTCGTCGCCCGGATCGGCGGCGACGAGTTCCTGATCTTCTGCACGGACGCCGACGAGGCGACGGTACGGACCATCAGCGACCGGGTGACGCGGTCGATCGCCGTGCCCGTCCCGTGGGGCGGGCAGGCCCTCCAGGTGACGGCCGCGGCCGGCACCGTCACCTGGACCGAGCGTCGCCTCGTCGCGCCGGACGAGCTGCTCGCGCGCGCCGACGAGCGGATGTACGCCGACAAACGCTCCCGGTCAGCGCAGCGCGGGCAGCACCTTCGCGCCGAACGTCTCGATGAACGGCATCAGGTCCTGGCCCACGTGGTGCAGGTAGATGCGGTCGAAGCCGAGAGCGGCATAGCGTCGTAGCCGCTCGACGTGCTCCTCCGGGTCGGCCGAGATGTTGACGACCTCCGCCACCTGCTCGACCGTCACGTTCTCGGAGACGACGTCGAACTCCTCGGCGGTCGCCAGGTCCCAGCAGACCGGCGGGGCGAAGATGTTGCTGCGCCACTGGTCGTGGGCGATCTCCTCGGCTTCCCGCTGGCTGGGTGCCCAGCTCAGGTGCACCTGCAGGCAGACCGGACCGCGGCCGCCGGCCCCGCGGTAGGCGTCGATCACCGCGCGCATCTGCTCCTCGGGGGCGTTGACGGTGGCCAGGCCGTCGGCCCACTCCGCGCACCAGCGGGCCGTCTCGACGCTGACCGCCGCGCCGATCAGCGGCGGCGTCACCTCGGGCCGGGTCCAGAGCCGGGCCCGGTCGACGGTGACCAGGCCGTCGCGGGACACCTGCTCGCCGGCCAGCAGATCACGGATGACGTCGACGGACTCACGCAGGCGGGCGTTGCGGACCTCCTTGCGCGGCCACTTGCCGCCGGTGATGTGTTCGTTGCTGAACTCGCCGGAGCCCATTGCCACCCACAACCGGTCCGGGAACATGTCGGCGAGGGTGCCGATGGCCTGCGCGATGATCGCCGGGTGGTAGCGCTGGCCGGGTGCGTTGACCACTCCGAAGCTCAGGTTGGTGGCCTGCATCGCGGCGCCCAGCCAGGACCAGGCGAAACCTGACTGGCCCTGGCGGGCGCTCCACGGTGAGAAATGGTCGGAGCACATGGCCGCGTCGAACCCGGCGCGCTCGGCCGCGATCATCGCGTCCAGGAGCACGCCGGGCCGGATCTGCTCGTGCGAAGCGTGGATGCCGTACTGCGTCATGACATCCAGCTTTACCCACTATTCAGGCGCGACGACCAGGATTCCGAGACACATCTCGTCGCTGGTGCCCTCGCCCCACACGACGTACCGCGGCGGCAGCTTCTGCAGCTGTGGCAGCTGCTTGCGCAGTGTCGCATCGTGGGTGCAGGTCACCCGTACGATGTCCCCCTTGGCGATTTTGACGGGTTTCGCCAGCGGGATCAGCGCCTGGTTGTCGAAGTTGTACTGGGGGACGTCCAGCAGGGTCTGCGCCTTCGGTGTTCCCGGGTTGAGCTCGACCTTGATCGCCCGGCCGAGCAGGTGCATGTGCCCCGCGGCCATGTGCACCGTGCCGCCCTGCTCCATCGGCTGGTCGCAGCTCTGCGTGTTGCCGGACTTCGGCGCGGCGCCACCGTTGCACCACTGGTTGAGCTGGTTGACCGTCTCCACCGACTCGGCGCCGAACCGCTTGCCGACGTCGGCGACAGCGGTCGCCCGGTCACAGAGGGGCCCGGTTCCGCCCGCCTCGCAGGGCAGCTCGATCGGGGCCATCACCAGGCCGGTCTCCAGCGGCTTGAGGTCGGGTGCGGCGGAGATGCGCATCTGCATGCCGGAGGCGTCCGAACCCGGGCCGCCGTCGCCGGCGCCGAGCAGGTTGTAGTGCACCTGCATGACCAGCTTGCTGCCGGGCGGCATCTTGAAGCCGTAGCCCGACGGCATCAGGGTCTCGCCGGCACCGGGTGCCCAGTGCGCCACCCAGGCGGTCTGACCCTGCACGCCGCTGTCGCCGAAGCAGGTCCACCCCTCGCCGGCGGCTTCGGCGTCCACCTTCTCGGCGGCCTTGGCCTGCTCGGGGTCGAGGCGGTAGAAGATCGCGTGATGCACGATGGCGGCGTTCTGCGGCAGGAACTGACTTCCGGTCAGGTAGGCCGCCTCGGTCAGTTTCGGGTCGACGAGGAAGCACCGGTACTCGTCGGTGCCGCCGTTCGGCGCTGCCGGGGTGTACGGCTGCGCGAGGCCCACCTCGACGAATCGCTCGCTCTGGCGCAGTGGGCTGGCCGGTGGTGCCGACCCGGTGCTGTGACCGGTGTGCGGGCTGCTCGGTGGCGGCGCCGAGACCGGAGCCGAATCGGTGCCGCACGCCGCCAGGAACAGGACGGCGGCGAGGGCGGCGGCGGTTGCTGGACGGGCGAACCTCATGCTGGCCTCCCCAAGGCCGGACAATGGACCGCCCTATCCTCCCAACTTCCGCCCACCGCGGCATATCAGTGGTAACCCGGACGAGGCCCTACGAAGGGATCTTCAGGGTGGAATCAGGGTCGTGAGGGCTGGACATCAGTGGGCTCCGGTGCGGGTACGGCCGGACCCACCTCGGACACCGCCGGTGCCGAGCCGCCGTCGCGGGACAGGGTGAGGGCTCCGGCGCAGAACGCGAGCAGTGCGAGAACGGCCACCACGCCGAGAATCACCCACAGTGTCATCCGCGACTGCGGGCGGTGCGGCGCAGGCGGGGCCTGCGGCGCGAACGGCCCGGACGGCGGGTACGGCGCGGCGGGCGGATAGGGAGCGGCGGGCGGATAGGGCGTGGGCGGCGGGTGGGGCGTGGCGGGCGGCACCCGGGGCAGGTCGGTCTGGGTGTCGGCGGCCGCCACGATGCTCTCCGGGTCGCCGAGACGGTCCAGGATCGTACGGACCTCGGCCTCCGTCTCCGCTTCCGACTCGGCCCGGGCGATCTCGATGTGCTCGCGCAGATCGCCGATCAGCTCCTCGCGGCGCCCGGCCGGCAGCCGGCCCGCGGCCCGCTCCACCCGTGCCAGGTAGGCGGCGACGAGTTCGTCGGTCTGGGTCATCTCAAAGCTCCGTTCCGAGGATGCGGTCGACGCCGCTGCGGAAGACGACCCACTCGGTGCGGAAGTGGGTGAGAGCCGCCTCGCCGTCCGGAGTGAGGGTGTAGTAGCGCCGGGGTGGACCGGCCGGGGCCTCGCGCCAGGTGGTCGCGATCCGGCCGTTGCGCCGCAGGCGGGAGAGCAGCGGATACATGGTGCCCTCGCTGGTGGTCATGCCGAGGCCGGTGCTGAGTTGCTGCACCAGCTCGACGCCGTAGAGCTCGCGCTTGTCGAGAAGCGCGAGCACGCAGTACTCGATGGTGCCGCGGCGCAGGGCCGTGGTCAGTGCCGCATCGTCGCTCACATCGACAAGGTACCTTGCGTCGCAAGGTATAGGCAACGGAGAAGGGGGGGGGGGCGGGGGGGCCCCCCGCGGCGGCGGGGAGCCGGATTGGGGGAGGACAACCGGGAACTAAAAGAAACCCAACACAAAAAAAGTGTTTG
>NZ_JBFAAI010000065.1:0-9177 GCF_040639655.1 Actinoplanes sp. NPDC023801 | reverse complement strand
CGGGCACACGCAGGCTGCGGCCGGTGTGGCGGGTGTGATCAAGATGGTGATGGCGATGCGGCACGGTGTGCTGCCGGCCACCCTGCACGTCGACGTGCCGTCCGGTCACATCGACTGGGAGTCCGGCGCGGTACGGGTGCTGACCGAGAACCGCGACTGGGCGCCGGGCTCCGAGCCGCGCCGGGCCGGCGTGTCGTCGTTCGGCATCAGCGGCACCAACGCCCACGTCATCGTCGAGGAGGCGCCCGCCGGGCCGCCCGAACCGGCCGGGGCACCCGAACCGCCCGGCACGGTCCCGTGGGTGCTGTCCGCCCGGTCGGCGGCGGCGTTGACCGCCCAGGCCGTGAGGCTGGCCGGATACGTGGCACAACGGCCGGACACCGACGTGGCCGCGGTGGCCAGGGCGCTCGTGTCGTCGCGGGCGGTCCTGGAGCACCGCGCGGTCGTGGTGGGTACCGGCCGCGACGAGCTGCTGGCCGGACTGGACAGGCTGGAGCCGGCCGGCGCGGTCACCGGCCCGGACACCGACATCGTGATGATCTTCCCGGGGCAGGGCTCGCAGTGGGCCGGCATGGCCGCCGGACTGCTGCGCGAGTCGCCGGTGTTCGCCGCCCGGATCGCCGAATGCGCCGCGGCGCTCGACGAGCACGTGGACTGGTCACTGCTCGACGTGCTGCGCAGCGACGACGACAGGTTGCTGCAGCGCGTCGACGTCGTCCAGCCGGTGCTGTGGGCCGTGATGGTGTCGCTCGCGGCGGTGTGGCAGTCGATGGGCGTACGGATCGCCGGCGTCGTCGGCCACTCGCAGGGTGAGATTGCCGCCGCTGTGGTCGCCGGAATCCTGTCGCTTCCGGACGGAGCACGGGTCGTGGCGGTCCGGTCGCGGGCGTTGCGGGCGATCGCCGGCACCGGGGGCATGATCGCGGTCGCGATCGACCAGGACGGCGCGGCCCGGCTCGCGGACGAGATTCCGGGCGTGTCGGTCGCCGCGATCAACGGGCCGATGTCGGTCGTGCTGTCCGGCGACGTCGCCGGGGTCGACCTGGTGCAGGCCCACTGCGCGGAGCGGGGTGTCTGGTGCCGGCGGGTGCCGGTCGACTACGCGTCGCACTGCGCCCATGTCGACGCGGTACGCGCCGAGCTGCTCGCCGCGTTCGACGGGCTGACGCCGCTGCCGGGTGGCGTGCCGTTCCACTCGACGGTCACCGGGGAACTGCAGGATCCGGCCGGACTGGACGCCGCGTACTGGTTCGAGAACCTGCGCCGCCCGGTGCGGTTCGACGACGTCATCGCGGGCCTGATCGCGGCCGGCCACCGTACGTTCGTCGAAGCCAGCCCGCATCCGGTGCTGGTGGCCGGCGTGGGGGAGCGGGGCGGCGCCGCGGTCGGGTCGCTGCGCCGGGACGTCGGCGGCCTCGCGCAGATGCTGCGTTCCGCCGGTGAGCTGTGGGCGCGCGGCGGTCACGTCGACTGGCGCACGGTGACCGGCTCCGGTGCGGTCAGCACCCTGCCGACCTACGCGTTCCAGCGGGAACGCTTCTGGCCCGAGCCGCTCGGACCGCTGCTGGGCGAGCCGGTCAGCCTGGCCGGCGCGGGTGTCCTGCTCAACGGCACGCTGTCGACGGCCACCCTGCCCTGGCTGGCCGACCACACCGTCCTCGGGCAGACGCTGCTGCCCGGGACCGCGTTCGCGGAGCTGGCACTGCAGGCCGCGCCCGGCCTCGGCGAGCTGACCCTCGAGGCACCGCTGATCATCCCGGCTCACGGCGAGGTCACGGTCCAGGTGATCGTCGAGGACGGTGCCGTGCGGATCGCCTCCCGCGGCCCGGACGGTCCCGGCTGGACGATCCACGCGACGGGTACCGTCGCCGACCCGGCTCCGCCGGCCGACGCCGGCCTGACCGTCTGGCCACCGGCCGGAGCCGACGAGCTCGACCTCGGCGACTTCTACAACGATCGTGACGAGGCCGGGTTCGGGTACGGACCCGCCTTCCGCGGTCTGCGCCGGGCGTGGCTGTCCGGCGACGACACCTACGCCGAGATCGAGCTGCCCGCCGCCGCGACCGGCGCCGGCCGGTTCGGCCTGCACCCCGCGCTGCTCGACGCCGCGCTGCACGGCGCCCTGCTCGGCTTCGACGGCCCGATGCTGCCGTTCGCGTGGTCCGGTGTGCGTCAGTACGCGACCGGCGCCACCCGGCTGCGGGTCCGGATCAGCCGGCTGGACGCCGACACCGTCGCCGTGTCGCTTGCCGACGTCCACGGCGTACCGGTCGCCGAGATCGACGCGCTCACCTTCCGCCCGGTGACGCGGGCAGCGCTCACCAACGCCGCGGCCGTGGTGCGCGACACCCTGTTCGAGGTGCGCTGGACACCGGTCACCCGGCCCGCCCCGGAGCCGTCCGCGCCCGGCGGGGCCCACGTGCTGTGGGCCGCCGACCCCGGCGACGATCTGCCCGGACTGCCCGGCCGTCTCCGTGACCTGCTCGGCCACGTCCTCACCACCGTCCAGGAACACCTCGACGGCGACGACGACGAGCAGCTGGTCGTCGTCACCCGCGGAGCCGTTCCGGCCGGTGGCCCGGTCACCGACGCGGCCGGGGCCGCCGTGTGGGGCCTGGTCCGGTCGGCGCAGTCCGAGCACCCCGGCCGGCTGCTGCTCGTCGACGTGGACACCGCCGGCGCGCCCGACTGGGCGTGGCTGCGGCCGCTGCTGCCGGCGGACGAACCCCAGGTCGCGCTGCGCGGCGGTGTCGCCCACCTGCCGCGGCTGGCCCGCGTCTCCGTACCCGCCCCCGCCGGCGGCCCGATCACCGGTGGCCCGGTACTGGTCACCGGCGGCACCGGCACGCTCGGTGCGCTCGTCTCGGAACGGCTGGTCACCGCCCACGGCGTCCGGCGCCTGGTGCTCACCGGCCGGCGAGGCGCGGCCGCGCCCGGGGCGGCTGACCTGGTCGCACGACTGGCCGAGCTCGGCGCGGACGCCACCGTGGTCGCCTGCGACGCCGCCGACCGCGACGCCCTCGCCGCGGTGATCGACGGGGCCGGTTTCACCGGCGTGGTGCACTGCGCCGGGGTCCTCGACGACGGCGTCGTCACCTCGATGACCGGCGACCGGCTGAGGCGAGTACTCGCCCCCAAGGCCGACGCCGCCGTCCATCTGCACGAACTGACCGCGGGGATGGACCTGGACCTCTTCGTGATGTTCTCGTCCATCGCCGCCACCCTCGGCAATGCCGGCCAGGCGAACTACGCGGCCGCAAACGCCTTCCTCGACGGGCTCGCCTCGCTGCGGCGGGGCCGGGGACTGCCCGGTACGTCGGTCGGCTGGGGCCTGTGGGCCGAGGCATCCGCGATGACCGGGCAGCTCACCGGCCGCGATGTGACCCGGCTCGGTGGCGAGCTCACCACCGCTGACGGGCTCGCTCTGTTCGACACGGTCGTGCGCTCCGCTCCCGTCCACACGGTCGCGGCCCGGATCGACACGCGCCGAGACCCGCGGGACGGGGACGTACCGGTGCCGGCTCTGCTGCGCGGCCTGGTGCGGACACCGGCCCGCCGGGTGGCCGCCACCGGTCCGGCGCCCCTGCTCGCCGCCGAGGACCCGGCCGCGCTCCGCGACCGCCTCCTCGACCTCGTCCGGACCGAGGCGGCCGCCGTGCTCGGGCACTCGTCGCCGTCCGCTGTCGACCCCGACCGGGTGCACGCCGACCTGGGCTTCGAATCGCTCACCGCGGTCGAACTGCGCAACCGGCTCGCCCGGGCCACCGGGCTGACGCTGCCCGCGACCCTGGTCTTCACCTATCCGACCCCGAACGCGATCGCCGATCACCTGTGCGAGCGACTGGGTGCTCCGGCCGCCGCACCGGCGCGGACGGCCACCCCGCTCGCCGCGACCGACGGCGAACCGATCGCCATCATCGGCATGAGCTGCCGCTATCCGGGCGGTGTGACCGGGCCGGACGAACTGTGGCGGCTCGTCGCCGAGGGCGGCGACGCGATCACCCCGTTCCCGGACAACCGCACCTGGGACATCGGCGCCCTCTACGACCCGGACCCCGACCGGCCGGGCACCACGTACACGACCGAGGGCGGTTTCCTGCACGATGCCGACGCCTTCGACGCGGAGTTCTTCGGCATCTCCCCGCGCGAGGCCCTCGCCATGGACCCCCAGCAGCGCATCCTGCTGGAGACGGCCTGGGAGGCGTTCGAGTCGGCCGGGATCGACGCCCGCACGCTTCGCGGCACCCCGGCCGGGGTCTTCACCGGCGTCATGTACCACGACTACGGGACGCTGCTCGCCGGCTCCGGCACACGGGACGTCGACGGTTACGCCGCGATCGGCGCCGCCGGTGGGGTCGTCTCCGGCCGGGTGGCGTACACGTTCGGGCTGGAGGGTCCGGCCGTCACCGTGGACACCGCCTGCTCGTCGTCGCTGGTGGCGGTGCACCTGGCCGCCCAGGCACTGCGACGTGGTGAGTGCTCGATGGCCCTCGCCGGTGGCGTCACGGTGATGGCCACACCGGGTACCTTCATCGACTTCAGCCGGCAGCGAGGGCTCGCCCCCGACGGCCGGTGCAAGTCGTTCGCCGCGGGCGCCGACGGCACCGGCTGGTCGGAGGGGTCGGGCCTGCTGGTCCTCGAACGGCTCTCCGACGCCCGGCGCAACAACCACCGGATCCTTGCGATCGTACGGGGAAGCGCCGTCAACCAGGACGGTGCCTCCAACGGCCTGACCGCCCCGAACGGCCTGTCCCAGCAGCGGCTCATCGGCGCGGCACTGGACGCGGCCGGGCTGCGGCCGCAGGACGTGGACGCCGTCGAGGCACACGGCACCGGCACCACGCTCGGCGACCCGATCGAGGCCGAGGCGATCATCGCGGCCTACGGGCGTGATCGCAGCCCGGACCGGCCGCTGTGGCTCGGCTCGCTCAAGTCGAACATCGGCCACAGCCAGGCCGCCGCCGGCGTGGGCGGAATCATCAAGATGGTGCAGGCCATGCGGCACGGGCTTCTGCCCCGCACCCTGCACGTCGACGAGCCGACGCCGCACGTCGACTGGTCGGCGGGCGCGGTCGAGCTGCTGCTGGAGTCCCGGGAATGGCCGGAGACCGGCCGGCCGCGACGCGCCGGTGTCTCCTCGTTCGGCATCGGCGGCACCAACGCACACGTCGTGCTGGAGTCGGCGTCCGAGGAACCGGTGCCCGCCGGACCGGCTCTTACGGACGCCCCGGTACCGCTGGTGCTGTCCGCCTCCGCCCCCGAGGCGTTGCGGGCCCGGATCGACCAGCTCCACGACTTCCTGGCACAGCGGTCCGACCTGCATCCCGCGAAGGTGGGTGCGGCGCTGGCCGGTTCCCGGGTGCCGTTGGAGCACCGGGCAGTGCTGCTCGGCGAGGCGACCGAGATCGGTGTCGCCGCTCCGGGGGGTCTGGCCTTCCTGTTCACCGGTCAGGGCGCGCAGCGCATCGGCATGGGTACGGGCCTGGCCGCCCGGTTCCCGGTGTTCGCGGAGGCGTTCGACGCGATCTGTGCCCGCTTCGACCAGCTGCTGGACCTGCCGCTGCGCGAGGCGATCGACTCCGACGCGATTCACCAGACCGTTTACACGCAGGCCGGGTTGTTCGCGGTCGAGGTCGCCGTCTACCGGCTGCTCGAATCGTGGGGTGTCACCCCGGACTATCTGCTCGGTCATTCGATCGGTGAGATCGCCGCCGCCCACGTCGCCGGAGTCCTGAACCTGGATGACGCGGTCACGCTGGTGGCAGCTCGTGGCCGGTTGATGCAGGCCCTGCCGCCGGGTGGGGCGATGCTGGCCGTTCAGGCGGCCGAGGCCGATGTTCCGGAAGGTGTCGACATCGCGGCGGTCAACGGGCCGGATGCGATCGTGCTGTCCGGTTCGGTGGAGGCGATCGACGCGGTCGCACCGCGGTTCGTCAAAGCGACCCGGTTGACGGTCTCCCACGCGTTCCACTCGGCACTGATGGAGCCGATGCTCGCCGACTTCGCTGCGGTGCTGGCGGGCCTCTCCTTCGAGGCCCCCCGGATTCCGGTCGTGTCGAACCTGACCGGTGAGCCGGTCGAGGAGTTCACCGCCGACTACTGGCTCCGCCACGTCCGCGAGGCCGTCCGGTTCGCCGACGGCGTGAGCTGGCTGGCGTCCAACGGTGTGACGCGGTGTGTCGAGGTCGGCCCCTCGGGTGTGCTGTCCGGGATGGCGGCGCTGACCGCCCCGGATCTGACCTACGCCGCGGCACTGCGCAAGGACCGCGACGAGACCGAGACCGTGCTCCAGGCGGCCGCCAAGCTGTGGACGGTCGGTGTGGCCGTCGACTGGACGGCGATCCTGCCGGCGGCCGGGCACGTCGATCTGCCGACGTATCCGTTCCAGCGGCGGTCCTACTGGCCCGCACCCGCGTCGGACGCACCGATCCCGGGAAGCGCCCCCGCCGAAGCCCGGTTCTGGGACGCGATCGAGCGCGGGGACCTCGACCGGCTCGCCGCCGACCTGAGGGTCACCTCGGAAACCCTCGACGGTGTCCTGCCGGCGCTGACCGCGTGGCGGCGTGAGCAACGGTCGACCTCGGTGGTCGACGGCTTGCGATACCGGGAGGACTGGGCGCCGCTCCACCTGTCGCCGAGCGGGCTGACCGGCACCTGGCTCGCCGTCGCCGCCACCGGCGCGCGGACCGGCGACGTCCTCGACGCGCTGCGTCACCAGGGCGCCGACATCGTGGAACTGCCCGTGCACACCGCGGAGGACCTGCACGAGCATGATCTGACCGGCTTCGACGGGGTCCTGCTGCTCACCGGTACGGCCGGGGAGTCACTGCCGGAGACGCCCGCCGTGCCGGCCGGTCTCGCCCTCACCGTGACCTGCATCCAGGCTCTCGCCGCCGCGCAGGTGACCGCTCCGGTGTGGTGCCTGACCCGTGGCGCGGTCTCCACCGGACGCTCCGACCCGCTGCGCAACGAGACGCAGGCCGCGTTGTGGGGCCTCGCCCGTGTCGCCGCGATCGAACAACCCGTGTCCTGGGGTGGTGTGGTCGACCTGCCGGAGACCGTCGACGAGCGGGCCGGGCGGCGCCTCGCCGCGGTGCTCGCCTCCGGGACCGAGGATCAGGCGGCGGTACGCGGCTCCGGCGCGTTCGGCCGGCGGCTGGTCCGTGCGCCGGCCGCCGTCCCGGCACCGTTCCCGGCGGAACACGGCACGGTCCTGATCACCGGTGGCACCGGCGCGCTCGGGGCTCAGGTGGCCCGGCGGCTCGCGGCTCACGGCGTACCCCAGCTCCTGCTCCTCAGCAGACGCGGGCCCGCCGCCGCCGGAGCCACCGAGATCGTCGCCGACCTGGCGGCTCTCGGTTGTTCGGCGACGGTGGTCGCCTGCGACGCGGGAGACCGGGCGGCACTCGCCGGCGTTCTCGCCGCGATCCCGGCCGACCGGCCTCTCACCGGTGTCGTGCACACCGCGGGGGTGGTCGACGACGCGACGTTCCTGTCGCTCACCCTCGAACAGCTCGACGCCGGATTGCACGCCAAGGCCCGCGCCGCGGCCAACCTCGACGTACTGACCAGCGATCTGCCGCTCACCATGTTCGTGCTGTTCTCGTCGTTCGCCGGCAGCGTCGGCAACGCGGGCCAGGCCGGCTACGCGGCGGCGAACGCCTATCTCGACGCGCTCGCCCTGCGACGGCGGGCCGCGGGCCGGGCCGCCACCGCGATCGGCTGGGGCCCGTGGGCCAGTGACGGCATGGCCGGCGGGGGAACGGCGGAGCGACTCCGCCGGAACGGACTGCCGCCGATGCCGGTCCAGGCCGCCCTGGACGCGCTCGACACCGCGATCCGATGTGACGACACCGCCGTCGTGGTCGCCGACGTCGACTGGCCCCGGTTCGCGCCGACCTTCACGGCCGGCCGGCCGAGCCCGCTGATCAGCAAGTTGGCGCCGCCGGCCGCGATCACGTCCGGCCCGGCCGACTTCAGCGGCCTGACCGCCACGGACCGGCGGCACGCCCTGCTCGAGCTCGTCCGGGCGCGGACCGCGGCCGTACTCCGTCATCCCGATCCCGGAGCGATCGACGTGAACCGGGCGTTCCACGACATCGGATTCGATTCGCTGACCGCGATCGAACTGCGTAACACGCTCGCCGCGGCGACGGGCCTGCGGTTGCCCGCCACCCTCGTCTTCGACCACCCCACCCCGGCCGCGCTGGCGGACCACCTGGCGACCTGGTTCGGCGGCGAGACCGAGCAGACGACCGCAGTGGCCCAGCCCGTGCCGGACGATGACGACCCCGTGGTCGTCACGGCGATGGCCTGCCGGTTCCCCGGCGGCGTCGGCACGCCGGAGGAACTGTGGACGCTGGTGCGCGACGGTGTCGACGGTCTCGTCGAGCCGCCCGCCGATCGTGGCTGGCGCGACGCCACCGGCTTCGTCGGCGGGTTCCTGACGGATGCCGCCGACTTCGACGCCGCCCTGTTCGGCGTGTCACCGCGCGAGGCGCTCGCCATGGATCCCCAGCAGCGCCTGTTGCTCGAATCCGTCTGGGAGACCTTCGAACGGGCCGGCATCGACCCGCGATCGGTGCGCGGTGAGCGGATCGGTGTCTTCGCCGGAACCAACGGCCAGGACTATCCGGCCGTGCTGGCCGCGGCGGGTGGCGCCGACGTCGAGTCGCACATCGCCACCGGCAACGCCGCCGCCGTCCTCTCCGGCCGGGTCGCCTACGCGTTCGGCCTGGAGGGCCCGGCGGTCACCGTGGACACCGCATGCTCGTCCTCCCTGGTGGCGTTGCATCTGGCGGCACAGGCGATCCGGGCCGGCGAGTGCCGTTCGGCGCTGGCCGCCGGGGTGACGGTGATGTCCACCCCGGTCGCCTTCGAGGAGTTCGACCGGCAGGGCGGCCTGGCGCCCGACGGACGCTGCAAGGCGTTCGCGGACGCGGCCGACGGCACCGGCTGGGGCGAGGGCGTCGGCGTCCTGCTGCTGGAACGCCTCTCGTCGGCGAACCGGAACGGTCGTACTCCGCTCGCCGTGCTGAAGGGCAGCGCGGTGAATCAGGACGGTGCGTCGAACGGTTTGACGGCGCCGAACGGTCCGTCGCAGCAGCGGGTGATCCGGCAGGCGCTGGCGAACGCGGGTCTCCGTCCGTCCGATGTGGATGTGGTGGAGGCGCACGG
>NZ_JBFAAI010000064.1:0-9261 GCF_040639655.1 Actinoplanes sp. NPDC023801 | reverse complement strand
GCTTATGCGGCTGGCAATGCTGCTCTGGATGCTTTGGTGCAGTCGCGTCGTGCGGCCGGTAGGGCTGGTACGGCGGTGGCGTGGGGTCCGTGGGCGTCGGGCGGTATGGCGGGCGAGGCGGGTGCTGCTGACTATCTGTCGCGTCGTGGTCTTTCGCCGATGGATCCGGATCTGGCGATCCAGGCGCTGGGCTTGGCCGTCGACGCCGGTGATGTGACGACGACGGTCGCGGATGTGGATTGGGCGAAGTTCGCGGGCACATTCGCCGCGCAGCGTCCCGCACCACTGTTCGATGAGCTCGCGGTCATCCCGGAACATGTCGCCGACGGTGGCGGTCTGACGCAACGTCTGGCGGGTCTGTCCGTGGACGAGCGGCGGCGCGAAGTGCTGGCGCTCGTCCGGGCCGAGACCGCGAAGGCTCTGGGATACAGCGGTGCGAGCCACGTGGAGGCCGACGCGGCGTTCCGTGACCTGGGCATCGACTCGGTGACCGCGGTCGAGGTCCGGAGGCGGATCAACGCGGCGACGGGTCTGCGGCTGGGCTCCTCGCTGGTGTTCGACTACCCGACACCGCAGGCACTCGCCGGCCATCTGCTGGAGGCACTCGGTCTGGCCGGATCGGTGGATACGCCGGCGGCGACACGGGTGCAAGTGGTCGGCGACGACATCGTGATCGTCGGTATGGCCTGCCGCTATCCAGGTGGCGTCGAGTCGCCGGAAGACCTGTGGCGGCTGGTGTCCGGCGGTACCGACGGAACGTCCGGTTTTCCCGCCGACCGTGGGTGGCAGGTTCCGGCGTGGACCCCGTACGCCCAGGTCGGAGGCTTTGTCCCCACCGCCTCCCAGTTCGACGCCGGTCTGTTCGGCATCTCGCCGCGTGAGGCGGTGGCGATGGATCCGCAGCAGCGTCTGCTGCTGGAGGTGTCGTGGGAGACGTTGGAACGGTCCGGGGTGGATCCGCGGTCGCTGCGGGGCGCCCCGGTGGGTGTGTTCGTCGGCGCCTCGAACTCCGGCTACAGCGCGGGCGGTGCGGACGGACACATCCTCACGGGTACGGCGAACAGCGTCATTTCCGGGCGGGTGTCGTATTCGTTCGGGTTTGAGGGTCCGGCGATGACGGTGGATACGGCGTGTTCGTCGTCGTTGGTGGCGTTGCATCTGGCGGTGCAGGCGTTGCGGTCGGGTGAGTGTGATGTGGCGTTGGCCGGTGGGGTCACGGTGATCACGGGTCCGGAGGTGTTCGCGGAGTTCGCCCGTCAGGACGGTCTGGCCTCGGATGGCCGGTGCAAGTCGTTCGCGGGTGCGGCCGACGGCACCGGGTGGGGTGAGGGTGCCGGCATGTTGCTGGTCGAGCGCCGTAGTGACGCGCAGCGGTTGGGTCATCGGATCCTGGCCGTGGTGCGCGGTAGTGCCGTGAACCAGGACGGTGCTTCTAACGGGCTTACTGCTCCGAACGGTCCGGCGCAGCAGCGGGTGATCCGGCAGGCGCTGGCCGGTGCGGGTCTGAGCACGGCCGATGTGGATGTGGTGGAGGCGCACGGTACGGGCACGCGGTTGGGTGACCCGATCGAGGCGCAGGCGCTGCTGGCGACTTACGGCCAGGATCGTGAGCAGCCGTTGTGGTTGGGGTCGGTGAAGTCGAACATCGGTCACACCCAGGCGGCGGCGGGTGTCGCGGGGATTATCAAGATGGTCATGGCGATGCGTCATGACGTGTTGCCGGCGACGTTGCATGTGGATGAGCCGACCACGCATGTGGACTGGTCGGCGGGTGCGGTGGAGTTGCTGCGGGAGTCGCGGCGTTGGCAGGCCGAGGGCCGGCCGCGTCGTGCTGGTGTGTCGGCGTTCGGCATCAGTGGCACGAACGCACACCTGATCCTCGAGGAACCGGCAGTGCAGCCGGCCGGCGTTGTGACCGGCCCTCTCCCGGCCGGCATTACGGCGGACGTCGAGAGCCCTGTGGTCGGCGCGCTCCTCCCGGCTGGCATCGCGCCGGGCGTCGAGAGCCCGATGGTTGACGGCCCTCTGCTGGCTGGCGTCGTGGCGGGCGTCGAGACCCCGGTGGTCGCCGGCCCTCTGCCGGCTGGCGTAGCGGCGGGCGTGGGGAGCCCGTGGGCAGACGGCTCGTTGCCGTGGTTGGTGTCGGCGCGGTCGGCGGAGGCGTTGACTGCTCAGATCGAGCGGTTGCGGGAAGCCGATCTGGATCCGATCGCGGCGGCGTGGTCGCTGGCCACCACTCGGGCCGCCCTGGAACACCGGGCGGTGATGATCGAGGGCACCACTATCGAGCAGGGCGTGCTCGCTGAGGGTGGTTTGGCGTTCCTGTTCACCGGTCAGGGTGCACAGCGCATCGGCATGGGCACGGGCCTGGCCGCCCGGTATCCGGTGTTCGCGGAGGCGTTCGACGCGATCTGTGCCCGCTTCGACCAGCTGCTGGACCTGCCACTGCGCGAGGCGATCGACTCCGACGCAGTCAACCAGACCGTTTACACGCAGGCGGGTTTGTTCGCGGTCGAGGTCGCCGTCTACCGGCTGCTCGAGTCGTGGGGCGTCACCCCGGACTATCTGCTGGGTCATTCGATCGGTGAGATCGCCGCCGCACACGTCGCCGGAGTCCTGGACCTGGATGACGCGGTCACGCTGGTGGCAGCTCGTGGCCGTCTGATGCAGGCCCTGCCTGCGGGTGGGGCGATGCTCGCGGTGCAGGCCACGGAGGCCGAGGTTCGTGAGGCGATCACCGGTCTGGATCTCGACATCGCGGCTGTCGACGGGCCAAGTTCGGAGGACGCGCTCGCCGGCCGGGGCTTGGACATTGCGGCTGTCGACGGGCCGACCTCGGAGGGCGCGCTCGCCGGTCGGGGCCTGGACATTGCGGCTGTCAACGGGCCGGCGTCGGTGGTCGTCTCGGGTGACGCTGCCGCGATCGAGGGCCTGGCATCCCGATTCGCCAAGACGACCCGGCTGACGGTGTCGCACGCGTTCCACTCGTCGCTGATGGAACCCATGCTGGCCGAGTTCGCCTCGGTTGCCGCAACTATCGAGTACCGCGCGCCGCGTATCCCCGTGGTGTCGAATCTGACCGGTGAGCCGGTCGAGGAGTTCACCGCCGACTACTGGATCCGCCACGTCCGCGAGACCGTCCGGTTCGCCGACGGCGTGTCCTGGCTGGCGTCGAACGGTGTGACGCGGTGTGTCGAGGTGGGTCCGTCGGGGGTGCTGTCCGGGATGGCGGCGTTGACCGCCCCGGATCTGACCTACGCCGCGGCACTGCGCAAGGACCGCGACGAAACCGAGACCCTGCTGCACGCGGCCGCGAAGCTGTGGACGGCCGGAGTCCCGGTCGACTGGACGGCGATTCTCCCGGCGACGCCGCGGATCGACTTGCCGACGTACGCGTTCCAGCGTGACCACTACTGGCTGACCCCGCGGGAACTGCCGGCCGGCGCGGCGACGGCCGATCCGGTGGAGTCGGCGTTCTGGCGCATGGTCGAGGGCGAGGACTTCCAGGCACTGTCGGAGGTCCTGAACACCGATATCCCGGCCTCGCTGGGCACCGCTCTCGCCGCGTGGCGCCGGGACCGGGTGGCCTCCAGCGCTGTCGCGTCCTGGCGGTACGACGTGACCTGGCAGCATGTCCCGGATCAGACGCATGCCGCGGAGGGGCGCTGGCTGGTCCTGGTGCCGGTCATCGGCATGGCCGGGACGGTTCTCGGCGACACCGGCCTCGACCTCATCGAATTGCACGTGAACCTGGACGAGACCGATCGTGGCGCGCTGGCCCGCGAACTCGCCACACTCGCCGGCGAGGTCGGCGACCTGGCCGGGGTGGTCTCGCTGCTGTCGCTGGCGGAGGCGGCGGACCCGGCCGTTCCGGCCGGGCTGCTCCTGACGGTGCAGGCCCTCAACGACAGTGGCGTAGACGCCCGTCTGTGGTGTGTCACCCGTGGCGCTGTGTCGGTCGGTACGGACGAACCGCTGACCGACGTGTCCGGCTCGCTCGTGTGGGGTGCGGGCCGGGTCGCGGCGCTGGAATCTCCGGAGCTGTGGGGCGGTCTCGTCGATCTTCCTGCTGAGGATGGCGAAGGCGACGGCCGGCGGCTGGCCGGAGTCCTCGGTGGTGCCGAGGACCAGGTCGCGGTCCGTACCCAGGGGGTGTTCGTTCGCCGGCTCCGCCCGGTCGCGCCGCCTGCGGAGCGGGCCGCGCCGCGGACGTGGGACGGCACGGTCCTGATCACCGGCGGTACGGGTGCTCTGGGCGCCCATGTCGCCCGCTGGCTGGTCGGCCGTGGGGTGAACAGCCTGGTGCTGACCTCGCGCCGGGGCATGGACGCCCCCGGTGCGGCGGAACTGGTGGCCGAGCTGTCACCGGCCCGGGTGTCGGTGGTCGCGTGCGACGTCGCGGACCGGGACCAGGTGGCGCTCCTGGTCGCGGGCATTCCCGATCTGCGCGGCGTGGTGCACGCGGCCGGGGTCAACGGGGTCGGCCTGCTGACGGAGACGACCGCGGAGGAGTTCGCCGGCATCGTACGGGGCAAGGTCGCGGGTGCCGTACACCTCGATGAGTTGACCTCTGATCTTGACCTCGAACTTTTTGTGGTGTTCTCGTCGATCTCCGGCGTGTGGGGCAGCGGGGGACAGGCCGCCTACTCGGCGGGGAACGCGTTCCTCGACGCCCTGGTCACGCGGCGACGTGGGCGGGGGCTGGCCGGTACCGCCGTGGCGTGGGGGCCGTGGGCCGAGGCGGGCATGCTGGTCACCGAGGACGGTGCGGAGGACTACCTGCGCCGTCGCGGGCTGCGGCCGATGGCGCCGGCGCTGGCGATCCAGGCCCTGGCCGAGGCGATCGACGGCGACAGCGCATGCATGACCGTCGCCGACGTCGACTGGCAGCGCCTCGGGGCGGCGTTCACCGCCACCCGGCCCAGCCCACTGCTGCAGCAGCTGCTCCCCGCTGAGGCGACGGCGGCCCCGGCCGCGAGCCGGTGGGCCGGCGAGGTCGCCGCCGTGCCGGAGGCCGACCGGAACCGGCTGGTGCTCGGCCAGGTGCGCCGGACCGTGGCGGACGTGCTCGGGTACGCCGACGTGGACCGGGTGCCGGCCGGCCGCGCGTTCAAGGACCTCGGCATCGACTCACTGACCGCGGTCGAGCTGCGGGACCGGCTGCAGACCCTGACCGGGCTGTCGCTGCCGGCGAGTGTCGCGTTCGATCACCCCAGCGCGACCGCCGTCGCACGCATGCTGGTGGATCGTCTGGCTCCCGGTGCGACTGACGTTCCGGCTGTCCGGAGCGGGCCGGACCTCGGTGACCCGGTGGTGATCGTAGGCATGGCCTGCCGGTATCCGGGTGCGGTCGACTCGGCGGACGGCCTGTGGAACGTGGTCGCCGGTGGAGCGGACGTGCTGACGCCGTTCCCCGCCGACCGTGGCTGGGACCTCGACGGGCTGCTCGCGGGCGGCTCGGACACCGGGATGGGCGGATTCCTGGAGGGCGTCGCCGACTTCGACGCCGGGCTGTTCGGGGTGTCGGCGCGGGAGGCCCTCGCGATGGACCCGCAGCAGCGGCTCCTGCTGGAAACCGTGTGGGAGCTGTTCGAGAGCTCGGGCGTCGCGCCCACCTCACTGGCGGGCACCGCGACCGGTGTCTTCGTCGGGTCGAACAGTCAGGACTATGCGAGTGTCCTGGCCGGCGGTGACGGGCACGACGGCTACCTCGCCACGGGAACCTCGGCGAGTGTGGTCTCCGGGCGGCTCTCGTACGTGTTCGGTCTGGAAGGCCCGGCCGTCACGGTCGACACCGCCTGCTCGTCGTCCCTCGTCGCGCTGCACCTGGCGGCACAGGCACTGCGGCAGGGCGAATGCGATCTGGCGGTCGCGGGCGGTGTCGCGGTCGTCTCGACGCCGGGCATCTTCACCGAGTTCTCCCGCCAGAGCGGTATGGCGCCGGACGGGCGCTGCAAGGCGTTCGCGGACGGCGCGGACGGCACCGGCTGGGGTGAGGGCGCCGGTGTCCTGCTGCTGGAGCGGCTGTCCGACGCCCGGCGCAACGGTCACCACATCTTCGCGGTGGTTCGTGGCTCAGCGATCAACCAGGACGGTGCCTCGAACGGTCTGACCGCGCCGAACGGTCCGTCGCAGCAGCGGGTGATCCGGCAGGCGCTGGCGAGCGCGGGGCTGCGAGCGTCCGATGTGGATGTGGTGGAGGCGCACGGTACGGGTACCCGGCTGGGTGACCCGATCGAGGCGCAGGCGTTGCTGGCGACCTATGGCCAGGACCGGGACGAGCCGTTGTGGCTGGGGTCGGTGAAGTCGAACATCGGCCACACGCAGGCCGCGTCCGGCGTCGCGGGTGTGATCAAGATGGTGATGGCGATGCGGCACGGGATGCTGCCGGCCACCCTGCACGTCGACGCGCCGTCGACCAAGGTCGACTGGTCCGCCGGGTCGGTGAGTCTGCTGACCGAGGCCCGCGACTGGACCCGGGGCGAACGCGCCCGCCGGGCCGGGGTGTCCTCGTTCGGCATGAGCGGCACGAACGCACACGTGATTCTGGAGGAAGCCCCGGCACCCGAGCCCCCGCGGCAGTCGTCGCAGCCGGTCACGGCAGTGCCGTGGCTGCTGTCGGCGCGCTCCGCGACGGCGCTGACCGGCCAGGCGCGCAAACTCGCCGGCTTCCTGACCGCACGCCCCGACATCGACGTGACCGACGTGGCCAGGGCCCTCGCCTCCACCCGCGCCGTACTGGAACACCGGGCCGCCGTCGTCGGCACCACCCGGGACGACCTCCTGGCCGCGCTGACCGAGCTCCAGCCGGGTGAGCCGGCCGCGGACACCGACGGTCGCGTGGTGCTGGTCTTCCCCGGTCAGGGAAGTCAGTGGCTGGGGATGGCGGTGGAGCTGCTGGCGGAGTCGCCGGTGTTCGCGGCTCGGGTGGGTGAGTGTGCGGCGGCTCTGGATCCGTTTGTGGACTGGAGTCTGCTGGAGGTGCTGCGGTCGGGTGACGATGCCTGGCTGGGCCGGGTCGACGTCGTCCAGCCGGTGCTGTGGGCGGTGATGGTGTCGCTGGCTGAGCAGTGGCGGGCGTTGGGTGTGGATGTCGCCGGTGTGGTGGGGCATTCGCAGGGTGAGATCGCGGCGGCGGTGGTTGCCGGGGTGTTGTCGTTGTCCGACGGTGCTCGGGTGGTGGCGGTGCGGTCGCGGGCGTTGCGGGCGATCGCGGGTACCGGCGGGATGTTGGCGGTGGCTGTCGATGAGGAGTCGGCGGCGGCGTTGATCGAGGGTGTCGGCGGGGTGTCGGTGGCTGCGGTCAACGGTCCGGCGTCCGTGGTGCTCTCCGGCGACTCCATCGGTATCGACGACGTGGTCGCCCGCTGTGAGAAGCGGGGCGTGTGGTGCCGGCGGGTGCCGGTCGACTACGCCTCGCACAGCGCCCACGTCGACAGCCTCCGTGCGGAACTGCTGGCCGCGTTCGACGGTTTGACGCCGCTGGCCGGTGAGGTGCCGTTCTATTCGACGGTGACCGGTGAGCGCATCGATCCGGTGGAGCTGGGTGCGGGGTACTGGTTCGAGAATCTGCGGCGTCCGGTGCGTTTCGATGAGGTGGTCGGTGGTCTGATCGCTGCCGGTCATCGGCTGTTCGTCGAGGTGAGCCCGCATCCGGTCCTGACTACGGGGATCGGGGAGCGCGGTGGCGCAGCGACCGGGTCGCTGCGGCGGGATCAGGGCGGCTGGGTGCAGCTGCTGCGGTCGGCCGGTGAGTTGTGGGCGCAGGGCGGGCATGTCGACTGGTCGGTGATGCTCGGTGACGGGCCGGTCAGCGAACTGCCGACATACGCGTTCCAGCGCCGGCGCTACTGGCCGGCACCCACGGCCGGATCCGGCGACGCGACCGCGATCGGTCTGTCCGGTCTGGCACATCCCCTGCTCGGCGCCATGACGGTCCTCGCGGACGAGGACGGTGTCCTGCTCTCCGGCCGGGTCACCGCGACGGCCCCCGGCTGGCTCACCGATCACCGCGTGTCGGGCAGCGTGGTCGTCCCTGGCACCGCCTTCGTGGAACTCGCCCTGCAGGCCGCACAGCAGACCGGTGACCATCGGATCGGCGAGCTGACCCTGGAGACGCCGCTGGTCCTCGCCGACGGCGCGGCCCAGTTGCAGGTCCGGGTCGCCGAAGCCGACGAGCACGGCCGGCGGGCCCTGCAGATCTACTCGCGGCGCGAGCACGACATCGACGCGCCGTGGACCCGGAACGCCTCCGGCACTCTCGAACCGGCCGGGACCACGGCGCCGGACGGGCTCGGCGAATGGCCGCCGGCGGACGGCACGGAACTGGACGTGGCCGGGTTCTACACGGCCGCGACAGCGGCGGGATACGGCTACGGCCCGGCCTTCCGCGGTCTCCGGCACGCCTGGGCGGTCGACGGCGAGGTGTACGCCGAAGTCGAACTGCCGTCCGGCCCCGCCGGCGAGGCGGACCGCTACGGCATCCACCCGGCCCTGCTCGACGCCGCTCTGCAGGCGGCCGGGCTGGGCGGTTTCATCACCACCGGCGGGGTCGCCCTGCCCTTCGCATGGTCGGGCGTGCAGCTCTTCGCGGTCGGCGCGACCGCGCTCCGGGTGCGGATCAGCGCCGCCGGGCAGGACGCCGTCCGGGTCACCGTGACCGACCCGGCCGGAATGCCGGTCGCGGCGGTGGAACGGCTCGCCTTCCGCGCCCTGGCCACCAGCCTCCCGGCCGACACGGCCACCCGCGACGCGTTGTTGCGGGTGGAGTGGTCGTTGGTGCGGGGCGCGTCGCCGGTTTCTTCGGAGGTCGGGGTGGAGGTGTGGCGGGTCGGTTCGCCGGATGTGGTGGTGGTGCTGGAGCGGGTGCAGGGTTGGCTGGCTTCGGGTGTTGAGGGTGTGCTGGTGGTGGCGTTGAGTGGTGCGGTCGCTGTGGGTGGTGTGCTGGTGGATCCGCTGGCGTCCGGGGTGTGGGGTTTGTTGCGGTCGGCGCAGTCGGAGAATCCGGGTCGGATCGTGTTGGCCGATGTGGACGGCGACGTCGACGACAGAGTGCTGTATGACCTGGCGGTTTTGGATGAGCCGCAGGTGGCGGTTCGTGCCGATGGGTTGTGGGTGCCGCGTCTGGTGCGGGCGTTGCCGTCGTCGTCGCTGGTGGTGCCGGATGCGGCTGCCTGGCATCTGGATGTGGTGGGTGGTGCGTCGCTGGATTGTCTGCGGCTGGTCCCGGCTGAGGAGGTGCCGGTTGGTGCTGGCCAGGTG
>NZ_JBFAAI010000063.1:0-9803 GCF_040639655.1 Actinoplanes sp. NPDC023801 | reverse complement strand
TTCTTCGCCACCGCGGAAGTATCCACGGTGTCCGTCATGACAGTCATCAGGTGCGTCTCCTTGATCAGGAGTTACACCGTTGTTCTTACAGTCCCTGCTGGCCAGCCCAGGCAGGCAAGGTCGCGTCCGCTGGCAACCTGCCGAGCCGCTGTGACCGGGCCGTTGTTGAACGTCGCCAGGAGGTTCGCAACCGGCGCCGGAAGCTGATCCTCAGTGTTGTATCGGCGAGACGGTCACCTGACTGAAGTCCTGAAGCTCGATACCTAGTGCGGATGCCAGCGACAGCATGGTGAAGAAGCCGGGTTCTACTACGCGGCCGGATTCAATCTTGCGAAGCGTTGATACCGCGACCTGGGCCTGTGTGGCGAGTTGCTCTTGGGTCATTCCGCGGTCGGTGCGCAGCGCGCGGAGCCGGGCGGCGAGCTGCTGAGCCTGCTCGCGAAACCGGCTTTCTTCACGTCGAGTGCGCCCCGCTGGCACGCCCGCAAGCCTAGTGGTAAATTTTGACCGGTCAAAATTTATCACAAAAGTCTTCTTGTGGCCGATGCGTTGAGGCAGTGGAGGTTGTCCGGTGGCAACGCGAACCGCGATCGAGTGGACCGAGGTCACCTGGAATCCCACGACCGGCTGCGATCGCATATCCGACGGCTGCGACAACTGCTACGCCCTCACCCTGGCCAAACGTCTCAAGGCGATGGGCGCCGCGAAGTATCAACAGGACGGTGACCCACGTACCTCAGGTCCCGGCTTCGGGCTCGCGGTTCATCACGAAGCTTTGCAGCAGCCCTATAAGTGGCGTAGCCCCAGCGTGGTGTTCGTGAACTCGATGAGTGATCT
The DNA here is from genome assembly GCF_040639655.1 of Actinoplanes sp. NPDC023801. NCBI lineage: Bacteria > Bacillati > Actinomycetota > Actinomycetes > Micromonosporales > Micromonosporaceae > Actinoplanes > Actinoplanes sp. NPDC023801. The sequence goes on along the minus strand of NZ_JBFAAI010000063.1, from coordinate 8,966 downwards.
CTTCCATGCCCGCATTCCGCTGGACTTCGTGCGGGACGTCTTCGCGATCATCGCCGATACCCCACAGCACACCTATCAGGTCCTCACCAAGCGGTCGGCCCGGCTGCGAAAGATCGCCGATCAACTCGACTGGCCGGCGAACCTTTGGATGGGCGTCTCGGTCGAGGATGACTCGGTTCTCACCCGGATCGACGACCTCCGCGAGGTACCCGCCGCAGTCCGCTTCGTCTCCTGCGAGCCGTTGCTCGGCCCGCTGGAGGAGATTGACCTCACCGGCCTGCACTGGGTCATCGCAGGCGGCGAGTCCGGGCCCCGGCATCGTCCTATTGATCCGGCATGGGTGACGGGGCTACGGGACCGGTGCGTCGAGGCGCAGGTGCCGTTCTTCTTCAAACAGTGGGGCGGCCGGACTCCGAAGCAAGGTGGGCGCCTGCTCGATGGGCAGCGCTGGGATCAGATGCCGACCGCTACGGCCGTGTAGGTGCGATGAACGTCTCTGGGCGCGCTACTCGCCAATCACGAACATGTCTTTTGCGTTCGACGACGCGGATCTGACGCGATCGCTCCAGGTCGTCGATCGCCTGCCGGACCGTGGGTTCGGTGGCGACACCGTAGGCCTCTCCGAAGATCTCCCAGGGCTGATCGACCAGTCGAAAGACAGGCCTCTTTGCGACGAGGCTACGCAGATTGGCGGCGACGGCGCCTCGGGCTTGTCGCTGTTCGGCGTCGATCTGGCCCTCGACGGCATCGCCGAAGCTGAACAGCGTGGTGGTGACATCGTCTTCCGCGGGCCCTAACGCACGCATCCACTCCTGCCGTGCCTGTGCCAGCGCGGTAGCGAAGACCCATACGCCGTGGCTGCGCCGGGTCAAGAACACCAGGTGGTAGACCGGCTGATGGTGGACGCGACGCCGGACCGGAATCGTCATGGGGTACATGCCGCCCGCCACGCCCAGCCGTCGCGCGTACTCCTCTACGACAGCGAATGCAGCCCGCTCGAAGCCGCCGGCGGAGGATGACGCCTGCGCAGCCAAGGCAACCTCTCGCCACCATGGCCCACCACAGGTGCGGTCCATCACGGGAAGGGCGTCATGATCCAGCAGTCCTGCTTTGAGTGCTCCCGATGCTCGCCTCGTCAGGTCCGCGCTGAAGTTGAGCAGTACCTCCGTTGCCGGCCAGAGGGGTCTACGGGGGCCGCTCACCACTGCCGCCAGGGCGTCGTAGGGGAGATTTGCGCCGCATGGATCGAGGAAGAGAAACAGCGGTACGCCCGACGCCCGTTCAATGATCAACGGCAGGTGCTGCAGTACGTCGTCGGGCAATGTCTCGGCCCGCACCCCTCTAGCGCGGTACTCCATCGCCACTGCGGCAAGCTGCTTGAAGTCTGCCGGCTTCTTCTCCACCAGGATCGGCTCGATAGCGGCTCTGGAAGCGCGCTCCGCCGTTCTCAGCATCAGCTCCGCCGAGCCGGGCTGGCCATCTGGATAGCGGCCTCGGCCGGCGAATCCGTCGACGACGACTACACGTCGCCCCTCCACCTTGGATCCGGTCATCTCGGCGAAGGGCAATACATAGTCTTCGAGAAGCTTGTGCTTGAAGACGGACTGAGTGCGTTGCTGATCCAGTAGTCCTGACGAAGTCCCCTTGGCCACGGCACCCTCCCGTAGCTGAGTGTATCCATCCATATCCATGGAGTCACTGTCAGCGTGCGCGGAGTTGTTGCGTATCTCTGCGCCTGGGTTGACGCAAGGGCGCGTATCAAGGGAGTGGTCGGCCTAGAACATTTGTTCTACGACCGGTACGCTCGGCAAAAGGGGGATGACGATGGGTGACCGTAGTGCCATCGAGTGGACTGAAGCGACATGGAATCCGACAACCGGATGTGATCGGGTCTCCGCGGGCTGCGACAACTGCTACGCCATGGCCCTGTCAAAGCGCCTGCAGATGATGGGACAGCCGCGGTACCAACGCGATGGTGACCCGCGCACCAGTGGTCCCGGGTTCGGCCTGACACTGCATCCCGATTCGTTGACCTTGCCGCTGACCTGGCGGCGACCACGACGGGTCTTCGTGAACTCGATGAGCGACTTGTTCCACGCCCGCGTGCCGGTGCCGTTCATCCAGCAGGTCTTCGAGGTCATGGCAGCGACCCCGCAACACAGCTATCAGGTGCTGACCAAGCGAGCTCGCCGCCTTCGGCGACTGGCCGGGACGCTGCAGTGGCCATCGAACGTGTGGATGGGTGTGTCGGTGGAGGGTCAGCAGGTCGTGGATCGCATCAACGACCTGCGAGAGGTGCCAGCGGCAGTGCGGTTCCTCTCGTGCGAGCCGCTGCTCGAACCGTTGCCGGCGTTGGACCTGGAGGGCATCGGCTGGGTTATCGCCGGCGGTGAAAGCGGCCCGAATGCGCGGCCGATGGAGCCGTCCTGGGCCGAGGACCTGAGGGATCAGTGCGTGGAGGCAGGTGTGGCCTTCTTCTTCAAGCAGTGGGGTGGACGCACGCCGAAGTCCGGTGGGCGTGAACTCGACGGACGTACCTGGGACCAGATGCCCGCCGTCTCTACCGCTGCAGCCTAGGGAAAGACACCGTCACTCCCTCGGCGAACTGGCGTTTGCCGGGCGGCCGGTGCACCTCGATCGCTTTGTCTCTTTCAAGCCGGGCCAACACCGGTCGCACATGTGGGCGCCGATACGGAGTGTGGACCAGTGTGTGCTCGATGATCGACTCGACGACGAGATGACGTTGGCCTGCGAAGTTCCGCAGCAGCTCATCCTTCAACGGCGTGAGATCCGGCTCGAGCTCGAACAGAACCTGCTCGCCTGCAAGGCGGTCGGAGAACATGTTTCCCCCGCCGGGGTCGATCTTCCACATGGCGTCTTTCATCAACTCGACGCCCTTGAGGTGGCGGGTTCCGTGGATCAGGTAGTAGCCGATATTGCCCGTTTTGTTGACCATCGCGAAGGACTGAACGTACGGGAAGCCCGCTTTCCTCTGCAGCTGTCGCTCGTAGACATTCTTGAGGTGCTCGACCCGGGAGACCGTGCCGTCGAAGTCGCGCATCACCTCGTCGACACCGAGCCCGAAGAGCCCACTGATCGCCTTCTCCTGGCCCTCGCGTTCGATGAACCGTTGTACGTGACCGACCATGAAGTTGATGAACACCTCGCTGCGCCCGTAGTTCAGCAACTCGGCCAGCAGATCCATGGGCAACCCGCTGTAGCCGAACGGGTCGACGAAGACGAAAGACGGCGCCATCTTCCGCTTCTGCTCGCGCAGGTGACCGATCATGGCTGTGGCCTGCACATCGAAGACCTCGTTGACCACCACGGTCTTGACGTTCTTGGGCCACGGCGTCTTCGCGGCTTTGAAGGCGGCGATCTCCTGCTCCAGCGACTCAGCGTTGTCCTTGTTCGCTTCGACCAGGTAGAAGACGAACTCCTTGCCCTGCATCCTCGGGAAGAAGCGATGCTCGACCAAGCGTCGTAGTGCGACCAACGGTGAACCCTCGGCGTCGTCGTTGTATCGGCCGCGGCCGGCGAAGCCGTCGAAGAACAACACGCGACCGTTCCAACTCGACAGGATCGGAAACCAGCCGTCGAGGTACGAAGCAAGCATGTCGTGCTTGGCCTTGGTATGAGGCGGGCAGTCCCACTTCGAAGGATCTGCGTCGCTCTTGCCCATACCGCCTCCATCCACCATGGCCAACGCGCTAACGCTCCGCAGTGATGATGCCACTGAAAGGAGTCGTCGGGATAGCGTGAGAAGCAAGCCCGTTCATCGCCCTATGGCGGTGAGTTGACGGACCTGCAGCGCAGGAGACCCGAGCTGGCCGGGTTGATCTGCGGCTGTGGTGATCGCCTATCCCCAGTGCCGGTGCCGGTATACCCGGACTTCGTGTACGGGTATCTCGGACGCGTGCAGTGGACGGTCGACGACGGGGCGGATCGTGTAGGGGGTGATCCGGTCGGCTTCGTGTTCCTCGGCGAAACGTTCGGCCTGCCTGGTTTCGCCGGCGAGGTCGAGGGCTTTGATGAGTTGCACGACGAGAACGTCGAGGCGGTGGTTCTCCGCTTCGGCGGCGTTGAGACGTTCGTGGGTGGCGACGGCGCGGTGGCCGCACCATTGCCGTAAGAGTTCGTGTTCGGCGCGAACGTGCTCGCGGTACCAGCGGTACTCCCATTCCGGGCTGGTCTGCTCGCCTTTGCGGAAGGGGTGCGGCCCACCGTGTTTGCACTTGTGCCGGGCTTCTTCCTCCCCCTCGTTCACGTGCTCCAGGATGGTGTCCGGGTGGGCGCGGCAGGCAGCCTCGGCGATCATCAGGCTGCCGGCGGGCGAGACCATCATCGCGTCGTCGGTAGTGAACCACTGGGCTCCCGCGAGCACCTCGTCGACAGGCACCCGCAGGATCTCGGCCAGCTTCGCGCGGTCCTTGACGATCGTGGCGTTCTCGACCGGCCGCCAGTCGAGTTCGGCGACCTCGTCAGGGATGAGGGCGGTGTAGACGGTGCCGACTGCGCGGTCTTCGGCAGAGTCGAGCTCGACATCTGCGATGCGCTCCCAGTCCGCCTGCTGAGCGTCGTAGGCCTCGACATCCGACCACCGCGCTTTCAGCCGGGTCGACGGCACGGTCGCCACACGGTGGCCGTCGTCGAGGAACTCCACCTCGATGCTCGCGGAGGCCTTCTTCGGCGTGACGGCCTTGATCCGCACGCGTTCCGACGGTGCCGTGTCTCTAAGCCGATACGCCCACTCGTCACCGACGACGTACCGCGATGCATCGAACGCCACCTGAACCGCCCCTTCCGGACGCCGGCCCGCCACGAGATCAGGGATGCGACCCGCGCTGCACCACTCTGGCATCGACCGATGAACTACGGCTACCGGACGAGGAGGGTCTATGCCGGAGGGGGAGGCCGTCGGTATAACTGGCCGATGGTGGACATCGCCGCACCGTTGAAGCCGTACCAGGTCGAGGTGCTGCGCTGGGTGGAGGCCGGGTGTCCCGATGCGGATATGCCCGGCGATGGCGCGAAACAGACGGCAAGGGCCTTGCAGGGCCGCCGCCTGGTCGCCGTGTCACGGCGGGGCGGCCGGTGGTCCGCGACGTTGACTGAGCGTGGCCGCTACTACCTCGACAACGGCCGCTACCCGGACGTGCCCGGCACGGCGACCACGCCTTCCGCCGGCCTGCCGGGCGCCTCGCCCCTGCAGACGGCCTCTACCGGAAAGAGCCGTCAGCCGGCGGCGACGCCGGCAGTAGTTCGAGAAGCGGCCGCGCTGATCGAGAAGCTCCAGAACTGCGGCGGCACCCTGGTCGTGCCGGACCCGGACCCCGACACCCGCGCGAGCTACCGGCGAGCCATCCACGCCGCCAAGCAACACAACCTCGTACCGGACGGCCACGACCTGCGGCACACCGGCCGCAACACCGGCGACCTCGTCATCCGCCTGTACTCGGCAGCGCAGCCCTACGACACCGACTGGAACCGGCTACGGCTCAACCAAGGCGAAACCCGCGCCACGCCACCGGCCGACTACGGCGCTCTCGAACAGGACCCCACCAATCTGCGGGTGACACCCGAATCCATCCCCCGGGTGATCGGCCTGCTCCACGCCCTCGACAGTGCCGGGGCCGACCGGAAGTGCCGCGTCGGGGTCAACCTCACCACGAAACACCCGAAACCGTACGTCAAATTCGGCAGCGCCCGGCGGTCCCTCGACATCGTCGAGGAGCACGACCAGGTACCCCACGTGCTGACCGTCGGCGAACAGCGGACCAAACGACTGCGGCCCTGGGCGCCGATTCCGGAGTTCGACAGGGTCGCCACCGGACGCCTTCGCCTCGACGTCGCCAACGGCTCCTACACCGACCAGCGCCTCACCTGGCACGACACCACGACCAAGACCCTGGAACAGCAAGCCGGCCGCATCATCGCCGACATCATCAAGGCCATCGAGAAACAGAACCGGATCCTCGCCGCCTTCCGCCAACGGGAGCAGGAACGGCAGGCCGCAGCAAGGCTCGCCCAACAACAGGCAGCCGAGGAACGCCGCCGCCGCGAGATCGAAACCCAGGCCCAATGGGAGCACGCCCTCACGAAAGCCCGTCGCCTCGCCGTCGAGGAGCACCGCAGGAAGACCTTCACCACCGCCTTGGAGCAGTGGCGGACCGCCGCGGAGATGCGAGCATTCTGCGACGCCCTCGAACATTCCACCGCCACGGACCAGGCGGCCGGCGACGGCGAGCTCACCTCATGGCTGACCTGGGCACGCGCTCATGCCGACAAGATCGACCCCACCATCGGCACACCGACGCTCGCGAGCATCGACTTCACCATCAGGCCTGGCCCGGAAGGCCTGCGTCCGCACCTCAACGGATGGAGCCCGTACCGCCCCGCGAAGGAATAGCAGTGCGACAGGCACGGCGGGACAGCACACGGCGGTTTTTGTCAGAGGGTCCTCCTACCCTGTGCTCGAAGACTGAGGGGGAGCACGTGACGACGACCGATACCGAGCGGCGCAACTGGACCACCCCGGGCACGCAGGACGCGGCCCAGAACACCTACACGTCGGTCAAGGCTGCCTTAGACCGGTCCGCTGCCCTGCGCGACCTTCGATGGGAAGTCTTCCTGCAGGGGTCGTATGCAAACGCGACCAACACCCGGGGCGACTCCGACGTCGACGTGATCGTGATGCTCACCTCCACCATGTACCCCGACATCAGCCGCCTGCCGCCAGCCGATCGGGACCGCGAACTACGGGACCGAGGAGCCGGAACAACGAGCGCAAGCCGCTTCCGAACCCTGGTCCACCAGGCGTTGGTCGACTACTACGGCACCCGCCGGGTGCATCCGAAGAACAAGTGCCTGCGCGTCGATAAGACCGCCGGGTACGTCGACGCCGACGTGGTTCCGACGCTTCAGCACCGGCTCTACACCTCGTACCCGGCGTACGGGCAGCCCACCTGGATCGAAGGCGTCGCCATCGACCCGCTGCACGGTTCCCGGATCGTGAACTACCCGAAGGAACACATCAAGAACGGCCGGGACAAGAACAAGCGCTGCTCCGAGCGGTATAAGCCGACCGTCCGCCAGATCAAGAACCTCCGCAAGCGGGCGGTCGCCACCGGCCTGCTCACCGACGGGATCGCCCCCGGCTACCTGCTGGAGTGCATGACCTACAACGTCCCGGACAGCTACTTCCTCACCGACGACTCCGCCCGGCTCTCCGCCGTCCTCGCCTGGCTGAACAACCAGTCGGTCGCCACCCTGACCAGCACCTTCACATCAGGAGACGAGGTCCACCGGCTGTTCGTCGACGACCCCGGACACCACAGCGCCGCTACCGCCTCCCAAATCCTCGCGGCGCTCGGGCGGACCCTCTAACCGTGCACCTCTACAGCAGCACCGACAGCCGGATCTCCGCCTACGGCGTCATCGCCGTGATCGCGGTCCTGACCGCGATCGCCGCGGACACCATCAGCGACGCCCTCAACATCGGGCCTGGCTGGCTCTTCAGCGCGCCCACTGTCGCCGCGGTGTACGGCCTGCTCTACCGGCTGATCGACGCTACCGCGTGGCGCTGGGTCTGGCTCCATCGGCTCGGCTTCATCAAGACTCCGATCGTCGAGGGAATCTACGAAGGGCAACTTGTCTCCTCGTACAACAACACGAGACTGCCCATCAAGATCTGTATCGACCAGAGCTGGACCAACATCGCCATCCGCTTCGAGGTCCTCGGCACCCGAACATCCAGCTCCTACTCCATCGCCGCGAACCTCAGCACCGAAGGACACCAGCACGCACGACTCACCTACACCTACCGCAACGCCGTTCAGCCCGGCATCGCCGACCCCGACATGACCGACCAGGAAGGCACCGCCGAAGTAGTGATTGACACCGCCAGCGGCGACGTGCGGGGCCGCTACTTCAACTCCCGCGGACGTAAAGGCACACTGACGCTCAACCGGCAGTAGTGAAGCCCCTTCTCTACAAATCAGATGGTGCTAGTGGCGATCGCTGTCCCCGCGGTGGTGATCGGATGTCGAGCACCGTTTCAGTACCAACCGGTTTACATCGGCACAGCGCGCCGGCGGCGGGCAGCCCCGTCTAAGGTTGGTTGGTTGACTCTCCCGTGCGGTGATTGCATATCGCCCCAGCCGACGCGATGTCGCTGTACGCCGAGCCAGGGCAAGGACCTCGTTGCTGGTCGGCCACAACGTGGCCCGTGCACGCAGGGTAACGGTGTTGCGTGGTGATCCGGTGGTGATCGGATGTCGTCGACCGTTCCAGCACGGCCGCGGCTAAATCAGCACGCTCGAAAGGCGGCGATCCATTCACGAGAAGTCTGTGCCACGCACTCGGCTCCGACCAGCGGAAACGCAAAGGCCCTCTGAGCTGGTAGATTGTCTTCGGTACGGTCTTGAGCCCGAGGGGTAGCAGAGCACACTCGCGACCACTAGTCAGCTGACTACGGATCAGAAGGTTAGGGGTTCGAGTCCCTTCGGGCGCACTTCTCGAAAAGGTCGTGACCTGCGGAAACGTGGGTCACGGCCTTTATTGTTCCCCACTTTTCGGCTCGCAGATCCCGTTATTTGTGGCGTGGTGATCCGGTGGTGATCGGTTGTTTTTGACCGGTCGATCCGTCGTGGTGCTGACCAGTGCTTATGCGTCCGAATCGGTGATCGTCGTGGTGTTCGTGGGTGCCTTTTGGTGCGCCCATGCGAGTGGTTAAGCGGTGAGGTTCTACCATCAGGCGGTGATCGTCACGTCGTGGCGAAGGCTGGCGTCGATGTTGCGGTGCAGAGTGAGCTCGACGATTCGGTCGTCGTCGGGCCGGTAGGGTCGGGCCAGATTCGGCATGCCCAGCATCGGGACTGTGCATTGCTCCTCTGTCAACCCGTTGGCTGGTTGGCGTCGGCGCGGAGGGCTTGGTAGACGGCATCGGAAAGGCGGCGTTTAAGGAT
>NZ_JBFAAI010000062.1:1663-10232 GCF_040639655.1 Actinoplanes sp. NPDC023801 | reverse complement strand
TCTTCGCCACCGCGGAAGTATCCACGGTGTCCGTCATGACAGTCATCAGGTGCGTCTCCTTGATCAGGAGTTACACCGTTGTTCTTACAGTCCCCATGGCGGACCTACCGGCCGGGCTCGCGGCCAACCACGGTGTTGTCGGCGGTGTCAGGTGACCGGGCCTGACGAGCTGCCGTTCGAGGCGGCAGCGGCCGACTCGACGGTCTTGGCGATCTACCGGCAGGTGTACTCGGTCTTGGCCCGCACGTCCGGCAGCATGATCGATGACTCTGACAGTGTCGACATCGACGAGGCGATCCTGAACGCGTTCGCACTCGCCGGCCCGGCCGGTCTGACAATCGAACAGGTATGTGCCGCCTGCAGTGCCTTCACCGAGAGTGCGGTGCGCCGACGGTTCGAGGTGCTGCGCTCGTACCGGGCGGTGTCGAAGGTGAACGAGCGGCCGAACGAGATGTACTACCAGGCCGCGTTCGCGCCGTACGTGATGCTGTTGTTCCTGCGTCGGCTGTCGCATACCGGCGGGCTGAGCGAGTTACATCAGCTGCTGTCGGTTGCCCGGCTGGCCATTGATGATGAGACGACGACGCTGGAGCAGGGCCGCGACCATCTGGTGCAGATGACTACCGTGTTCCGGCTGCTGGCGAACCCCATTATGCAGTTGGCGAAGTCCGGGACGGTCGAGTCGCTGCGCGAGCAGGCGGAGCCTCTGCTGGGCAATCAGGGGTTACTGGACCAGGCGACCGCGTACCACAACCGGGCGGCCGACATCTGGCCGCAGCTGCTGCCAGAGTGCACGGATCTGCGGCTGGCCGTCGCCGGGTATCGCGATGCGGTGGCAGCTGCTGCGGGCCGGCTGATCGACAAGGCGGGCCGGACGAGGGCCCTGGGATTGCTTCCAGCAGAACGGTGGCGGACCTTCGCCCGGCAGGCCAGTATCGACGAGCTAGCCGCGGCGGTCGACGGGCTGCTGTTCGACGCCCCAGACCCGTTCTTCACCGCGGAGGATTTGCTCACTGCGGTCGAAGATGGGTTGCACATCGACGCCGGGCGCACGCCGCCGCCGCGGCCGCGAATCGACGACGACGGACGGGCGGACCTGCCGGACACCGACGGTGACCTGCGGCTGCTTGCTGACCGAGCGGAGGAGTTCCTCGCCGGCGGGGATGAGGTCACCGTCGCGGCGCTGCTGGCCGCGGCCGGGGACTGGCCGACTGGGCGCAGGGTGCTGTCGGATCTAGCCGCGATAGGACTACGGCCCGAATTGCCCTACGAGTTGACTTGGGGTGCCGGGCTCCGTATCGACATGGACTCAGAGGTGACCTGGGTGAGCGACGGCTGGCTGCGGCGGAACACCGCGGTGTCATCGTGAACGAGCGCGAAACCGCGGTGTGGTGGGCGAAGGTCCGCTCCGGCGGGCCGCAGCAGGAACCAGCCGGTAGCCGCAGCCCGGACGGGATGCGCAGGCTGGTGGAATCGGACGCGCAGTCGGTGTGGCTGCTACCGCATCTGCCCGCCGGCGCCAGCCCGCATGTGCTGGCTGAGTACGGGCAGGAACCGGTGACGCTGCAGAACATGTCCGGGACGCTGCGGACCCTGGCCGCCTGCCTGCGCTGCTGCTGGGCCGACCCGGCAGCCGATCCGTGGCCGGGCCGGCTCGCCGGCCTTGAACAGGTTGGCACCGTTCTCGCCGCCCTGACGCCGGGCCGTGACCGGGTCAGCCGGCGTCGGCTGCTGACCGCTGGCCTGCGCCGTCTGGAAACGTCACGGTGGGTCTTGCAGACGCCCGGGCATGTGCGGCTCGGCCCTCGAGTGGCCACGTGGACGGCCATGGACCTGTCTACGTTGCGCGAGATGTGGCGGATGCTGCCCTCTCCCAACCCTCCCGTCGAGGGCCACCCGCGGGAGCAGGAATGAACAGCGACCCAAACGTGGTGTTCGACACCGTATTGGCCTCGCTGACCGACCGACAGCGCGAGAACGTCGAGGCGGCGTACGCGCTGCTGGAACACTCCCGGGAACCGGTCCACCGCCAGGAACTGCCCGCGCTGCATGATCCGACCAGCCGGGAACGACTCGAACAGCTGCTGCGCCGCACCGGCCGTACGCTCGTGGCCGTCGACGACGTCCGGTTCACCTCCGGCTACGACGACACAGTCACCGCGGAGCTAACCGCCGACGGCTGGCAGCCGCTGACACCGACAGAACGGGCCGTGCTCGTGCTGGTCCTGGTGTACTCGGTCGCGATCCCCCGCAGCGAGGAGCAGCTAAGCGCCGACACCTGGACGAGCGGCTTCCTGACTACTGAGACCGACCTGCTCAAGGATGGCAAGGTTCCAGCCGGCGCCGGGAAGGCCGCGCTAAGCAGACTCGTCAATTGCGGTCTGCTGGCCCGCCGCCGCGACCGTGCTGGTGGTGAAGGCGGCTACGTTCCTGGCCCGCAACTGCTGCGGCTCACCCCGGCCGCCCGCAGCCGGCTGCAGGACCAGTTGATCCTCGCCGCTGCCCCGAACCATCCACTTGCCGCCGCGATCCGCGAACGCCGAAACCGCACGAGCAGGGAGAGCATCCATTGACGGCACCGCACACGGCCGACGGCAGCACCAACGTCGACATCGTCGGGCCGCGCGTGCTCGCCGGCGTGCAGATGGTCAACATCTCCCGCCTGTCGACGCATCCCGTGCCGATCACCTCCCGCGGTTTGATCACTGTGGCCGGGCAGGGCCCCTCGGACTCCAACGGCGCCGGGAAGTCGTCGTTCATCGCCGGCATCAGCCTGCTGCACGCCGACGACCAGTGGCGGCTGCAATCCGGAGCGCAAGACGCCGCCGAACTGCTGTTCACCGCGGAGCTGGCCGGGCAGGAAGTGGTGCACGCCAACGCCGACCACGGCTACATCATCGGTGTGTACGTGCCGCCGTCGGCGCAGACTCTGCCCGAGCTGGAAGCCAACGTGCTGACCGTGTGGCTGCGGATCAACCGGCAGGCGCCGCACGTGGAGCTGCGATGGGCGCCGCGGCTGCACGTCGCTTTCGGTGACACCGAAAATGACCGCGCAGAAGGCGCCGACGGGCAGTGGGACGCGCTACCGCACAGCAACGGCCGCACCGACCTGCGGGCCAACAAACTCGCCCGCACCCTGTACGGGCAGACGGTGCGGTGCGTGTCGTTCCTGTCCACGTCGGTGCGGGCCAACGCCACCGCGAACCTGCTCGCCCAGCCGCTCAACGAGCTGACCCCAGAACGGATCTTCGACGCCATCGGCGCGCTGACCGGACTGAACCGGGAGATTGAGGATGAGCAGACGGCGCGGCAAGTCGAGTACCAGCACGCCGAGGAAGCCCGGCAGGCCCGCACTGACTACGAGTCCTGGAACACCCGGGTCAGCGTCATCGAAGACATGATCCACAGCCGGGAACAGGCCCGAACCCTGCGGGCCGAAGCCGACGACAACTGGCAGTCGCGGTGTGCCCGCCATCTGGTCGATGGGGTCGCTCTCGTCGAGGAGTTCGCCCATGAGGTCGGCAACCTTGACGCCACCAAGGCGGAGCTCGACGCGGCGATCGACACCGCCGACCAGGACCTGGAACGGCTGCGCGACGACAAAGCCCTTGAGGCGAACTTTCGCACTCGCAAGAAGGCCTACGACGACACCAAGGCAGCCGTCGACACGCTGGAGAAGCAGCAGACCACTAACATCGCCCAGATCGAGGTCCACACCACCGCCATTCGCGGATTTCGGCAGGCCGCGGCGGCCGCCGACGGCCGGACCGTTGAACAGGCCGAACAGGAACTCACCGCCGCCGACATCGCCGTCGAGGTGGCCCAACGTGCCGTAGGCGTCACCGAGCAGCGCCTACGCGACGCCAGCGACGAGCTCGCCGCTGCCGAACGCGGTGAAGACATCGCGGTCGCCCAGGTCCAGGCCCTACGTGCCGAGAACATCGTCGGGGTTCCGCTGGTCGACGTAATCTCGCTGACCGAACCGCAACGTGACCTGTGGGAGGCCCGGCTGCTGCCCTACCGGCACGCCGTCGTCGTGGCTGACGCCGCCGCGGCCGCAGCGGCCCTTGACAAGCTGCCCGGCTCCCTGATCGTCGAAGCCGACCCGACCGAACGTCGTTGACAGCGGAGCTCCGGCTACAGTGCGTGACTCGACCGGCGCGGTAGCAATGTCCTCACCCCCATGGAGCCACGGGCACACTGCACCGTCATCATCCCGGGCCGGCGGAACTCGTCCTCCCGGCCGGTGGCCGGCGCTGCTCGCCGAGCGAGAGCCGTTCCGAAACCAACGGAAGTGGAACGGCCAGCAGCTCGGCAAGGTGCGTCGTGCGGGTGGGAGCGGATTTCTAGGTTTCTGCCAGGTGGGGTACCCGGAGGGGTGTCGATGGTCGTTCAAAAGCAGGATCCGCAGACGCCGCTGCCGGGCTCGCCGGGCCGGACCGGTGGCAGCACAGTGCCGGTGTAGGTGCCGGCCTCGACCGGTTTGACGACCAGCGGGTCGCTGGGCTCCAGGGTCTGCATGAGGATGTTCAGGCGGCGTGGCGCCAATCTCGAGACGGTTACTCGAGCGCAGGTGATGCGTACGTTGTCGCCGGCCAGAACGCATACTCCGTACTCGCCGGCGACCGGCCGCGCGATCGCCGCGCCGAAGCCACGCGTGGCACCTGGGTCGGTGGATGGGAACAGCCGGACGTTGTACCCGGCTGCGGTGCCCGTGGATTGTCCTGCTGGATAGACGGCGAGTCGGATCCCGCCGTCGCTGACAGCCGGGGCGCACTGGACACCGCTGCCGGAGATAACCAGCCAGCGCTGGTTGGAGTCCAGTTCGGTGTCGTACAGGCGTGCTGTGGCGCACGGCGCCATGGTCCAGGACACCGGTGTCGTCAGCTGCGCTGATGCGCCAGCGGCGGGTGCTGAGCCGGTGAACAGGATGGCTAGTGTCGCGAGGACTCCGATTGCGCGACGAAGTTTCCGCATCATGACTCCTGTGAGGGTGAGGGCGATGGGTATCCGCCGGGGAGAGGCACGGCCCGGGCAGCGCCGAGGACCAGAGCGAGCTGGAAGCGATTGTCGACACCGAGGCGATCCATCAGCGCGCGCAAGGTGTAGACGACGGTACGGCGACTCAGTGCGAGTGCGACGGCGATCTCCGTCTCGCTGTGACCGGAGCTGAGCAGGGTCACAATGGTCTGCTCCCGAGTGCTTAGCATGACGATGGGTACCTCGGGTTTGTAAGGGTTGTGGGCGGCACCCCAGAGTTTGTAGAAGAGTCCGGTCAGGTGCGCCACAGCGTCCACGTCGGTCAGCAGGATCGCGCCGGCTTCGAAGTTGGCTGGATCGGCGGGAAAGAGTGCGGCGCGCCGGTCGAAGACCATGAGCTTCATCGGCAGCGACGCGGCTACCCGGTGTTCAGCCCCGGTAGGGACTTCGTCGCGGTGGATCCCGTCGCGGGGCGTCAGGCTCAGCATGCGCAGCCGGATACCCCTGGACAGCATGGACCGGTCGAGCGGAGCCGCTGCGGCGGCGGCGTCCGCGCTGATCACGTCCTCGGTGTTCACGGCCAGGTGCTCGCAGCGTTCCGCAGCGACCAGCTGGGCGATGCGGGTCCGGGCGGTCGTCCTGGTCGGTAGGCGGCATACCGAGGCCGCCGGAAGACGTTCCAGTTGCAGGCCGGAGACCGCAGCGATGTGCTGGCGCAGTCGCTCGTCATACGCCTGTGGGGTCCGTCGTCGTTGAAGCGTCGACAACACCTGTTCGGCGGCGATGGCGTGCCAGGTCCGCGATCGTCCCTGGACACAGATCCGTACCGCACCGACGGCGGCGAGTTCGTCTAGGGCCCGGCTGATCCGCCCCATCTCGACCCCGAGGTGGCGGGCCAGCAAGAGTGACGTACTGGGTCCGAGCATGGCGAGTGCCCGATACGTCAGATCGGCGTGCGGCGATAGTCCCCACCGGCCCAGTGACGGCACAACCGTGGACACCGAGCGCGGCGCAGCAACTGTTGCCTGTGCCAGATTCACTTGCTACCTCCCCCGTGACAGCTCCACGAACTGCATCGCGGTTCGTCCTCCGGCGCCAGCTCTCCGCGTCAGTTGCTTGCTCATTTGCGCAATGCCCCGCGGCAACCGGAGCCGCCATTGCGCGCATGCGCAGCCGATCCGCCGAGACGGCTCGACGGCCGCGGCGTCGGGATGGCGGAATTCATCCCGTCAGCGGGGCCGGACCTGGTCCCCGAGGAGCCGAACGACACGGAAGGGGTTACATGAAACGCGACCGATTCCTGAGGAGAACAGGGCCCGGCGGCGCAGTCGCCGCCACCGCAATCGCGGGAGCCCGGCGTCCGGATTTCGTCCGGACCTGACCCGCGGCAGGGATTGGCCGCCGGCAATCGCCGCTGGGTTTGCGAGCTTCCTTGTAGTCGTAGTCACCCTGTCAGCCGCGCCGGGAGTGCGGCTATTCGCGGGACTCTCTGCGCCGCACCCCATTGACTTTTTGAGAGAGGAACATTCATGAACCTGCGACGGAAGATCGGCACGAGTGTGGCCACAGTGGTGATGGCCGCCACCAGCACGATAGTCGGCGCGGCTCCAGCCCATGCCGCCCATCGGTGCGGCGACGAGTTCATCGGCATCCCCTACAACCAGGACGCCCGCACGACGCTGATGGAGAGGACGGAACACGGGGTCAGGATCGAGCTGAAGATCAAGCAGTTCCCGGATGTGGGGGAGGCCGTGTTCGCCCGCATATCCGGCGCTACCCGGTCGGGGGAACAGGTCTGGCTCGACTGGTCGTACACGGGTGGTGACGGCTGGGCGCAGTGCGGACCCTTCACCGTCTCCGAAAGGAACAAACCCAACACCAGCGCCGCGGCAGACCGGTACTCGGGCCGGGGGACGCTCACATTCCGGGCCTGCGCTCTCGTCCGCGGTGGCGGCTACTGCACCGAGTGGTGGACGTGATCAACCTGAACGAGGCGCGGACCAACGGCTCAGGATCGCCAAGTTGCATGTGCAGCTGAGCATCGCCCGATCTGGGGGCCATAGCCCCGCCCAGCCCGCCAGAAACGGGTTATGTGTGGCGGCGGGCGGGTTGACACCTCAAGTTGGCCTCGTGAGGACGCAGGTGTTCCAACCCGGCGAGCCTCGGCATTTGTCGCCCCGCACTCCCGCGCCCACATCTTCACCATGCTCCAGCTGGTCGGAATGGTCTCGCCCGGTGCGTAGCGGTGCAGGCTGGATTTGCTAGCAGACAATCTTTTTGACAATGCCTCGAAGATTTGTCCGCTGCGGTCTTTGAGTGCCGTCAGGGCGTCGCCTAGAGCCCTTCCGTTGGCCAATCCCCACATCAACTTCCCTCAATGACCGCGTGTCGGGCGGCGACCCTCGTCCCCGTCTGACCAAAGCGCAGTCAGCACCCCCGTCCCCTCCCGCCCCGCAGGCACATGTGGAGGGATGGCAGCCAGCACGCAGACCGCGGCTCAGCGCCGACAGGTGAGGAAAGCCCTCTCCTAATTAACCTGGAATACGACATTGATCGTCGTAAATAGACGATTTGATATGTCATGAAACGTGTCGGCGCCAGCGTCCTATAACCGAAGGAGAATTCGTGCCTCTCAGTCACTATCACCCATTTAAAGCCATGCCGGACGCGACGTATACGGCGTGCGCGGGAGCGTTCGTCCGAGCCTGGCTCGTAGGCATTCTGGCCACCCTCACCTTGATGCTGCCCTTGTTCGCCGCACCAGCGGCGGCCGGTCCCGGCCCTTCGGATCCGGGCTCCCCCGCAGAAGCCCCACTGCGGGCTGCCGAAGCCGTATCGGTCGCCGCCGGACCGCGCCCTCTGTTTCAACTCCCGTTCGCATGCCAGGCCCGGGTTCGACTAAGCACCTACGCCGGCCACGGTGACTATGACATCGACATGAGCGCGGCCGAAGGAACGCCACTGCTCGCCTCTGCGAGCGGCACCGCCTACCGCGGGCACAGCACCAGAGGCGGTTACCAGGTGAGCATCCTGCACGACAACGGGTGGCGCACCCTGTACCTGCATCTGCGGGCCGGCTCGTACCGCTTCGCCGACGGCGCCCGCGTCGAGCAGGGCCAGCACGTCGCCGACACCGGCAACACCGGCACAGACACCAGCGGACCGCATCTGCACTACGAGCAGCAGAACCAGATCAACGGTAGTTGGCGTGCGGTGCACGCCTGGTTCAACGGCAGGCCGTCCGACATCACCGACGATGCCCGCGCCAACAGCTACGTCGACACCAGCCAGAACTGCGGTCAGCCGCCGGTGCCAGCGGGTGAGCGGACACCGTTCGCCGACATCACCGGCGACGGCCGCGCCGACATGATCCAGTTCCACGGCCCCGGCAACGAAGTCATCGTCTACAACAACCGCGGCTGGGACCAAGCAGACGTCTTCGCCGGCTACGACCGCCGCACCCTCACCTCGAACTTCGACCCAGCTCGCACCAAGTTCGCCGACATCACCGGCGACGGCCGCGCCGACATGATCCAGTTCCACGGCCCCGGCAACGAAGTCATCGTCTACAACAACCGCGGCTGGGACC
>NZ_JBFAAI010000062.1:0-1563 GCF_040639655.1 Actinoplanes sp. NPDC023801 | reverse complement strand
AAGCAGACGTCTTCGCCGGCTACGACCGCCGCACCCTGACCGCTGGCTTCGAGCCGTAACCTGCACCGGAAACAGGCGAGATCGCGGACGGCGGCGGCAAGCGTACGAAGCGCACCAGATGACCGTTCGGAGTCGTCCTTCTTCAGACTCCGGCTGTCTCATGAGACAGCCGGAGTCTGACTCTACGGCTGCGGCCAGGTGCTACAACGGGGCCGAGACTGGCAGGCTTCGTTGATCGAGTAGTCGGAATTCCACCCGGGCAACGGCGGCAGGGTGACGCTCTGTCACAAACCGGGATCTGACCCGCCAGCGCTGAGCATCCGGATCTGCTTGACAAGGATTACCTGCATAATGCCGAGTTGAGGACGTTCACCGACAGGCAATCAGGCACCATGGGCGCGTGTCGTCAGAACGAAATGCGTACGTTCCCAACGAGCTGTTGAGCCGTCTCGTCGGCTGCCGCCTCTACTCGATCGAATTCGTCATGGACTACGTCCAACTGCGCTTTGACGGGCCAACGGAGGACATGCCTGTTCTCAACTGCGAATTGCTGCCCGTCGCGGAGACGGGGTCCGTACCGGGATCGGTGTTTCGGGCTCTTCGGTTAGTAGGTCTCGGCGGCCGGCCAGCGGTCACCGAAGGTGATGGCAAAGGCGTTCAGCACGGGCTTCCAGCGCATCGTCCATCGGGCGCGGCCGGTTCCTGTCGGGTCCAGGCTGCGGGTCACAAGGTACAGGCACTTCAGCGCGGCCTGCTCGCTCGGGAAATGGCCCCGGGCTCGCACGGCCCGCCGATAGCGGGCGTTCAACGACTCGATCGCGTTCGTGGAACAGATCACCTTCCGGATCTCGACGTCATAGTCGAGGAAGGGAATGAACTCGTTCCAGGCGTTACGCCACAGCCGGATCATCGCCCGGTATTTGCTGCCCCATTTCTCTTCCAGCTCGTCCAGAGCAGCCGCCGCCGCGTCCGCGTTGACAGCGGTGTAGATCGGCCGGATGTCTCGCTTGATCGCGTCCGCGTCGGCTCGCGACGTCAACCGGAACGTTTTCCTGATCAAGTGAATGATGCAGGTCTGCACGATGGCTTGCGGCCAGACCGCCTCGATGCTGTCCGGCAGCCCTTTCAGCCCGTCGCAGACGACGAAGAACACGTCGGCCACGCCGCGGTTCTTCAGGTCGACCAGGACGCTGAGCCAGAACTTGGCGCCCTCACCGCCGGTGTCGGCCCACAGGCCCAGGACGTCTTTACGGCCGTCCACGGTGACGCCGATGGCCGCGTAGATGGGCCGGTTCGCGACCTGCCCGTCGCGGACCTTGATGACGATGGCGTCGATGAACACGGCGGCGTACACGCGGTCGAGTGGCCGCGATGACCATTCGGTCATCTCCGCGACGACTTTGTCGGTGATCCGGGAGACGGTCTCCCTGGATACCGACGCGGCTCACAACGTTCGATGTCATCACTCACGGTGCCCATCCCGCCGGACCTCAGCCCGGCGTGTCGGGCCGGAAACACCGCTCCTGTCAGTGTCACGCTTCGATGCGTCCCGGCGGGTTCGCT
>NZ_JBFAAI010000061.1:0-11351 GCF_040639655.1 Actinoplanes sp. NPDC023801 | reverse complement strand
AGCGAACCCGCCGGGACGCATCGAAGCGTGACACTGACAGGAGCGGTGTTTCCGGCCCGACACGCCGGGCTGAGGTCCGGCGGGATGGGCACCGTAAGTGATGACATCGAACGTTGTGAGTCCAGGGAAGAAGACCGAGGGTGACAGGCGGCAGCTGTCGCCGGAGCAGGCCGTCGCGGCGGCCATGGTGGCCGAGGCCAAGGCCCGCGGGCTGGAGC
The DNA here is from genome assembly GCF_040639655.1 of Actinoplanes sp. NPDC023801. Taxonomy (NCBI): domain Bacteria; kingdom Bacillati; phylum Actinomycetota; class Actinomycetes; order Micromonosporales; family Micromonosporaceae; genus Actinoplanes; species Actinoplanes sp. NPDC023801. The sequence continues at coordinate 11,133 of NZ_JBFAAI010000061.1, read as the reverse complement.
TGACCGGCCCGAACGGGCTGTTGAAACTGTTCACCACTACCGGCGGGCTGCGCGAGCGCGGGGACATTTCCCGAGCGAGCAGGCGGCATTGAAGTGCCCTGTACCTTGTGACCCGCAGCCTGGACCCGACAGGAACCGGCCGCGCCCGATGGACGAGGCGCTGGAAGCCCTGCTGAACGCCTCCGCCATCACCTTCGGTGACCGCTGGCCGGCCGCCGAGACCTACTAACCGAAGACGCCGGAAACACCGATCCGGGTACGGACCCGCGATATCCACAAGGGGCAACCCCGGCGTCTCGCGCCGGGGTTGCCCCTTTGTGACGGGTTGGTCAGCGGACGTAGATGTTCGGTCGCGGCGGAGTTGCCATGCCGCTGCCGATGTGGAAGCTGGGGTGCGGCGGCTGGTTGTAGGCGGAGTTCTGCCACGCGATGGCCACTCGGTACTGAGCGTCGTGGAGCAGGGTGTAGATGCGCTGGTCAGTCTGGTTCTGAGTGGCGAAGATGCGTAGTGCGCCGTTGTCGTCGCGAGGCAGGATGATCTCCTCACGCCAGTCGCCGAACAGGTCGCCGGACAGCGACGGGGTCGACTTGGTGCCGTTGATCGAGTGGGCGCCGGAGCCGGTGAACAATCGGGTGTTCCCGCCGGTTCCGTACTTGTCGACCTGGTTGCCGTTCAGCAGTTCCCGGGTCAGGTCGCCGTCCCACCAGGCGAGGAAATTCGCCACACCCGGGCTACGCCCGGCGTTGCCGCCGGAGCCGTTGAACAGGGCGGTCAGGCCGGTGCCCTGTCCCCAGAACTCTCCGCCGGGGTTGCCGGCGTAGATGTCACCGGCGGCGCCGCGGGCGGGTCCTTCGCAGCCGCAGGTGTTGGCCTTCGAAAAGATGGTCGCGCCGGTGCGCGCATCCCGCAGCGAGGCAGCGATGCCGCCGCTCTCGTGGATCTGCCAGATCTCCTGGCCCGGCCGGTTGGTGACGAAGTCGCTGACGTGCAGGGCGTCACCGTGGGGGTAGTTGGCGTACCGGCCGGTGCCGTTGGCGTTGATCGTCATGCCGCCGTAGATGATCTCATCGGTGCCGTTGCCGTCGACGTCGGCGATGGACAGCGAGTGCGTGCCCTTGCCGGTGTACTGGCTGCCTGCGGTACGGGAGTCGAACTTCCACCGCAGAGTGAGCCGGCCGTCGCGGAAGTCATAGGCCGAGATCGCGCTCCGGGCGTAGTAGCCGCGACCCATGATGATGCTGGGGCGCTGGCCGTCGAGATAGGCGGTGCCGGCCAGATACCGTTCGCCCCGGTTGCCGTAGTTGTCACCCCAGTCGGCGATGTTTCCGCGAGCGGGCTCGTAGTTCACGGTCGACGCCACGGCGCCGGTGAGGCCGTTGAACACGGTGAGGAACTCCGGGCCGGTGATGACGTGTCCGTCGGAGTTGCGGTGGTTGGCGTTGGCGTTGCCGATCACCTGTCCGGTGCCTGAGACGCTGCCGTCGCCGGTCTTGACCGCCATTTCGGCCCGGCCGTCGCCGTCGTAGTCGTACACCTGGAACTGGGTGTAGTGAGCGCCGGCCCGGATGTTACGGCCGAGGTTGACCCGCCATAGCCGGGTGCCGTTGAGCCGGTAGGCGTCGATGTAGACGTTGCTCGTCGTGCCGCTCTGGGAGTTGTCCTTCTGGTCGCTGGGATCCCATTTCAGGAAGATCTCGTGCTGCCCGTCGCCGTCGACGTCGCCGACGCTGGCGTCACCGGCCGAGTAGTTGCTTGCCGGACGTGCGATCGGCACGTCGAGATAGTTGCCGCCGGTGAACCGCAGGGACTGCTCCGACGGCGCCTGTTCCGCGCCGTTGACCACGGCCCGCACGGTGTATGTGGCGTCCGCAGGGGCCCCGTTGTCCAACAGGTTCGTGGAGTTGGTGATCGGCGCGGAGTTCACCTTGCTGGAGCCCCGGTAGACGTTGAATCCCGTCGAAGCGGCTTCGTATCCGAACAACCGCCACGAGACGAGGTTGCCGGAGCCGGAGCGGACACTGACCAGGCCGCGGTTGAGGTCCTCCATCTGCTTGCCCGATCCCGAGGAAGGGGGCGGGGAAGACGGCGGGGTAGAAGGCGTCGGGCCGGAAGGCGAGGGCCCGCCGCTGGGTGGCGTGGTCGCTCCCGTGCAGGCCGTGCCGTTGAGGGCGAAGTCGCTGGGCTCGGGATTGCTGTTGTTCCATGAGCCGTTGAAACCGAACTCGGCGGTGCCGTTCGTTGCGATACCGGCGTTGTGGCTGACGTTTCTAGCGGTCACCTGACTGCCGGACTGGGTGACGGTCGCGTTCCATGCCTGCGTCACGCTCTGGCCGGCACTGTACGACCACGTCAGGGTCCAGCCGTCGACCGGATCGCCGAGATTGGTGATGGTGAGGTTGGCTCCGAACCCGCCCTGCCACTGATTGGTTACGGCATAGTTCACCCGGCACCCCGCGGCAGCGGCACTGGCCGCAACCGTGACGAGGCCGGCACCGCCGACCACCGCCGTAACGGCTGTGGCAAGCAATGCAGTGCGCCTTTGTCTGGACAGCATCATCCGACTCCATCCTTGCTGTCGATATCGCCTCCGCCATGAAGGCAAGCGAGCGGATGCCGGCACATTGCGGCCCGCGAGGGCATGGCCATACTCTCGCGCGCCTCGTTGAAAGCTTTCAACAACCGGCATGAAAAACTGGCCGCCCTTGAGGCGGCCTTACGCGCGGCCAAGCACATGCAGGTAAAGCGAGGTGACCTGCAATAAGGGCCGCCCTTTGGCCACTCAACGTAGTGAAGCGGAATAACACTTGCAAGCAGTTAGGGGTATCGATTTATTTTGAGTTCCTCGTCCTCGACAACCCCGTGCCCTGGCAGGTCGGTAGGCCCGCCTGGGCACGTGTACGCCGTGCCGCGCTGTGGCAGCCGACCCCGAAGCACTCGCCGGCCCTCGAAGTGTGGGAGCGCTCCCATTTAGCTGTTTCCTTCATACCAGAGAGACCACGATCACTCAAGGGAACACCACACCCTTTGACAACCTCGATCACGTCTCAAAGCGCACCGGCGAAGTCACCATGAGACCGCATCGCGGCCCGACGGCAAGCAACACCGGCGGCACCAGCATCGGCCCGCGGCGCGACCTCGTCGATCAGCGGCCGTCCCACTCCGCATCACCCGCCGGACCGAAGTCTCCTCAGGCAGATTCGCGGACGATCAATTCCGGCTGATATACCAACTGCTGATGTCGCGTGGGTACTGCATGGTTTGCTTCGGTCAGCAGAATCCCGGCCGCGGCATGCCCGAGTTCATAGGTGGGTTGCCGGACAGTGGTCAGTGATGTGGCGAGTTCAGCCGCGAAGGGCACATCGTCATAACCGACGACAGCGATGTCGTCCGGCACCTTGACGCCCTGCTTGCGCAAGCAGCGCATGACGCCCAAGGCCACCATGTCGCTGACGCACATGATGGCGGTCGGCCGCTCCGGCAAGGCCAAAATCTGCATCAAAGTGTGCTCGGCGCTGTCGGTGTCCGCCCGTGACAGCGCCACCTCGAACAGATGCAGCGACGGATCCAGTCCCGCCTCCTGTACAGCGCGGTGCGCGCCCCGGCTCCGAGCAGCGCACTGCATGACCTGCGTCGGGCCGTTCAAGAACAGGATTCTTCGATGACCCTGGCTGACCAGATGCGCGGCAGCCAGTTCGCCGCCGCGGAAGTCGTCGATCGAGACCGAGCTCAGCTCCTCAGTAGGGCTCGGACAGTCCAACAGCACGACAGGCACCCCGCGGCGATGAACCGCCAACAGCGACTCGAAGTCCCTTCGCCCGGGTGTCACCAGCATGCCTCGTACGCCCTGCTCTTCCAGCATCTGCACGTAGCGGGCCTCCCGCTCGGGCCGCTGATCCGTGCTACACAGGGTGAGCAGGCAACCGGCCTCCGCCAGGCGGTCCTCGATCCCGCGCGCCACCTCGGTGAAAAACGGATTGCCGATGTCCAGCACCACAGCACCCACTGTGCTACCACGACCCTCCCGCAGTTGGCGGGCCAGCCCGTTTCGCACGAAACCAAGTTCTTGCATCGCCAACTCGACCCGTTTGCGGGTATCAACCGCCACAATGTCAGGGCTGTTCAAAACGTTCGAGACAGTGCCGACCGAGACGCCGGCCGCCGCAGCGACCTCGCGAATGCCTTTCCGGCGGCGGGCTGACGACATGGGGCTTCAACCTTCCGCCGATAGCGGTGCCGTCTGCGACATTACAGCTACAGGACAGGCGCACGTTAGCAGCGTTGGCAATCGCCTTCGACCGTCCGTTGTGGTCGGCTCCGCAGGCGACGTCCGTTGGCACCTAAATGGTCGATGTACTCGATGCCTTCCCGTGGGCGTGTAGCGCAGGAGCCGCCTGCGGTCCGGCGTGTCTCCTCCCGTGGGTCGTGGTTGAGGATCGGACGAGGTCCTACCAGGCACCCCCGGGCAGTAGCTAGTGCTCTGACCGGAAACGTTGGCCGGGTTGGGTCAGGCTGCGCGGGCGGCGGTCTGGCCCCATCGGTGGTGGCGTTCGCTGCGGACGCGGGCTCGTTCTCGGCGTTGGGCAGCCAGGACGTCGGGGTGGCGGGCGTTGGCGTTGCGCCAGCGCAAATACTTGTGCAGGGCGCGGGTCGCGACGGTGTGGTTGGGGTGGTTCGAGCCGGCGATGACGAAGGTGCGTAACGGTCCGAAGTGCGCTTCGATCGGGTTCGCCCAGGACGCATACGTCGGGGTGAAGCAGAGTTCGACCTTGTTGTGGGCCGCCCAGCTTCGGATATCGGTTCCCTTGTGCGCCGACAGGTTGTCCAGGATGACGTAGACCGGTGCCCCGTCCGGCCGTGCACGGCGGATTGACTTCAGCGCGGCGAGGGTGTTGCCCGCGGATTTGCGGGCTCGGACGATGCCCCACAGTGTGTCGTCGCCGACCGAGTAGCAGGCGTGGAACTGCCGAACCCCACACAGTTTGTGATAGTTCGCCGGCAGCCGGTCCGGATGCCCTCGTTCGGTCCACGAGGCGCCGAGGTGCGGACGGATCGTCAACGGCCCGAACTCGTCGAAAGCGAACACCCGCTGCGGCATCTCGGTAGTCACCTGCTCGATCCGGGCGAGTTTCGCCTCGATCTGTGGATCGTTTGATTCTTTCCACGTCTTGGTCCGCTGAAAACTGATCTTGTGCTGGTGCAGGAATTCGCGGAGCCGTTCCCGGCTCACGGCCACGCGACGCAGGCCGCGGTTGAAGGCCAGGTAGTGGGCGAGTTTGCGTAGGCTCCAGCGGGTGAACGGCTGATCAAGGGCTTGCGGTCTGGTGCGGGCCGTCGCGACGATGAACGCCTCGTCGTCTTCACTGATGCGGCGGGGACGGCCACCCGCCCACTGAGGGTCCAGGCAGGCCAGTCCGATCTCGTTGAACCGGTGGATCACGTCCCGGATCGCGTCCTCGTCACCCTGCACCAGCCGGGCGATCGCCGGAACGGTGTTCCCGCTGGCCGAAGCCATGATGACCATCGCCCGGCGCAGCCGGATCGGGGATCCGGTCTGACGCCGCACGATCTGCTGTAATCGCCGGCCCTCGTCTTCGCTAAGCCGACGGGCCCGAACAGGATCTGCCATGCCGACAGCGTGCTCCCCAACGACGGCCGTCCCGCGAACCGCGACCGGCGTGTCACCAACCCGGCCAACGTTTCCGGTCAGAGCACTAGCCAATCGTGAGCAGGGGTAACCGGGGTGCAGGCGGCAGCACGGGAGCGTCCGGTAGGGCTCGGAAGCTCTGGATCTGCAGGGCGGCGAAGCGGCGGGCGGCGGCCAGAGCCTCGGCCGGGGTCTCCGCGCGGATGCCGCTGTTGGCCTGCAGCAGCAGGATCAGGTCGGCCAGGACGAAGTCGGCGCGCAGCCGCCCGCCGGCCTTGGCGCGGCGGGCCAGTTCGCCGACCGCGCGCATCGCCCGCTCCCGCTGCGCGGCGAAGTCGAAACCACGCGAAGTGGCGACCCGCCGTAGCAGTACTAGATCGCCCAACGCTCTGGCCAACTATCGCTCGAAAGGGCCACCTAGCGGTCGCAGTCATACCGCGACGGCAGCGGCGTACCGCTTCTGTTCACCCATCCGGGGATGGTACGCATGTTCTAATTCTTGTCTGGTGATCACGCCGTTAGACATCATCGGGGATGCCGGCATCGTCGGCGATCGCCCAAAGGATGTCGTGGGCGCCGCGGTAGGAGAGCCGGGCGCCGCGGTGGTTGAGCAGCAGCGCCTTGCTGCCGTTCGCGCCGGGCAGGCCGGGCGGATCTCGGTGATCCACTCCACGAGCGGGCCGCGCAGCTGGGCGTGGGACCTGGGCGGCGCCGGCTCCCCCAGGACCCGAGCCATCCGCCCGCGCCCTGCCGTCGGCGCCGGCCGCGTCCACCGGGCCGTTCCACAGCCATGGAAGTGGAACGGTCCGTACGTGTGAATTGGCCGGTGCGACGGGCAGTTGGGCCGCGTCACTGCAGCGTGCCCAAGGATCGGAAGGTCTCGTAGGGTGCAGGGATGGGCGACGAGCATGGACAGTTGCTGGCCGGCATGTTGGATGCGGTGGAGGACGCCGCGCCGGTGGATGCGGTGGAGGCGGTCATCGGCGGACTTGCTGCCGCGTTGAACGCCCGCGCCGTCTCGTTTCTGATCGCCGATTTCAGCGGGCGGGCGCTGGTCCGGTTGGCCCATGTGCCCCTGCACAGTGCGGGTGAGGGCCGCCGCGCCGGTGATGAGGTGGCCACCGTGCTGCCGTTCGACGGCGGTTCCGCCGAGCAGGCGTTGCGTACCCAGGCGGTGCAGACCTTCGCGCAGCCTGACGGGTGGACGGTGCTGGCGCCGGTGACCAACCGCGGCGAGGTGATGGGCTTGCTGGAGATGACCCTGCCGGAGGAGCCGGCTCCGCCGGTGCTGCGGGCGATCGGCCGTACCGCGCACGCGCTGTCGTACGTGGTGATCGCCAACCGGCGGCACACCGACCTGTTCGAGTGGGGGCAGCGCACGACCTCGTTCTCGCTGTCCGCGGAGATTCAGCGTCGTCTGCTGCCCGCCGCGTTGACGTGCGAGGCCAGCGCGTTCACCTTGTCCGGCTGGCTGGAGCCGGCCGCCACCATCGGTGGGGACACCTTCGACTACAGTCTGGCCCGCGACGTGCTGCATTTCAGCGTCACCGACGCGATGGGTCACGGCGTGGCCAGCGCGCTGACCGCCACCCTCGGCGTGGGCAGCCTGCGCAACAGCCGCCGCCGCGGCGATGGTCTAGTGCAGCAGGCCGAGACGGCCAACACTGCCCTGATCGACAATGCCGTCGCGCCCGGCGCTTACCTCACTGCGCTGCTCGGTCGCCTCGACCTGCGCACCGGCGTGTGTTCGCTGCTCAATGCCGGGCATGTGTCACCGCTGCTCGTGCGGGACGGCGACACCCGGGCGCTGCGGCTGGTCGACCCTGTGCCCCCGCTGGGCATGTTCCGCCAGACCAGCTACCAGGCCGCCGAGATCACGTTGCGTCCCGGGGACCGCCTGGTCCTGCTCACCGACGGCATGCTCGAACGCGAGGCTGCTGCCCTAGACGTGCCGGCACGGCTGCGGGAGATGACCGCTCTGCATCCGCGCGAGGCTGTCCGGTCGTTGGCCGACGCCGTCCGTGAGGTGGCCGGACCGACCTTGGCCGATGACGCCACCCTGCTGATCCTCGACTGGCACAAGAGGCACAACGCGGAACGGACCGCCAGCGCCGGCGCCGACCAGACGCAGGCCAGCGCAGCATTGCCGCACTGAATCCTCGCCGGTGGATGACCCACGGCTGCGGGAGCACGGTTACGGGGCGCTGGGGGAGGCGATGCTGGTGGCAGGCCAACGCGATCACGCCGCCGTGCCGACTGGTTGACGGTGGCGGCCGACACGACGAGGAGGCGCCTGTCGGTTTCCGAAGTCGTCTGCCACACTCTCCGCCTGCGAGCCCCACATCCGAACGGCCAAGAGTTACCTCTCAGTAACGCCGCCCCTCGGGCCAGCTATACAAGCTCGGGGCCTAGAAGCGGAACGTTCCGGACCCAGGAAGTGGAACGGCGCAGTTGTCCGACGCCAGCGGTGGAAGGCGATACGGGCAGCGCCAGCCGGGTCAGCGTAGACAGCCTCGACGGCACACCGCTTCATGCTGTTCCGTATCGGGTTTGCCGGATGGCTTACTGGAGATGTGACGCAGCCGCATCTCTGTATGAACGAAGCGGCTGCGTCACATCTCGATGTAATGACTACGACGAGCAGGTTGTCTTCGTATCCGTCAACTTATGAACCTGGAACTCGGCCTCTCCGCGGATGACCCAGCCGTGGCTGTTTCCCTGCGCGGCAAGGCCGCAGGACGCGTTGGTGCGACTCGGTGAAAGACATGCCCGTGAGTAGCCGTTGCTCAGCGTGCTCTTAGGGCATTCTCCGCCATCTATCTGCACCCCCGCCACGTAATGCTCCGGGTAGCCCATGATCTGGATTGAGCCGCCGCTCTTGTTCGTCATAATGACGGCAGCCTGGGTTGTCCGGTCGCTGATAATGAGGCAGCTTTCGAAGGTGACGCCGGTGAGCGGAGTGGCAGAGGCTGCGCACGTCCACTTACTGGTCTTGGTGTAGGTGGACCAGTTAGCCGCGCTGGCTGGGGTTCCCGTCACGATGAGGCCCATCGCGGTGAGGGCGAGCGCCGCGAACGCGGCACCGACGCTGCGAATCGATCGTTTCATGTCACTCCCATATCAAGTTCCCCGATTGGTGGGCGGGTCGGACGCCCGCCCATGACAAGCGGCACCGTTCGCGATGAGCACGAGGTGTGCGTTCCAACGGACAGGGCCGCGAGTCGATCTTCAAAATACATTGAGGACGGTCAGTGATCGAGGCCGGTGCCGGGCCTCGCACGCGACAGGGCTCTGGAAGCTAAAGCGGGAGTGCCTGCCCCGGGTGCATGTCGATTAGGTAGTGGTATCCGCCTGCGCGAACCGGGACCGGGGCACCGGATGGTTGGAGCAAGTATCTTGGTAGACCGGCAGAATGATATGGCCGCTGCTGCCTGGCTTGACCCGCTAACTATGGACGAACTGCGAGCGCGCGCTCGCCGATGAAGAGGCGCACCATGACCGACCTCACGGCCCTGCTGGCGTCGAACCCATACCCTAGACGAGGCGTACTGGTGGCACGAACACATTCCGGCGCCGTCTGGGGCAGCTATTTCCTCACCGGCCGCAGGCCGCATCCAAGGATCGTGCTCTCCGGCTGGCTGGTGATGAGCTCCTGGTCAGCCCGACTACGGCTACCGGGCACGATCCGCTGCAGCATTATACTGCCGCCGCCGTCACTGACGCCTGGCTGGTCTTTGGGAACGGCGAACAGGTATGGGCCTGCCCCGTTTTGACGGACATCCAAGATCAGGGGACCTTCGGTCTCCGGGAGGATGTCCAGCATCATGGAGAGCGTGGGAAAGAAGCGATCGAGGCTGCGGCGGGCGTTCACGCCCGAGTTCAAGGCCGAGATCGTGGAGTTGTGTCAGCGTGGTGACCGCACCGTTGCGCAGGTCGCGAGGGATTTCGACCTGACCGAGACCGCGGTGCGGGCTTGGGTCAAGCAGGCCGATATCGATACCGGGACCCGCTCGGACGGGCTGACGTCGGATGAGCGGTCCGAGCTGGCTCGGCTGCGGGCGGAGAACCGGCGGCTGCAACAGGACGTCGACATCCTGAAGCGGGCCACGGCTTTCTTCGCTCGGGAGACCCGGTGAACGTGTACCCGTTCATCGAGGCGGAGCAGGCCGGCAAGCACAACGTCAAACGTGCGTGTGAGCTGTTGAAGGTCTCCCGGTCCGCCTACTACCAGCACGCCCGCGGCGAGCAGAGCACCCGTGACCGGGTCGACGCACAGTTGACCGAGCAGATCATCGCGGTGCACACCGCGTCGAACGGCACCTACGGTGCACCGCGGATCCATGCCGAACTGGCTGCGGCCGGGCTGCGGCACGGCCGTAAACGCATCGCCCGGCGGATGCGGGTGGCCGGGATCTGCGGCAGGAACCCGCGCCGCTGGAAGACCACCACCATCGCCGACCCGCACGCCGGCAGTCGCCCCGACCTGGTCGACCGGGACTTCACCGTGGACGCGACCGCGGTCGACACCCGCTGGTGCGGCGACATCACCTACATCAACACCTGGGAAGGCTGGCTCTACCTGGCCACCGTCATCGACCTCGCGTCCCGGCGCGTGGTCGGCTGGGCCGTCGCCGACCACCTCAAGACCGACCTGATCGACGCCGCTCTGACCGATGCCCTCCGGCGGCGCCGGCCGGCTGACGGGCTGATCTTCCACTCCGATCGCGGTTGTCAGTACACCAGTGCCCAGCATGCCCGTCTCGCGCAGCGGCACGGGGTCCGGCTGTCCGTCGGCCGCCGCGGGCAGTGCTGGGACAACGCGGTCGCCGAATCATTCTTCGCAACGCTGAAGACGGAACTGATCCACCGCCAGGCCTGGCCCACCCAAAGCCGCCCACCAGGCCACCTTCGAATACATCGAAGGCTGGTACAACACCCGCCGCCGATATTCCAGCCTCGACTACCTCAGCCCCGCCGCCTACGAAAGCGGCGCCAACATCAGCCTGCTACCCGCACTCAAGGTAGCTTGACGATCAACTCATCGACCCTGTCCGTCAAAACGGGTCAAGCCCACGCCGACGAATGTGCTCTCTACGCCGAGGAGCTGAAACGCCCTCATCTGCCTCGCCCGCCGCCGCGTTGACGTCCTGCACGCCATGCTCCGCACCGGGACGCCCTATCAGCACAAACCGGCAGAAAAGCTCACCCTGGCTGCTTGACAGAACCCATAGGGACACCCCCTTCGATGCCCTGCGCCGCGCCGAAGGCCGCACCTACACCGCCCAATCCCAGGGGTAAGCGCGCGGCGAGCGCTGCTGTCAAAGTTCAACGCCTGGCGGTGCGCCGTAACCGGACAGTAGGTATCCCCTTCCGCAGGAGAAGAAGACGGCGTAGGGGGAGTGTCAAGAAAACGGTGTAACTCGATGTTGTTGAAGGTCAGTTACGGGCTGCGGTGAGTCGTCCTTCGAAGGCGAGATCGAAGGCGTTG
>NZ_JBFAAI010000060.1:0-11741 GCF_040639655.1 Actinoplanes sp. NPDC023801 | reverse complement strand
CTGTTGACGGCTGCTCAATCCTGGCCTGGAGATGGCCGGCCGCGTCGTGCTGGTGTGTCGGCGTTCGGCATCAGCGGCACCAACGCACACCTGATTCTTGAAGAGCCCGCCGCACAGCCGGCCGGCGTGGTGACCGGCCTTCTCCCGGCGGGCGTGGAGGGCTCGGTGGTTGACGGCGCGCTTCCGGCCGGTGTTGCGGCGGGCGTAGGGAGCCGCGTGGTGGATGGGCCGTTGCCGTGGTTGGTGTCGGCGCGGTCGGCGGAGGCCTTGACTGCTCAGATCGAGCGGTTGCGGGAAGCGGATCTGGATGTGGCTGCGGCGGCATGGTCTCTGGCCACCACTCGGGCCGCGCTGGAGCACCGTGCGGTGCTTCTGGACGGTGTCGTCGCCGAGTCGGCGGTGGTGTCCGAGGGTGGTCTGGCGTTCCTGTTCACCGGTCAGGGTGCGCAGCGCATCGGCATGGGTACGGGCCTGGCGGCCCGGTTCCCGGTGTTCGCGGAGGCGTTCGACGCGATCGGTGCCCGCTTCGACCAGCTGCTGGATGTGCCGCTGCGCGAGGCGATCGGCTCCGACGCGGTCAACCAGACGGTGTTCACGCAGGCCGGGTTGTTCGCGGTCGAGGTGGCGGTGTTCCGGCTGCTGGAGTCGTGGGGTGTCACCCCGGACTATCTGCTGGGGCATTCGATCGGTGAGATCGCCGCAGCCCACGTCGCCGGAGTTCTCAGCTTGAACGACGCGGTCACGTTGGTCGCTGCTCGTGGCCGGTTGATGCAGGCCCTGCCGGCGGGTGGGGCGATGCTCGCGGTGCAGGCGTCCGAGGCCGAGGTCCGTGACGCGATCACCGGTCTGGACCTTGACATCGCGGCTGTCAACGGGCCGGCGTCGGTGGTCGTCTCGGGTGACGCCGCCGCGATCGAGGAACTGGCTCCCCGATTCGCCAAGACGACCCGGCTGACGGTGTCGCACGCGTTCCACTCGTCGCTGATGGAACCCATGCTGGCCGAGTTCGCCTCGGTTGCCGCAACTATCGAGTACCGCGCGCCGCGTATCCCGGTGGTGTCGAATCTGACCGGTGAGCCGGTTGAGGAGTTCACCGCTGACTACTGGCTGCGCCACGTCCGCGAGGCCGTCCGATTCGCCGACGGGGTGAGCTGGCTCGTGGACCATGGTGTGACGCGGTGTGTCGAGGTGGGTCCGTCGGGGGTGCTGTCCGGGATGGCGGCGCTGACCGCACCGGATCTGACCTACGCCGCGGCACTGCGCAAGGACCGCGACGAGACCGAGACCCTGCTGCAGGCGGTCGCGAAACTGTGGACGGCCGGAGTGGCCGTCGACTGGACGGCGATCCTCCCGGCGGCGGGACCGGTGGACCTTCCCACCTACGCCTTCCAGCACCGGCACTACTGGGGTGAGCGCCCGTCCACGACCAGCCCCGAGGAGGCCTCGTTCTGGCGTGCGGTCGAGGCTCACGACCTGGAGACCGTCACCGGCACGCTGCACGTCGGTGACCACGACGACCTCGGAACGCTCCTGCCCGCGCTGGCGGCCTGGCGCCGCGGCCTGGACCGGTGGGACGAGACCGCGACCTGGCGTCACCACATCACCTGGCAGCCGGTCGACCTCGCCGGGGCGTCACCGGCCGGGCGATGGCTCGTGGTCTCCGCTGACGGTGCCGGCGACGTCGTCTCGGCGCTCGCCGGTGCCGGTGCCGAACCGGTCGAACTGCTCCTCGACCCCGGCGACGACCGGTACACGATCGCCGACCGCCTGCTCGACCTGCCGGACGAGCTGACCGCGGTGATCGTGCTGCCCGGCACCGGCGACGAGGGTGTCCTGATCACCACTGCCCTGGTGCAGGCGCTCGGTGATGTGGGAATCCACGCACCGCTGTGGTGCCTGACCCGTGGCGCGGTGAGCGTGTCGGCGTCCGACCCGCTGACCGACGTGGCGGCCGCCCAGGTCTGGGGGCTGGGCCAGGTGGCCGCGCTGGAGCTGCCGCACCGCTGGGCAGGACTCGTCGATCTGCCGCCGGTGCCGGACGAGTCGACCGCCGGCCGGCTTGTCGAAGTGCTGGGTCAGAACGGTGAACGCGAGTCGGCCATCCGTGCCTCCGGGACCTTCGTGCGCCGCCTGGAGCGGGCGCCCCACTCCGGTGCCGCGTTCGTGGCGCCGGACGGGCCGGTGCTGATCACCGGCGGTACCGGGGCGCTCGGCGCCCACGTGGCCCGCCGCCTCGCCGTCGCCGGTGCCGGGCCGCTCGTGCTCACCGGCCGTCGCGGCCCCGAGGCGCCCGGCGCGGCCGAACTGATTGCGGAACTCACCGCCCTCGGTGCCGAGGCGACCGTGGTGGCCTGCGACGTCACCGACGAGGCGGCACTGCGGGAACTGCTTTCCGCGTACGACTGGAAGGGGATCGTGCACGCCGCCGGGGTCCTCGACGACGGTGTGCTGGAGTCCCTCACACCTGAGCGGATCACCGAGGTCGCCCGGGTCAAACTCGGTACGGCCCGCCTGCTCGACGCCTTGACCGAGGGTCTCGACCTGCGGATGTTCGTGCTGTTCTCCTCGGTCGCCGGCACGATCGGCAGCCCGGGGCAGGCCAACTACGCGGCGGCCAACGCCGGGATGGACGCGCTCGCCCGGCACCGGCAGGACCGCGGGCTTCCGGCGACGTCGATCGCCTGGGGACCGTGGGCCGACGGCGGCATGGCCGGTGCGGACGCGGTCAGCCGGCGGCTGAACCGGGGCGGCATGACGCCGATGGCCCCGGAACTCGCGATGACCGCATTCGACTCCGCGGTCGCCGACGGCGCCCCGGCCGTCCTGGTCGCGGACGCCGACTGGGCACGGCTCGCAGCCGGGCGCCCCGGCCGTCTGCTAAGCGTGCTGTCCCCGGCCGGGGACGACTCCGCGGCCGAGGGAACCATGCTCGCCGAACTCGCCACCGCCACGGCGGCCGAGCAGCACCGGGCCCTGCTGCGGGTGGTCTGCGCGAGCACGGCCACGGTTCTGGGCCACGGCTCCGCCGACGACATCGACCCGCACCGTGCCTTCCGTGACCTGGGGCTCGATTCGCTGACCGGAGTCGAATTGCGCAACCTGCTCACCCGGGCGACGGCGATGCCGCTGCCCGCGACGCTTGTCTTCGACCACCCGACGCCGGACGCGCTCGCCGCCCACCTGCGTGAGCTCCTGACCGGTTCGGTCAGCGCACCGGCCGCGCCGGTACGGGGACCGGATCTCGGCGGCGACGACCCGATCGTCATCGTCGGCATGTCCTGCCGGTTCCCCGGCGGCGTCACCAACCCGGACGAACTGTGGGAGCTTCTGCTCGCCGGCGGTGACGGCCTGTCCGGTTTCCCCGCCGACCGAGGCTGGGGCGCCGGGCTGCCGGTCGGTGTCGGCGGTTTCATCGAGGACGCGACGGCGTTCGACGCCGAGCTGTTCGGGGTGTCGCCGCGTGAGGCGCTCGCCATGGACCCGCAGCAGCGGGTGCTCCTCGAATCGGTCTGGGAGGCGTTCGAAAGGGCCGGCATCGATCCCGGTTCGCTGCGCGGCAGCCGCACCGGTGTCTTCGCCGGCACCAACGGGCAGGACTACACCGGTGTCGTCCTGGGCTCCGGTGACCCGCTTGTCGACGGATTCGTCAGCACCGGCAACGCGGCCGCGGTGCTGTCCGGCCGGATCGCGTACACCTTCGGCCTCGAGGGACCGGCGATGACCGTGGACACCGCGTGTTCGTCGTCGCTTGTCGCCCTGCACCTGGCGTCGCAGGCCCTGCGCTCCGGCGAGTGCACCATGGCCGTCGTCGGCGGCGTGACGGTGATGTCCACGCCCGGCGCCTTCATCGAGTTCGCCCGGCAGGACGGGCTCGCGGCCGAGGGCCGGTGCAAGGCCTTCGCCGCGGCGGCCGACGGTACGGGCTGGTCGGAGGGCGCCGGGGTGCTGATCGTCGAGCGGCTGTCCGACGCACGCCGGCAGGGTCATCGCATCCTCGCGGTGGTCCGCGGGTCCGCGGTCAACCAGGACGGTGCCAGCAACGGGCTGACCGCCCCCAACGGTCCGGCGCAGCAGCGGGTCATCCGGCAGGCGCTCGCCGCGGCCGGGCTGACCCCGGCCGACGTGGACGCGGTGGAGGCGCACGGCACCGGCACGAGACTCGGCGACCCGATCGAGGCACAGGCGCTGATCGCCACGTACGGCCAGGACCGCGACGTCCCGGTGTGGCTCGGGTCGGTCAAGTCGAACCTGGGGCACACGCAGGCGGCGGCAGGGGTGGCCGGAATCATCAAGATGGTGCTGGCGCTGCGTCATGGCGTACTGCCGCCGACCCTGCACGTGGACGCGCCGACGCCGCACGTGGACTGGGCGGCCGGCTCGGTGCAACTGCTGACCGAGGCACGCAGCTGGCCGGCCGGGGACCGTCCCCGCCGCGCCGGTGTCTCCTCCTTCGGGCTGAGCGGCACGAACGCCCACACCATCCTCGAGGCCTACGACGACGAACCCGCCGGTGGCACCGGGGCCGGGACCCCGCCGGGACCGGTGGCCTGGCTGCTGTCGGCGACGACCCCGGCCGGCGTACGTGCCCAGGCGTCCCGCCTCAGCGAACAGCTGAGCACCGGCCCCGATCAGGACGTCTTCCGGATCGGGCACGACCTGGCGCTGGGCCGGCGCACGCTGGAGCACCGCGCCGTGGTGATCGGCGAGCACACCAGTGAGTTCCGGGCCGGGCTCACCGCCCTCGAGCGGGAGGAACCCGCCGCGAACCTGGTCCGTGGCTCGGCCGCCCGCGGCAGGCTGGCGTTCCTCTTCTCCGGCCAGGGTTCGCAGCGGCCGCGGATGGGCCGCGGACTGTACGAGCGTCACCCCGTCTACGCCGAGGCGTTCGACGCCGTCTGCGCCCGTTTCGACGGGATGCTCGACGCCCCGCTACGGGACGTGGTGCTCGACGGCTCCGACCTGATCCACCGGACGGACTACACCCAGGCCGCGCTCTTCGCGGTCGAGGTGGCGATGTACCGGCTCCTGGAATCCTGGAAGGTGACCCCGGACCTGCTGCTCGGCCATTCGATCGGCGAGATCGTGGCCGCGCATGTCGCCGGTGTGCTGTCCCTCGACGACGCGGTGACCCTGGTGGCGGCCCGGGGCCGGCTCATGCAGGCGCTCCCGGCCGGCGGGGCGATGCTCGCGGTGCAGGCCTCGGAGGCCACGGTCCGGGAGGTGCTCGAACCGTACGAGGGCAGGGCCGGCATCGCCGCGATCAACGGCCCGGCGTCCATCGTGATCTCCGGTACCGAGGAGGCGATCGACGCGCTGACCCCGGCCTTCGCGAAGACGACCCGGCTCAAGGTGTCGCACGCGTTCCACTCCCCGCTGATGGAACCCATGCTGGCCGAGTTCGCCGAGGTCGCCGAGCGGTTGTCGTACGCGCCGCCGCGTGTCCCGGTGCTGTCGAACCTGACGAACCAGCCGGTCGAAAGCTACTCGCCCGGGTACTGGGTTCGTCACGTCCGGGAGGCGGTCCGATTCGCCGACGGGGTCGAGCACCTCGCCGGGGCGGGTGTCACCCGGTTCGTGGAGGTGGGCCCGTCGGGGGTCCTCGCCGGACTGGTGCAGTCCTGCCTGGCCGACCGCGACGGCGACTTCACCCTGGCACCGATGCTGCGCGGGGACCGGGACGAGGCGGCCGCCGCGCTGAAGGCGATCGCCGCCCTGCACGTGGCGGGGACCGAGGTCGACTGGGCCGCGGTCTTCGGCGGGCATCAGGGCCGGCTGGCGGACCTGCCGACGTACGCGTTCCAGCGGCAGCGTTTCTGGCCGGAGGTCACGGCGGCGGTCCGTCCGGCCGCGAGCTCACCGACCGACGACTGGCGTTACGCCGCGACCTGGCAGCGGTTCGACCCGCAGGCCACCGCCCGGCTCACCGGCTCCTGGCTGGTGATCACGTCGGGCGGCGACGCCGGCGACGTCGTCACGGCGCTGCGGGCCGCGGGCGCGGACCCGGCAGAGTTGGTGCTGACCGCCGGAACCGGCCGCGACGAGCTCGCGGACCTGCTCGCCGACCTGCCGGAACCCGCCGGGATGCTGTGCGTCCTCGACGGCGAGCCGGCGGACGCCGAGCTGGTCACACTGTTGCAGGCGCTCGGCGACGCCGATGTGCTCACCCCGCTCTGGTGCCTCACCCGCGGTGCGGTGTCGGTGGCCGCCGTCGAGGCGCTCGCCGATCCGGCACAGGCCCGGCTGTGGGGACTCGGCCGGGTGGCGGCGCTGGAGTATCCGCGCCGCTGGGCCGGCCTGGTGGACGTGCCCGCGCGGCTGACCGCACGTGACGGCGACCGGCTGGCCGCGGTGCTCGCCGGTGCCGGCCGGGAGGACCAGCTCGCGGTACGCCCGACCGGTGTCTACGTCCGCCGTCTGCGTCCCGCACCGGCCCCGGTGGCCGCGGAGCCGTACCGCCCGAGCGGTACGGTCCTGATCACCGGCGGAACCGGGGCACTCGGCGCACACACCGCACGCTGGCTGGCCCGGCGCGGTGCCGGGAACCTGCTGCTGGTGTCACGCCGGGGCCCGGACGCACCCGGCGCCGCCGACCTGGTCGCCGAGCTGGCCGCACTGGGCAGCCGGGCCACCGTGGCGGCGTGCGACGTGGCCGACCCGGCGGCCGTGTCCGCACTGCTCGCGACCGTGCCCGACCTGACCGGTGTGGTCCACGCCGCCGGGATCAACGGGCTCACCGCACTGGACGACACGACCGCGACCGAACTCGCCGACGTCCTGCACGGCAAGGTCGCCGGTGCCGTCAACCTCGACGAACAGACCCGCGGCCTCGATCTGTTCGTGGTCTTCTCCTCGATCGCCGGGGTGTGGGGCAGTGGCGGGCAGGGCGCCTACGCGGCCGGCAACGCCTTCCTCGACGCGCTCGTCCGGGCGCGGCGTGACCGCGGCGAGAAGGGCACCGCGATCTCGTGGGGACCGTGGGCCGGAGCCGGTATGGCGGCGGACCCGGAGGCCGAGGAGTACCTGCGCGGACGCGGTCTGGCCGTACTGGACCCGGACGCGGCCATGACCGCGCTGGAACGGGCGGTCGACGGCGGCGACATCGAGGTCACGGTCGCCGACGTCAGCTGGGACCGGTTCGCGGAGACGTTCACCGCCAACCGCCCGGCAGCGCTCTTCGACGACCTGCTGCGTACCGGCGACAGCCGTCCGGAAGGGCCCGGCGCACCCGCCGGGACCGACACCGGGCTGCGTGCCCGGTTGCTGCCGCTGCCGCGCGGCGAGCAGGCGGAGGAGCTCCTCACCCTGGTACGGCGGGAGGTCGCCGCAGTCCTCGGGCACGCGTCGATCAGCACCGTGCCGGGCGGCCGGGCGTTCAAGGAGCTCGGCTTCGACTCCCTGACCGCGGTCGAACTGCGCAACCGGCTCAAGGCCGTCACCGGTGCCGAACTCCCGGCCAGCCTGGTGTTCGACCACCCCAGCCCGGCCGCGGTCGCCACGCTCCTGCACGAGCTCGTCATCGGGGCACCGGAGTCGGCCGTGGAGCCGTTCCTGGCACAGCTCGACGATCTGGAGGCCGCCCTCGCGGGCACCGAGCTCGACGGGGTCGTACGGGCCCGCGTCGCCATGCGCCTCAGCGCGTTCCTCGCGCGCTGGAACGGCGGACGCCAGGCGGAGCCCGTCGCGGCCACCGCCGGCGACCTGATGGGCGCCAGCGACGACGAACTGATCGACTTCATCAAGTCGCAGCTCGACGAGGCGTAAACGGATACCCGGGGGCCTCGGGCCCCCGGGTTCCGTTAGGGGTTGTTGGCCCCGAGAACCCGCCCATAGGCTCCTGTCGAACAGCAAGGTCGCGCCGGGCGGCCGGAGTCTCACCCGGCCCCACCATCGTCAATACCGCGGTCGCCGGTTCTGTTCATGCTGCCCGAAAAAAGACGGCGCGGACCGCAACGCTTGCCTGGACGGGTGAATCGAGTGGCGGACGAAGAGAAGTATCTCGACTATCTCAAGCGGGTCACGACGGATCTGCGGCACGCACGCCGCAGACTTCGCGCCGCGGACGCCCGTGAGCGGGAACCCATCGCGATCGTCGGGATGAGCTGCCGGTACCCGGGCGGCGTCGACTCGCCCGGTGAGCTGTGGCGGCTCGTCGCCGAGGGCCGCGACGCGATCGGCGGCTTCCCGGCCGACCGTGGCTGGGACACCGACCCGGCCGGCTACCGGCGCGAGGGCGGCTTCGTCCACGACGCGGGCGAGTTCGACGCCCGCCTCTTCGGCATCTCGCCGCGCGAGGCGCTCACCATGGACCCGCAGCAGCGCCTCACGCTGGAGGCCTGCTGGGAAGCCGTCGAGCACGCCGGCATCAACCCGCAGTCCCTGCACGGCGACCAGGTCGGCGTGTTCATGGGCGCGCCGGTCTCGGGGTACGGCCTCGGCGCGGCCGACCTGCCTCCCGGCGCCGACGGGCACCTGCTGACCGGCAGCGCCGGAAGCGTGGTCTCCGGCCGGGTCGCCTACACACTCGGACTCGAAGGCCCCGCCGTCACCATCGACACGGCCTGCTCCTCGTCGCTCGTCGCCCTGCACATGGCCGCGCAGGCGCTGCGCCAGGGCGAGTGCACGATGGCGTTCGCCGGCGGCGTCACCGTCATCACCAGCCCGGGGATCTTCGCCGAGTTCGACAACCAGGGCGGTCTCGCGGCCGACGGCCGGTGCAAGCCGTTCGCCGACGCCGCCGACGGCACGAACTGGTCCGAAGGCGTCGGCGTGCTGCTCGTCGAGCGGCTGTCCGACGCGCGCCGCCGCGGCCACCCCGTCCTCGCCGTGGTCCGCGGCAGTGCCGTGAACCAGGACGGCGCGAGCAACGGGCTCACCGCACCGAACGGCCCCTCCCAGGAGCGGGTCATCCTGCAGGCACTGGCGAACGCCCGGCTCAGCCCGTCCGACGTGGACGTCGTCGAGGCACACGGCACCGGCACCCGGCTCGGTGACCCGATCGAGGCACAGGCGCTGCTGGCGACGTACGGTCAGGGCCGCCCCGGCGAACGCCCGCTGCGGCTGGGCTCCATCAAGTCGAACATCGGGCATGCCCAGGCGGCCGCGGGGGTCGCCGGCCTGATCAAGATGGTCATGGCGATGCGGCACGACACCATGCCGCGCACCCTGCACGTCGATGCCCCGAGCAGCCACGTCGACTGGACCGCCGGTTCTGTCGAACTGCTCACCGAAGCCCGTCCCTGGACCGCGGGCGGGGCCCCGCGCCGGGCCGGTGTCTCGTCCTTCGGCGTCAGCGGCACCAACGCGCACATCATCATCGAGGAGGCGCCGTCCGTCACGGCCTCCACCGACGACGACCTCGCCGACGAGGACGGTGACTCCGCCACGGCTCCGGCCGCGGCGGACGCCGTCGTTCCGGCGGTCGTGGAAGCGCCGCCGGCTCTTCCGTGGGTGCTGTCCGCACGTACCGCCGAGGCCCTCCGGGCGCAGGCCGGGCGCCTGCGGGAATTCGTGCTGGAGAGCCCGGAACTGCGTCCGTTGGACGTCGGTTCGTCGCTGGTCACGTCACGGGCGTCGCTGGAGCATCGCGCGGTGGTCGTCGGATCCGGCACGGTCGCTCTCACGGCAGCGCTCGCCGAGATCGAGGAGGGTCACGGCGCCACGGGCGTCGTCACCCCGGGCCGGACGGCGTTCCTGTTCACCGGCCAGGGCGCGCAGCGCATCGGCATGGGTACGGGCCTGGCCGCCCGGTATCCGGTGTTCGCTGAGGCGTTCGACGCGATCTGTGCCCGCTTCGACCAGCTGCTGGATGTGCCACTGCGCGACGCGATCGGCTCCGACGCGATTCACCAGACCGTTTACACGCAGGCGGGTTTGTTCGCGGTCGAGGTAGCGGTGTTCCGGCTGCTCGAGTCGTGGGGTGTCACCCCTGACTATCTGCTGGGTCATTCGATCGGTGAGATTGCCGCCGCGCACGTCGCCGGAGTCCTGGACCTGGATGACGCGGTCACGCTGGTCGCGGCTCGCGGCCGGTTGATGCAGGCCCTGCCCGCAGGTGGGGCGATGCTGGCCGTGCAGGCGTCCGAGGCTGACGTTCCGGACGGTGTGGACGTTGCGGCGATCAACGGGCCGGACGCGATCGTGCTCTCCGGTTCGGTGGAGGCGATCGACGCGGTGGCGCCGCGCTTTGCGAAGGCGACGCGGTTGACGGTCTCCCACGCGTTTCATTCGGTGTTGATGGAGCCGATGCTCGCTGACTTCGCGGCCGTGCTGAACGGCTTGTCGTTCGGGGCGCCCCGGATTCCGATCGTGTCGAACCTGACCGGTGAGCCGGTCGAGGAGTTCACCGCCGACTACTGGCTGCGCCACGTCCGGGAGACCGTCCGGTTCGCCGACGGCGTGTCCTGGCTGGCCGGGCATGGTGTGACCCGGTGTGTCGAGGTCGGCCCGTCCGCGGTCCTCAGCGGCCTCGCCGGCGACGCCATCACCGACGGAGTCAGCGTCGCCCTGCTCCGCAAGGACCGGGACGAGAGCGAGACACTGCTCGAGGCGCTCGGCCGCCTGCACACCACCGGTGTGAACGTGGACTGGCCGAAGATGTACGCGGGCTGGGGCGCCGCCGCGGTGGCCCTGCCGACCTATGCCTTCCAGCGCGAACGCTACTGGCTGATGCCGTCGGAGCCGGCACCGGCGCCCACCGGCGAGGACAGCGGTTTCTGGGCGGCGGTCGAGCGTGCCGACCGGGACGGGCTGGTCACCGAACTCGGCCTGGCCGCCGACGAGGTAGCGGCCCTGGAAGGCCTGCTGCCGTCCCTGTCGGCATGGCGTCGCCGTCGCCGGTCGCAGAGTGTGGTGGAGGGCTGGCGGTACCGGATCGGCTGGACGCCGATCGCCGAAGCCCCCGCCGCGTCACTGCCGGGCGTGTGGGTGGTACTCACCGACGGTTCCGAGGCGGTCGATGTCGAGGCGGCCCTGACTTCGGCGGGCGCCGAGGTGGTCGCCGTCGAGTACTCCGATGACCGTGACGTGCTCAGTGGCCGGCTCGCCGCCATCCCCGGGGAGGTCGCCGGTGTGGTGTGGGTCCACAGCCCGGCTGAGTTGTCGGCTGGGTGGTCGTTGGCAGTGGTGATGCAGGCGGTTGCCGACGCCGGTATCGGTGGCCGGGTGTGGGCGGTCACTCGTGGTGCGGTGGCGGTGGGTCGTTCGGAGTCGGTCACCGACGTTGTCGCGTCGATGACCTGGGGTGCCGGTCGGGTGGCTGGGCTGGAGTTGCCTCTGGTGTGGGGCGGCCTGGTCGATGTGCCGTCGCGGTTGGGTGAGCGTGAGGGTCGCCGCTTCGTCGCGGTTCTCGCTTCCGGTGCTGAGGATCAGGTGGCGGTGCGTTCGTCGGGTGTTTTTGCTCGTCGTCTGCGTCCGGCTCCTGCGCTGGGAACGGCAGTTCCGGTTTCATCGATGGGCACGGTGCTCATCACCGGTGGTACCGGTGCGTTGGGTGCCCGGGCAGCGCGGTGGGTGATCCAGCGTGGTGCTTCGCGGGTGGTGCTGGTGTCGCGGCGTGGCGGGCAGGCTGCTGGTGTGGCGGAGCTGGTCGCGGAGCTGACCGGATTGGGTGCCGAGGTTGAGGTGGTGGCGTGTGACGTCGCCGATCGCGATGCGGTGTCGGAGCTGGTGGCGGGGATCGATGGTCTGACGGGTGTGGTGCATGCCGCTGGTGTCTCCGCGGTGCAGAGCCTGGCCGAGGTTTC
>NZ_JBFAAI010000059.1:0-12062 GCF_040639655.1 Actinoplanes sp. NPDC023801 | reverse complement strand
CCTGCCGGCCTCACTGCACATCGACGCACCCACACCCGAGGTCGACTGGACCACCGGATCGGTACGGCTGCTCACCGAGACCCGCCCGTGGGACACCACCGACCGGCCCCGCCGGTTCGCCGTCTCGTCCTTCGGCATCAGCGGCACCAACGCCCACGCCATCCTCGAAGCACCCCCGGCGGAAGCGTCCCCTGCGGCGGGATCGGACCCGCGACGTGGGACCGCGCTGCCGTGGGCGCTGTCCGCGCAGAGCGTCGAGGCGTTGCGGGCCCAGGCCGTACGACTGCGTGACCTGCTCGACCGGGAAGACCTCGACCCGTTCGACGTCGGTGCCGCGCTCGCCGGAACCCGGGCCACCCTCGGGCACCGGGCGGTCCTGACGGCCGCCGACCGGGACGGGCTTGCCGCCGCGCTCACCGCGCTCGCATCCGGCGAGCCCGCCCCCGCGCTGGTGACCGGCACGGCACGGGACCGCCGGACGGCCTTCCTGTTCACCGGTCAGGGCGCGCAACGACCCGGCATGGGCGCCGCGCTCGCCGAGCGGTTCCCGCTCTTCGCCGCCACCTTCCACGAGATCTGCGAACGCTTCGCCGCCCTCGGCGTACCGCTGCGTGAAGCGATCGGCGACGACCGGATCCACGAGACCGGCTACACCCAGGCGGGCCTGTTCGCCTTCGAGGTGGCCCTCTACCGGCTGCTGACCTCGTGGGGTGTCGAACCGGACCACCTGCTCGGCCATTCGATCGGCGAGATCGCCGCCGTGCACGCCGCCGGTGTCCTGGATCTCGACGACGCGGTCACCCTGGTGGCGGCCCGCGGCCGGCTGATGCAGGCCCTGCCCGGGGGCGGGGCGATGCTCGCGGTGCAGGCCCCGGAGAACGAGGTCCGTGAAGTGATCGCCGGGCTCGACGTGGACATCGCGGCCGTCAACGGGCCGGCGGCGGTCGTGCTCTCCGGTCCGGTGCGGACGATGGACACTCTGACCTCGCGATTCGCCAAGACGACCCGGCTGACCGTGTCGCACGCGTTCCACTCGTCGCTCATGGAACCGATGCTCGCCGAGTTCGCCGCCGTCGCGGGCACACTGACGTACCGGCGACCGGTCGTCCCGGTGATGTCCGGTCTGACCGGCGAACCGGCCACCGAGTACACGGCCGGCTACTGGGTGCGGCACGCGCGGGAGACGGTCCGGTTCGCCGACGGTGTCACCTGGCTGCAGGACCACGGCGTCTCGGCGTTCGTCGAGCTCGGCCCCGACGGAGTGCTCACCGCGATGGCCGCCGCGAGCCTGCGGCCGGCAGCCGGCGGTGAACTCGAACCCGTCACGGTGGCCTGCCAGCGCCGGCAGCGCGACGACGCCGGCACCCTGGCCGACGCTGTCGCCCGGCTGTACACCGAGGGAGCGGCGGTCCGCTGGGACACCTGGTACGACAGAGCCGCCACGCGACCGGTCGACCTGCCGACGTACGCCTTCCAGCGGGAGCGGTACTGGCTCGGTGACCCGGCCGCCGGCACGGACGCGGGACCGGTCCCGGGCAACGCCGCGGAGCAGCACTTCTGGTCGGCGGTGGCTGGGGGAGACCTGGACACGATCGCGTCGGACCTGGAGTTCGCCGCGGGCCCGGTGTCCCGGGAGGCGCTCGGCAGCGTGCTGCCCGCCCTGTCGGCATGGCACCGGCGGCAGCAGGAACAGGTAGCCGTCCTCGGCATGCGCTACGCCGTGCGCTGGGAACCGCTCGACGGTCCGGGAACCCCTCCGGCGACCGGACCGTGGCTGGTCATCGGCGCACCGGAGCACATCGGTGCGCTGGAGAGCGAGGTCGTCACCGTCCGGGACGTGCCCGACCGGGCCGGCCTGGCCGTCGCGATCCGCGCCGCGGCGCAGGGCGTCACACCGGCCGGGCTGCTGTGGGTACCGCCCGCCGGGATCGGCGACGCGGCCGAACGTGTGCTCACGGTGGTCCAGGCACTGGACGACTCCGGCATCGGCGTACGACTGTGGTGCCTCACCCGGAACGCCGTGCAGACCGGCGCCGACACCGCCGTCGACGTGGGACACGCTGAGATCTGGGGCTTCGGCCGGGCCGCAGCACTGGACTGGCCGAACACCTGGGGCGGACTGATCGACGGTCCGGCCCGCTGGACCGTCCGTTCCCGGGCCGGCCTCGGCCGGGTGCTCGGCGGCGACGAGGACCAGGTCGCCCTCCGCGACAGTGGTGCGGTGGCCCGCCGGCTCGTGCGAGCCGTCGCGCCGCAACCGGCCGGCCGCTCGCCCTGGCGGCCGACCGGCACCGTGGTCGTCACCGGTGGAACCGGAGCCCTGGGCGCCGAGGTCGCCCGGTGGCTCGCCGAGCGGGGAGCCGAACATCTGCTCCTGCTCAGCCGCCGCGGTGAGGAGGCGCCCGGCGTTGCCGAGCTGGGCGCCGCCCTCACCGCGGCCGGGACCGCCGTGACCGTCGCCGCCTGCGACGTCGCCGACCGCGCCGCGCTCGCCGAGGTGCTCGCGGCCGTTCCCGCGGACCGGCCGATCACCGGGGTGGTGCACACCGCCGGAGTCGACACCGGGCACGCGCTGGACACCGCCACTCCGGACCATGTGGCGAGCGTCCTGCGGGCCAAGGTCGACGGAGCCGTACACCTCGACGAGCTGCTCGCCGGCGTGCCGCTCGACGCGTTCGTGCTGTTCTCGTCGATCGCCGGAGTCTGGGGCAGCGGCCATCAGGCGGCATACAGTGCCGCCAACGCGGCGCTCGACGCGCTCGCCGAGCAGCGTCGCGTCCGGGGCGAGACCGCACTCGCGGTCGCGTGGGGCCCGTGGGCCGGCACCGGGATGGCGGCGACCGAGGAGGCCTCGGCGTACCTGCGCCGGCGCGGGCTGCGGCCGATGGAGGCACGTGCGGCACTGACGGCGCTGGGCCAGGCCGTCGACCACGACGAGACGTGCGTGACGGTCGCCGACGTGGACTGGACGGCGTTCTTGACCAGCTTCACCGCCATGCGGCCCAGTCCGTTGATGCGGGCGGTGGCACCGCGGGCCGAGGACGTCGTGCCGGCGGGTGGTACGGCCGGGACCGCCCCGGACGACGGCGAGGCCGGGCGGCTGCACGCACGACTCGCCGAGATCCCGGCCGCCGACCGGTACCGGGTGCTGGCCGACCTGGTCTGCCGCACCGCCGCGGACACCCTCGGCTACTCCGGCGGCACCGGGGTCGAGGAGAACCGCAGCTTCAAGGAACTCGGCTTCGACTCGCTGACCGCGGTCGAGCTGCGCAACCGGCTGAACGCGGCGACGGCACTGGCCCTGCCGATCTCGCTCGTGTTCGACCACCCGACGCCGGCGGCGGCCGCGGCCCTGCTGGAACGGGAACTGTGCGCCGGAATGGACGGCGGCTCCGGCCCCGACCACCAGGAGACAGCGCTGCGGGCCGCGCTGGCGACCGTGCCGCTGGCCCGGCTCCGGGACGCCGGCGTCCTGGACGTGCTGCTGCGCGTCGCGGGACTGGCCACCGACGACGAACCGGCCGGTAACGGACCGGCGGCCGAGGAGATCGACGACCTCGACGTCGACGCATTGATCCAGATCGCGCTCGAGAACGACAACGACTGATGTTGCTGACGACGTTCCACGGTGGGGGATCCTGATGAGCGACCGCGCGGAGAAGACGGTCGAAGCGCTGCGCGCTTCGTTGAAGGAGATCGAGCGTCTGCGTCAGCAGAACCGGGAGCTGGTGAGCGCCGCCCGGGAACCGATCGCGATCGTCGGGATGGGTTGCCGGCTGCCCGGCGGGGTCACCGATCCCGACCAGCTGTGGCGGCTCGTCGCCGAGGGCCGCGACGCGATCGGCGGCTTCCCGGTCAACCGGGGGTGGGACGATCTCCCGGACGACCCGGAGGCCCCGGCGTACGCGCGTCAGGGCGGCTTCGTCCACGACGCCGACGCCTTCGACGCGGGCCTGTTCGGCATCAGCCCCCGGGAAGCCCTCGCCATGGACCCGCAGCAGCGGCTGATCCTGGAATCGGCGTGGGAGACCGTGGAACGCGCCGGCATCGATCCGCTGGCCCTGCGCGGCAGCCGCACCGGCGTGTTCGTCGGCGCGTCCTCCTCCTGGTACGGCGCCGGAGTCGCCGCCAAGGAGACCGAAGGCCATCTGCTCACCGGCACCGCCAACAGCGTGATCTCCGGCCGGATCGCCTACACACTCGGACTCGAAGGCCCCGCCGTCACCATCGACACGGCCTGCTCCTCGTCACTGGTCGCGCTGCACCTGGCCGCGCAGGCGCTGCGCCAGGGCGAGTGCACGCTCGCCATCGTCGGCGGCGTCACCGTCATCCCCGGCCCCGCCGTGTTCGCCGAGTTCGCCCGGCAGGGCGGCCTGGCCGGCGACGGCCGCTGCAAGTCGTACGCCTCCGACGCCGACGGCACCGGCTGGTCCGAAGGTGCCGCGGTGCTCGTCGTCGAACGGCTGAGCGAGGCCCGCCGGCTCGGCCACGACGTGCTCGCGGTCATCCGTGGCAGCGGGGTCAACCAGGACGGCGCGTCCAACGGCCTGACCGCCCCGAACGGGCCCGCGCAGGAACGGGTGATCCGGCAGGCGCTTGCCGGCGCCCGTCTGGTGCCGGACGACATCGACGCCGTCGAGGGACACGGCACCGGCACCACGCTGGGTGACCCGATCGAGGCGTACGCGCTGCACCAGACGTACGGCCGGGACCGGACCACCGGGCGGTCGCTGTGGCTCGGATCGCTGAAGTCCAACATCGGGCACACCCAGGCCGCCTCGGGTATCGCCGGCATCATCAAGATGGTGATGGCGATCCGCCACGGCGAACTGCCCCGCACCCTGCACGCCGAGGTCCCGGACCCGAACATCGGCTGGGCACCCGGCGGTGTCGAACTGCTCAACGAGTCCCGGCCGTGGCCGGTCACCGGGCAGCCGCGCCGGGCCGCGGTGTCGTCGTTCGGGATCAGCGGCACGAACGCGCACACCATCATCGAGGAGGCACCGCCGGTCGAGCGGACCGTCGCCGAGACGGTCACGGCACCTCGGGTCGTGCCGATCCCGCTGTCCGCCGGCTCCGCGGCCGCCCTGCGTGCCCTGGCCGGGCGGATGCGTGACCGGGTCACCGCCGAACCGGTCACCGACCTGGTGTCGCTCGGCCTGTCCGCGGCCACCACCCGCGCCGCCCTGGAACACCGCGCCGTCGTACTGGCCGGCGACCACGCCGCGGCCGTGGCCGGGCTCGACGCGCTCACCGACGGCCGGCCGGACCCCGCTCTCCTGCGGGGCAGCGTGCTGTCCGGCCGTACCGCGATCCTGTTCACTGGGCAGGGAGCCCAGCGCGCCCGGATGGGCAGCGCGCTCGCCGAGGCGTTCCCGGTCTTCGCCGACGCGTACGCCGCGGTGTGCGAGCGTTTCGCCGGACAGCTGGAACGCCCGCTCGCCGACGTCGTCGACGAGGACGGCGACGCCCTGAACCAGACCGTATACACGCAGGCCGGCCTGTTCGCCTACGAGGTCGCGCTCTACCGGCTCCTGGAGAGCTGGGGGATCAGCCCCGACTTCCTGCTCGGCCACTCGATCGGTGAGATCGTCGCGGCCCACGTCGCCGACGTGCTGAGCCTGGACGACGCGGTGACGCTGGTCGCCGCCCGCGGCCGGTTGATGCAGGCGCTCCCGGCGGGCGGCGCGATGCTCGCCGTCCGGGCGACCGAGGCCGAGGTCCGGGCCGAACTGACCGGCGGGCTGGACATCGCCGCGGTCAACGGCCCCAACGCGGTGGTCGTCTCCGGCGACGCCGCGGCGATCGACGCACTGGCACCGCGGTTCGCGAAGACGACCCGGCTGACGGTGTCGCACGCGTTCCACTCGTCGCTGATGGAGCCGATGCTGGCGCAGTTCGCGACGGTGGCGGCCGGCATCTCGTACGGCTCGCCGCGTATCCCGATCGTCTCGAACCTCACCGGTGCGCCCGTCGACGCGTTCAGCGCCGGTTACTGGGTACGGCACGTGCGGGAGGCGGTGCGGTTCGCCGACGGCATCGCCTGGCTGCACGCCCAGGGCACCACCCGGTTCCTCGAGGCCGGCCCGGACGCGGTACTGACCACGATGACCCGGCTCTGCCTCGACGGTGCCGAGACCGTGGTCGCCCCGGCCGGACGCCGCGACCACGACGAGGTGCGGACACTGCTCGGTGCCGTCGGCCTGCTGCACGCCCACGGCACGCAGGTGGACTGGCGGGCGATGTACGCCGGCTGGGGCGGCACCCCGGTCGGCCTGCCGACCTACCCGTTCCAGCGCGAACACTACTGGCTCGGTACGACCGCCGGCCGTCCCGCCGCCCCGGCGGAGGCCCCGCGCTACACCGTCACCTGGGAACCGGTCGAGACCGGCACCGGCCGGCTCGACGGCACATGGCTGCTCGCCACCGAGACCGGCGGCGCGGCCGAGGATGTCGCTGCCGCACTCCGGCTCGCCGGCGCCACCGTGGCCGAGTTCGTCATCGGCGCCGAACCCGACCGTACCGACCTCACCGCACGGTTGCGGGCGTTCGACGGCGTCACCGGCATCGTTGCCGCGGGCACCGGAGCGCCCTCCGTGATCGCGCTGCTCGGCGCCGCCCGGGACGCCGGCACCGGGCCGCTGTGGTGCCTGACCCGCGGCGCCGTCACGACCGGACCCGGCGACGCCGTCACCGACGCCACCGCCGCGCAGCTGTGGGGCCTCGGCCGGGTCGCCGCGCTGGAGGCCCCGGCAGTGTGGGGCGGGCTGGCCGATCTGGACACCGTCGCGGACGACATCACGGCCGGTCAGCTCGCGCGGATCCTGTCCCAGCCGGTCGGCGCCGGCGCGTTCGAGGACCAGGTCGCCGTGCGGGCCGGCACCACCCTGGGCCGTCGGCTGGTCCCGGCCGCCGAGTCCCCGGCGGCCGCCGGCCACGGGCCGTGGCAGCCGTGCGGCACCGTCCTGGTCACCGGCGGTACCGGCGCCCTCGGCGGTCACGCGGCACGGTGGCTGGCCGAGCGGGGGACCCCGCACATCATGCTGCTGTCCCGGCGCGGGGCGGACGCCCCCGGCAACGACGAGCTGGTGAACGCGCTCACCGCGTACGGCAGCCGGGTCTCGATCGTCGCCTGCGACGTCGCGGACGCCGAAGCACTCGCCGCAACCATCGCGGAGGTTCCCGGCGACCTGCCGATCACCGGCGTGATCCACACCGCCGGCGCGATCGACGCGACCGCCCTCGACGACCTCACCCCGGAGTCGTACGCCGCGGTCCTGCGCGCCAAGGTCGACGGCGCGGCCAACCTCGACCGGCTGCTCGCCGGCGCCGACCTCGACGTCTTCGTCATGTACTCGAGCATCGCCGGCACCTGGGGCAGCGGTGGGCAGGCCGCCTACAGTGCCGCCAACGCCTACCTCGACGCACTCGCCGCCGACCGCCGCCACCGGGGCCGTCCGGCCACATCGGTCGCCTGGGGACCGTGGGCCGGTGACGGGATGCTCGCCGCCGGGGACGCCGAGACGTACCTGCGCCGCCGCGGCCTCAACCCCCTCGACCCGGCCCGGGCGATCGCCGCGCTGGCCCGCGCCGTCGACCACGGTGAGACTTCCGTCGTGGTCGCCGACGTCGACTGGAACCGGTTCGAGCCCGCGTTCACGTCGAGCCGCCCGTCGCGGCTCTTCACCGTCCTGCGGACACCCGCCGAAAGCACGCCCGCCCCGGGAGCCGGCGACGACGCCCTCCGGGCCCGGTTGCGTGCGGCCGGCGAGACCGAACGGCTCCGGCTGACGCTCACTCTCGTCCGTACCGAGGTCGCCACGGTCCTCGGCTACGCCGGTATCGAATCGGTCGAACCCCAGCGTCCGTTCAAGGCACTCGGATTCGACTCGCTCACCGCCGTCGAGCTGCGCGACCGGCTGAACACGGTCACCGGGCTGAGGCTGCCGGCGAGTCTCGTCTACGACTACCCGAGCCCGGCGGCGCTGGCCGCCCATCTGGCCGCGACGATCCTCGGCACCGGCGACGACCCGGTCCGGACCGCCGCCGAGCAGCCGGCCGGTACCGGCGACCCGATCGCCATCGTCGCCATCAGCTGCCGGTACGCCGGTGACGTACGAAGTCCGGAAGACCTTTGGCGGCTGGTCGCGGACGGCGGCGACGCGGTGTCGACGTTCCCGTCCGACCGCGGCTGGGACCTCGCCGGGCTCTACCACCCGGACCCCGAGCACAGCGGCACGTCCTACACCCGCCACGGCGGCTTCATCAGCGACATCGCGGACTTCGACGCCGGCATGTTCGGCATCTCACCGCGCGAGGCCCTGGCGATGGACCCGCAGCAGCGGCTCCTGCTCGAAACCAGCTGGGAGGCGTTCGAGCGGGCCCGCATCGACCCGACTTCGCTCAACGGCAGCCGTACCGGCGTGTTCATCGGCTCGAACAGCCAGGACTACCTGGCCCTGCTCATGGCCGGCGACGGTGACGCCGAAGGTTACGTCGCCACCGGAAGCGCGGCGAGCGTCGTCTCGGGCCGGATCGCGTACGCCTTCGGCCTCGAGGGCCCGGCCGTCACGGTCGACACCGCCTGCTCGTCGTCACTGGTCGCGATCCACCTCGCGGCACAGGCACTGCGAGCGGGTGAGTGCACGCTCGCACTCACCGGCGGTGTCGCGCTGATGTCGACGCCGGGCATCTTCACCGAGTTCTCCCGCCAGCGCGGCCTGGCCGTGGACGGCCGCTGCAAGGCGTTCGCCGACGCGGCCGACGGCACCGGCTGGGGTGAGGGCGTCGGCCTGCTCCTGCTGGAACGGCTGTCCGACGCCGAACGCAACGGCCACGAGGTACTGGCCGTCCTGCGGAGCAGTGCGATCAACCAGGACGGTGCGTCGAACGGTCTGACCGCGCCGAACGGTCCGTCGCAGCAGCGGGTGATCCGGCAGGCGCTGGCGAGCGCGGGGCTGCGAGCGTCCGATGTGGATGCGGTGGAGGCGCACGGTACGGGTACCCGGCTGGGTGACCCGATCGAGGCGCAGGCGTTGCTGGCGACCTATGGCCAGGACCGGGACGAGCCGTTGTGGCTGGGGTCGGTGAAGTCGAACATCGGCCACACGCAGGCCGCGTCCGGCGTCGCGGGAGTCATCAAGATGGTGATGGCGATGCGGTACGGCCTACTGCCGGCCACCCTGCACGTCGACGCACCGTCCTCGCACGTCGACTGGTCCGCCGGGTCGGTGAGTCTGCTGACCGAGGCCCGCGACTGGACCCGGGGCGAACGCGCCCGCCGGGCCGGCGTGTCCTCGTTCGGTATGAGCGGCACCAACGCCCACGTCATCATCGAGGAGGCACCCGCCGCCACGCCCGCGGAACCCGTCGAGACGGTCACCGCGCCCGTGGTGCCGTGGATCCTGTCCGCCCGGTCCGGGACGGCCCTCGCCGGACAGGCACAGAGACTCGCAGCGTTCGCGACCGGCCGGCCCGAACTGGAGCCCGCCGCGATCGCCCGGGCGCTGACCGCGTCCCGGGCAGCCCTCGCCCACCGCGCCGTTGTCGTCGGCGGGACCGCGGACGAACTGATCGCCGGCCTCACCTCCCTGCAGCCGGGTGAGCCGGTAGGTGACGTCGATGGTGGTGTGGTGCTGGTCTTCCCCGGTCAGGGAAGTCAGTGGCTGGGGATGGCGGTGGATCTGCTGGCGGAGTCGCCGGTGTTCGCCGCCCGGATCGCCGAATGCGCGGCGGCGCTCGACGAGCACGTGGACTGGTCACTGCTCGACGTGCTGCGCAGCGACGACGACACGCTGCTGCAGCGCGTCGACGTCGTCCAGCCGGTGCTGTGGGCGGTGATGGTGTCGCTGGCTGAGCAGTGGCGGGCGCTGGGTGTGGATGTCGCCGGTGTGGTGGGGCATTCGCAGGGTGAGATCGCGGCGGCGGTGGTTGCCGGGGTGTTGTCGTTGTCCGACGGTGCTCGGGTGGTGGCGGTGCGGTCGCGGGCGTTGCGGGCGATCGCGGGTACGGGTGGCATGTTGGCGGTGGCTGTCGATGAGGAGTCGGCGGCGGCGTTGATCGAGGGTGTCGGCGGGGTGTCGGTGGCTGCGGTCAACGGTCCGGCGTCCGTGGTGCTCTCCGGCGACGTCGCGGGAATCGAGGCGGTCCAGGCCCGGTGTGCGGAGCGGGGTGTGTGGTGCCGGCGGGTGCCGGTCGACTACGCGTCGCATTGCGCTCATGTCGATGTGGTGCGTGACGAGCTCCTGGCCGCGTTCGACGGTTTGACGCCGCTGGCTGGTGAGGTGCCGTTCTATTCGACGGTGACCGGTGGGCGCATTGATCCGGTGGAGCTGGGTGCCGGGTACTGGTTCGAGAATTTGCGGCGGCCGGTGCGTTTCGATGAGGTGGTCGGTGGTCTGATCGCTGCCGGTCATCGGCTGTTCGTCGAGGTGAGCCCGCATCCGGTCCTGACCGCCGGTGTCGGCGAACGCGGTGGTGTCGCGGTCGGATCGTTGCGGCGGGATCAGGGCGGCTGGGTGCAGTTCCTGCGGTCGGCCGGTGAGTTGTGGGCGCGGGGCGGGCATGTCGACTGGTCGGTGGTGCTCGGTGACGGACCGGTCAGCGAACTGCCCACGTACGCGTTCCAGCGGCAGCGGTTCTGGCCGGCCGTCACCGTACGCAGCGGCGACGCGGCCGCCATCGGGCTCTCCGAGGTACGGCACCCGCTGCTCGGCGCCGGCGTCGCACTCGCCGACGGAGACGGCATCGTCCTGTCCGGCCGGTGGTCACTCGGATCCGTGCCGTGGTTCGCCGATCACGCGGTCGCCGGCCAGGTCGTCGTACCCGGCACCGCCTTCGTCGAACTGGCCTGGCAGGCGTGCCTCGCCGTCGGTGCCGCGGCCGTACGCGACCTGTCACTGCAGACACCCCTCGTACTGACCGCCGACGCCGGGGTGTCCGTGCAGATCCGGGTCGGCGCGGCGGAGGACGGCGGCGACCGTACGATCCGGGTGTTCTCCCGGACCGGCGGCGAGAATCCACTCGACGCCGGAGACGACTGGATCTGCCACGCGTCCGGCGTGATCGGCGCCGCCCCTCCGGTGCACGGCGACGAGCCGGACACCTGGCCGCCCGCGGAGGCGATCGCCGTCGACGTGACCGGCTTCTACGAGGCCGGAGCGGAAGCCGGATACGGATACGGCCCGGCGTTCCAGGGTCTGCGCCGCGCCTGGCGGGTCGGTGACGACATCTACGCCGACGTCGAACTCCCCGAGTCGGAGCAGCCCGACGCCTACGGTGTCCACCCGGCGCTGCTCGACGCGGCGCTGCACGGCATCGGCCTCGGTGACCTCGCCGGCACCGGATCCGGCCCGATGCTGCCGTTCTCCTGGTCCGGCGTCACGCTCCACGCCCGGGGTGCGTCGATGCTGCGGGTACGCCTGTCCCGCGCCGACGGCGGCGGGGTCAGCGTGCGGCTGGCCGACGCGACCGGCGTACCGGTGGCCTCGATCGAACGTCTCGTCCTTCGCGCCTGGGACGGCACACCCACCGCGAACACCGCCACCCGCGACGCGTTGTTGCGGGTGGAGTGGTCGTTGGTGCGGGGTGCGTCGCCGGTTTCTTCGGATGTTGGGGTGGAGGTGTGGCGGGTTGGTTCGCCGGATGTGGTGGTGGTGCTGGAGCGGGTGCAGGGTTGGCTGGCTTCGGGTGTTGAGGGTGTGCTGGTGGTGGCGGTGAGTGGTGCTGTCGCTGTGGGTGGTGTGCTGGTGGATCCGCAGGCCTCGGGGGTGTGGGGTTTGTTGCGGTCGGCGCAGTCGGAGAATCCGGGTCGAATCGTGCTGGCCGATGTGGACGGTGTGGTGGCCGAGGACGTTCTGCGTGGTCTGGCGGTTTTGGATGAGCCGCAGGTGGCGGTTCGTGGTGATGGGTTGTGGGTGCCGCGGTTGGTGCGGGCGTTGCCGTCGTCGTCGCTGGTGGTGCCGGATACGGCTGCCTGGCATCTGGATGTGGTGGGTGGTGCGTCGCTGGATTGTCTGCGGCTGGTCCCGGCTGAGGAGGTGCCGGTTGGTGCTGGCCAGGTG
>NZ_JBFAAI010000058.1:0-13593 GCF_040639655.1 Actinoplanes sp. NPDC023801 | reverse complement strand
TTCTTCGCCACCGCGGAAGTATCCACGGTGTCCGTCATGACAGTCATCAGGTGCGTCTCCTTGATCAGGAGTTACACCGTTGTTCTTACAGTCCCCCGAGCGGGCGCGGACCTTGCAGCAGGCTGGAACTGGCCGTGGCTTGCCGCCGCCCGTGAAGCGTTGCGGCGAGACATGCTTGATGCGCAGGCAGACTCCGGTGAGCCGCAGGAAAGCCGCGACATCCAGGGGTACCCGCAAGTCTCCTGACCTTACGAGCCGACGCCGAGCCCGCGCGACTAGCAGGCCAGCAGAGGGCAATGCCGTGCTGGCCTTGTCACGCGGCTGTCGGAGATTTCCGAAGAGAGGGTTCCGCGTCAGCGACGGTAGGTGCGTTTGGCCGTGTACCGGACGTTGCCGGCCTTGTCGTAGGCGCGGATGCGGACGGTGAACTTCTTGCCGTACTTCTTCGGGTTGATGGTGAAGCCGTAGGCGGCGGTGGTGTCGGTGGCGACGACCTTGCCGTTGACCAGGAGCTGCACCTTGGCGATGCCGTAGGTGTCGCGGGCGGTGACGCTGATCCGGGTGCTGTTGCGCAGCACGCTGTTGTTGCGTGGGGCCTTGCTGATGGTGACCGCTGGTGCGGTGTTGTCGACGGTGACGATCCGGCTGCCGGTGGTCTGGTTGCCGGCGTTGTCGCCGATCTGCCAAGTCAGGGTGTGCCGGCCGTCGCGCACCCAGGTGGTGTTGACGCCGACCCGCCAGGGCGCCTTGTTCGTGGAGGATTGAACCTGACCGACGCCGGCGATGAAGTAGGCGAGGCCGCTCGGGTCCTGGTAGCCGGTGATGGCGACCGGAGAGGCGGTGCCGCGGAGGAACGCTCCGGCGGCAGGGCTGACGGTGGCGACGGGCTGGTCGTTGTCGACGGTGACGGTCTGGGTGTGTTCGCTGACGTTGCCGATCATGTCTTCGGCGCGGATCGTCATGGTGGCCGGGCCGTTGGGCATTCCCTTCGGCCAGGTGAACTTGACGGGTCCGCCGCCGGTTCCCGCGTCGGCGGATACGGCGGTGCCGTTGACGAGTAGTTCGACCCTCCGGACGTCGGCTCCGTCGGAGACGGTGGCCCACACTTCGCTGCCGCCGGTGATGAGACCGGGTTTCCAGTGGAACGATGGTGTGATGGTCGGGCCGGTGTGGTCAGCCCAGACATCGCTGTCGGTGGTGTGGGTGTTGCCGAGCTTGTCCCAGCTACGGACGGTTAGCCTCGTCTTGCTGTTGTAGCCGCTGGTGTCCCAGTGGATCGTCCACGGTGCCTCGGTGATTCTTCCGATGACCTTCGTGCCAATGGTCAACTCGATACCAGCGGTGTCCTCGGCCACGCCCCGCTTGGTGAAGTCGATGGGCGCCACGCCGGTGAAGCTGATATCCGGTGTCTGCTTGAGGCTGTAGGTGGATCCCCAGGGGAAGATGACGAACGGCGCGTGGTTGTCGGCCCGTACGGTCACGACCTCGGACATTGACGAGTTGCCGGCGGCGTCGTAGACGACCAGCGCCAGCTGCACGTTGACGTCGGAGTAGCGGCGGGAGTCCCAGGACAGCGTGAACGGTGCCTTCGTGGAGGTCGCGGCCGTCAGGTGGAAATGCCTCAGTTCGACCTTGGTCACCGCGACGTCGTCCGAGACCACCGGGTGCACGGTGACGGTTCCATTGATCACGGATCCGGCTGCGATGCCGGTGTCGGTGATGGTGGGGGCGGTTGTGTCTGCCGACGCCTGGGCGGCATGTGCGCCCACGCCGGCGGTCGTCACCAAGGCGGCGATGGCGGCGCTACTGACCCGTGCTGCGGTGTGTCTGAGTCCCATGTCTCCCGACTCTCAAGATCTGCTGGTTCGGCAGCATAAGTCAATGGATACCGATCAGCGCAAGACGCACCCCCGTTGCTCCTGTTTGGATTTCGGACTCGCGTCCCCGCGCCGCAGGTCGGCAGGGCGTCACGGGCTCAAGGATTCGAATAATGCGCGCCCGGCCCCCGTTGGAATGGTGACCTCGTGGCTCACGACTGCCAGCAGTTTTGCTCCGACTGAAGCTGTGCATTTGTCTTTTTGGGGGAGCCGGGACCGACATTTCGGGTACTCGACCACTGGCCGCTCGTTGGCAAAGACTGGGCGTTAACGTGGAACTTGCACCATTTAATTGTGAACCCGCTCACATTGATGATCCGCGCATGTCACCTAGCGAACCGAATGAGCCTGCCGTCCCTTTTTGAGGCGTCCGGTCGCTGTACAGGCGCTGCATGGGCAATTCACAAAGAATCCACAGCGCCTTAGTGTTCGCGCCGTTACTCGAACGAGAACGGGGGAGCTCGGTGTTGAACACCGTTTTCCGGGAGAAGACTGCCCAAAATCGGCCACTCATGGCCGCCTTGCTTGCTGCGATCATCGGGATTCCGATGGGGATGATCCCGGGGCGCGCTGAAGCGACGCTTCCGACCGCGATGCCAGGGTTGCGGGTCGCTGTCAATGAGTTCAGTGCCAAGCAGCTTGCTATCGCCAGTGGCGAACGTGTCGAGGTGCTGTCGAGCCGGACCGAGTTCTCGCAGTTGTTCGCCGAGCCGACAGGGCGCTTCACCTTCGAATCGGCCGTTGTGCAGCAGCGTATTCGCCGCGCCAACGGCTCCTGGGCTGATATCGACACCTCGCTGGTCAGCGCTGCCGACGGCACGCTGCGGCCGAAGGCATCTGCTGCGGATGTACGTTTCTCCGCCGGTGGTTCGGGGCCCTTGGCTACCACGGTCAAGCTGGGCCGCACCTTTACGGTCTCCTGGCCATTGGGAGTGTTGCCGAAGCCGACCGTCGGCGGCGACACCGCCACCTACGCCGAGGTGCTACCCGATGTCGACTTGGTCGTCCGCGCCACTCCTGAGGGGTTCTCGCATGTCCTCAAGGTGAACACCGCCGCCGCCGCTGCCGACCCGAAGCTGAGTGCCATCACCTTCGACCTCGGCGGCCAGGCACAGATGCGGCAAACCCGTGACGGGTCCTTGCAAGCGGTAGCGGGCAACGTCGTCGTGGCATCAGCCGAGGTGCCGACCATGTGGGACTCCAGGACAGCCCCGGCGGCGTCAGCTTCGGCCAGGACGCTGAGCAGCACCGGTGGTGGCGGTATGAGTGAGGACAAGTCCACCGCAGTGGGGCCGTCTGACGCCGCCATGGTGTCGGAGGTGGCCTCCTCGGTCAACGGTACCGGTGACCTGGTCTTGAAGCCGGACTCCGCCCTGGTGAAGGCAGCGACGTTCCCGCTGTACATCGATCCGCACTGGGCCGCCAACAAGAACAAGTGGGCCTACTCCACCAACAACAACAGCACCAACAACGACACGACCCGTGCCCGCGTAGGCAGGGATCCCAACAGCGGCACGGTGTACCGCTCGTACTTCCAGTTTCCGATCTCCGCGATCGCCAACAAGTACATCTACCGGGCGCACGTGCACACCGAACTCGACCACTCGTGGTCGTGCGACGCCACCTCCACGCACCTGTACAGCACCAACCCGATCAGCAGTTCACCCCGTATGACGTGGAACTCGTCAGCGACGTGGTATCTCAAGCACCTGACCTCGAACGTCTCGAACGCCAACGAGGGCGCTGGGTGTGCGGACTCGCCGCAGCCGGACATGATCGTGAACTTCCCGAAGAACCGCGACACCGATTTTTCGATCAGCAGCGCCCTCCAGGCAGTGACCAGCCGGGCATCCAGCAGCTTCACGGTCGCCCTCAGCGCCGGAAACGCCTCCGGCCAGTACGAGACCACACAGGACCGGTGGAAGAAGTTCTACCCGGACAAGGTTTGGCTGACCGCCGACGTCGACGCGGTCCCCGGCAAGCCGACCGCCATGTGGGTCAACGGCGCCAAATGCGGCACCGGCACTGTCAACATCGGCACCACCTCGCTGACGTTCCAGGCCACGATGCCGGACGCCGACACCGACCAGGACATCAAGGCGACCTGGGCCTGGGAACGCCTCAACAGCAGCACCTGGACGGCCATCACACCGGCACCCACCGCCAGCTCGATCAGGTCCGGTGGGAACGCTGTGCGATCCGGCATCACCGGCGCAGTAAACGGCGGAACCTACCGATACAAGGTCCAGGGCGCCGATCCCGCCCCGTACAACCAGGTTAGCCCCTGGTCGGACTGGTGCACCTTCAAGGTCGACCTGAACGACCCGGACATCAAGGCCGACGTGCTGGTGACCCCGCCGGGGCCCGGTAAGGAAGGTGAGTTCCGGCTGCGGTCAGCAGCCGCAGATCTGGCGAAGTTCCGGTACGGCTGGACCGAAGCCGCAGTCAACGAGGTGACCACGACGACCACCGAGGTGATCGACGGCACCACCTACAAGACCGCCAAGGTGAAGCTATCGGCACCTAAGTACGGGCAGAACTTCCTCTACGCCAAAGCCATCGACACCACCGGCAACGTCGGCGACGGTGGCATTCCGTTCGTGGTTGAGAAAGCCGCGTCTGCAGTCGCACGGTGGGGCCTGGAAGAAATGCCAGGAGTACCAGCGGCCGACGCGTTGCTCGATGCCCAGGCCGCCGACTCAGCCGGCGGGCCCCTCACCGCCGCGGGTGTCACCTGGACCAACAAGCAGCACCTCATCGGCGCCAAGAACGCCACCTTCACCGGCTCGAGCAGCCTGACGACCGCTACCACTGTTGTCGACACCACCAAGAGCTACGGCGTCGCCGCCTGGGTACGCCCGGACAATCTCAACACCGCCCAAAGCTTCGTGTCCCAGGACGGAACCAACACCGCCACCTTCCAGCTCCAGCTGCGTATCGACGACCGCAACGGCGACGGCACCCCTGACAGAGCCTTCTGCTTCCACATGAGCAATACCGACACCGCAGCGTCAGCCGGCACCATGGCCTGCGCCAACAGCGCCGCCAGCGCAAACCGCTGGACCCACCTCGCCGCCACCTACGACGCGCCCGAGAAGAAGATGCGCCTCTGGATCGACGGCGTCCCGCAGCAATACACGGTCAACACCGTGACGAGGCCGGATATCGCCGCGCCGGCCGGGCTGCCGAGCACTGGACGGCTGCGGATCGGCAACCGCAAGTCGTCAGCCACCGCCGTCACTGACGCCCTGTACGGCAGCGTCGCCGACGTCCAGGTCTTCGACCGCGTGCTGGTCCAGGAAGACCTTACCGGCGACGACACCGACCCCCAGACGGCCATCGAAGGCGAACGCGGCATGCTCGCACCTGTCGAGGTGAGCCGCTGGGACTTCAACAGCGCCATGGATTGCGAGGACGCAAGCACAGGATTCTGCGAGGCGCCCGACGGTAGCCAGTTCGGCAACCGCCTGGCGCTGACCACCGGCGTCACCATGGGCACCAGCGATACCGGCGACCAGTTCGGCGCATTCGACACCACGCATCCCACCAACCCCACGTTGGTCACTCACGAGTACGGCCAGTCGCAGAACAACAGGAGCGGAGACCCCGCGAATCCGCAGTGGGCGGACGGCCCGGTGCTCTACACCGACCAGTCCTTCACCGCCAACGTGCGCGTCAGCGTCAAAAACTTCAACACCACCATGTCCGCGATCGCGTCCAAGGGCACCAAACAAGCACCCTTCGCACTCGGTGTCCGTAACTCCACCGTCAACGGGGTCACCGCCCAGCGGTTCCAGATCCTGGTGCCCAGCACCGACACCAGCAGCGGCTTCACCTGGACCCACGTCATCGCCGAGGAAGCCCTCATCGACGACTACGCCACCTCCTGGCACCAGCTGACCGTCGTCTACGACGCCGGCCGCAAGGAGTTCAAGCTGTTCGTCAACGGCATGTTCAAGGACAAGAAGACCGTCAGCGGTTGGAACGCCACGGGGCCCACCATCGTCGGGAACTCCTGGTACACGGCCAGCAACAACACCAGCCGGTACGTCGACAGCTGGATCGGCGGCCTCGATGACGTTCGCCTGTTCCAAGGCGCCATGACCGACGCGCAGGTCTCCCAGCTCGTCGCTTCGACGGGGGTATGACAGTGACTTCCAGGAGAACAACGGTGAACCACATCGGCCGGCGGATATTCATTATCGGTCGCCTGTCCCGAGCCAACCGGCTGCGGATCTCGATCGCCACCATGGCCGCCGCAGTACTGGTGGCCTCACCTCTGGCCGTCCCTCCCGCAGTAGCGGCCGAGCCGAAGCCGGTGCCGCTGAAGGCCCAGACCGAGGAGCTCGACAAACACGGCCGCGAAGTCGCCGGCAAGGGCTGGAAGAAGACCCCGCCGGCCAAGCAAGTCGATCTGCCCGATCCGGTCTGGCCCGCAGCCGGAACGTCGATCCGTGCCACCGCCAAATCGGCGAAACGCGCTGCCGCGACCGCCAGTTCGGCAGCAGAAGAACCGGTGGTGACCACCTCGGTGGTCGACCGGGCGGCCCTGCCTCAACGCTGGCAGGCCGGTGTGGTGGTCAAGGTGTCGACCCGCGACACCAGCACAGCGTCGCTGGCCGTCGACTACTCGAAGTTCAAATACGCCTACGGCGGTGACTGGGCGTCACGGCTGCGGCTGTGGAGCCTGCCCGACTGCGCCCTGACGACACCGGACAAGACAGGGTGCGCGGCAACCCCACTGGACTCCAGCAACGACGCCAAGACCACCACCGTCACCGCCGATGTCCCCGTCACCACAGCAAAGACGGCTACAGCAAAGGCGGCCGCCGCACCGGCCGCCGGCGCGAGCACGATGATGGTCGCCCTCGCGGCGGCACCGTCGGGCGGTGCCGGTGACTTCTCCGCCTCTCCGCTTGCCGCGTCGGCTACCTGGTCGGCGGGCGGCTCCACCGGCGGATTCACGTGGAACTACCCGATGCGTGCCCCGAACGGCATCGCCGGCCCGCAGCCGAGCCTGTCGCTGTCCTACTCCTCGGCCAGCGTTGACGGCCGGTCCGCGGCGACCAACAACCAGCCGTCCTGGATCGGTGAAGGCTTCGACTTCTCACCCGGCTCAGTCGAGCGCCGCTACGTCACCTGCGACGACGACAAGTCCGGCTCGCCGAACAACCCGACCCAGTCCTTCGACCAGTGCTGGCGCTCCAACAACGCCACCCTGTCACTGGGCGGCACCTCCACCGAACTCGTCTACGAGGCCAGCAAGGGCTGGCACGGCCGGTCGGAGAACGGCTCGAAGATCGAGCTGCTGACCGGCGCCACCAACGGCGACAACGACGGCGAATACTGGAAGGTCACCACCACCGACGGCGTCCAGTACTTCTTCGGCCTCAACAAACCGGCCGGGCACACCGCCGAGACCGGGTCCACCTGGACCACCCGCGTGTACGGCAACCACACCGGCGAGCCGTGCAAGGCCGCGACCTTCACCGCGTCCGCGTGCAACCAGGCGTGGCGGTGGAACCTCGACTACGCCATCGACACCCACGGCAACACCATCACCTACTGGTACGCCAAGGAGACCAACCGCTACGCCGCGGAACTGTCCTCGACCAAACTCGTCGAGTACGTGCGCGGCGGCAATCTGTCACGCATCGACTACGGCACCTGGGACCGGGGCAGCACCGACCGGTCGGTCACCCCGCTGGCACAGGTCAACTTCACCACCGCGGACCGCTGCCTGTCCGACTGCACCACCCACGACGCACAACACTGGCCCGACACCCCCTGGGACCAGGAATGCAAGAGCACCGCCACCAGCTGCAACGACTACTCCCCGACCTTCTGGTCGACAAAGCGTCTGGCCAAGGTCGCCACCCGGATCTGGGACACCACCAAGACCACGCCCACCTGGCAGGACGTCGACCAGTGGGTACTGACCCACAGCTTCCCCAGCCCCGGTGACAGCACCAACGCCGGCCTGTGGCTCGCCTCCGTCGCCCACACCGGCCTGGTCGGCGGCACCGCCGCCATGCCGCCGGTCACCTTCGAGCCCGTGTCGATGGCCAACCGGGTCCTCACCGGCACGAACACCACCAACAACTGGCACCGCATCGCCAACATCGACACCGAGACCGGCGCCCGCATCGCCGTCACCTACTCACAGCCGGAATGCAGCCAGAACAACCTGCCCACGTCGGCACACAACAACACCAAGCTCTGCTACCCGGTCATCGGACCCGACCCCTACTCCACCTCCGGCGCTGATCTCACCGAGTGGTGGCACAAGTACGTCGTCACCAAGGTCTCCGAGATCGACGTGCAACTCGCCGACGGCCACCACGCCCCGGCCAAGCACACCTACTACACCTATGAAGGCACCCCGGCCTGGCACTACGCTGACGACGACGGCCTGTCCAAGGCCAAATACAAGACGTGGGACCAGTTCCGCGGCTACAAGAGCGTCCTCACCCGGGTCGGCGACGTCAACCCGACCCTGAGCCGCACGATCTTCTTCCGCGGCATGCACGGCGACAAGAGCAGCCCCTCCGGCGGCACCGAAACCGTCACCGTGCCCGCATCCGTGGGCACCGAGACCGTCTACGACTACGACCAGTACGCCGGCATGGTCCGCGAAAACATCGTCTACAACGGCGCCGAGGACAAGCCGGTCAGCAAGACCGTCAACGTCCCGTGGCTGTCCACCCCCACCGCTTCACGCACCATCAACGGCGATACCGTCACCGCCCGCTACGTCAACACCGAGACCGTGTACTCGAGCACCGCTCTCGGCGTCAACGGCGCCCGTGGCTGGCGGACCACCAGCACCACCACCAAGTACGACCAGACCTACGGCCTGGCCACCACGGTGCAGGACAACGGGAACGTCGCCGTCACCGGCGACGAGAAATGCACCACCACCACCTACAACCGCAACACCGCCAAAAACATCGTCACCCTGCCCAGCCGGATCACCACC
Source organism: Actinoplanes sp. NPDC023801 (assembly GCF_040639655.1). Classification (NCBI taxonomy): domain Bacteria; kingdom Bacillati; phylum Actinomycetota; class Actinomycetes; order Micromonosporales; family Micromonosporaceae; genus Actinoplanes; species Actinoplanes sp. NPDC023801. The sequence goes on along the minus strand of NZ_JBFAAI010000058.1, from coordinate 4,737 downwards.
ACCGCGCTCGCCTGCGGCACCACCCCGACCACCGAAGCCCAGATGGTCGACGACGCCCTCACCTTCTACGACGGCGCTACCAGCATCACCACCGCACCCGTCCGCGGGCAGCTGACCCGTACCGACGTGATGAAAGCCTGGACCCCGGCCGGCGGCACCGTCTGGCTGACCGGCGGCGAGACCACCCACGACAAGTTCGGCCGCCCCACCGTCGAGACCGACACTCGCCGCAACACCGTCACCCACACCTACACCCCGGCCACCGGCCTGGTCACCCGCAAGACCGAGACCGGCAACATCGCCGGGGGAACCACCGCCGACCAGTGGGTCACCACCACCGACATCAACCCCGCCTGGTCCGCCCCAACCAAGATCATTGACATCAACAGCCGCGTCGCCGACGTCACCTACGACCCGCTCGGCCGCACCAGCCAGGTCTGGGACGCCGGCTGGACCCGCGCCACCAACCCTCAGAAGCCGCTGAAGACGTTCACCTACGTCTACAGCCCCACCCGCAGCAACTACCCGTACGTCAAGACCGACCAGCTGAACGCCGCAGGCGGCACCCAAACGTCCTACGTCATCTACGACGGCATGATGCGAGCGCGCCAGACCCAGGCGGCCGCGGTCGGCGGCGGCCGCGTCGTTACCGACAACCTGTACGACGAGTACGGCCTGCTGTCCATGTCGTACGGCGCACACGCCGAGCCCGGCGACCCGGCAGGAACCCTGTGGTGGGAACCGGAATGGTCCGTCCCCACGCAAACGGTCACCCTCTTCGACCGCGCCGGTCGGCCCACCGACACCATCATCCGTGCCGGTAGCGCCGACAATGGCGGCACCAACACCGTCGAGAAGTGGCGCACCACCACCCGCTACGAAGGCGACCTCACCACCGTCATCCCACCGAAGGGCGGCACCCCGACCACCACGGTCACCGACGCCCTCGGCCGCACCGACGAACTGCGCCAGTACAACACCGCCGCCGGCATCAACGGCACCTACCTCAAAACCGACTACGACTACGACACCAAGAACCGGCTGACCTCGGTCGTCGACCACGCCCAGAACAAGTGGACCTACACCTACGACCTGCTGGGCCGCCAGACGGCAAGCACCGACCCGGACAAGGGCAAGAGCCGCTCGGAATACAACGACCTCGGCGAGCTCACCCTCTCCGAAGACGCCGAGAACCGGATCCTCGTCTACACCTACGACAAACGCGGCCGGAAGACAGCCGTCTACAACACCGCAGTCGCTGACGCCAACAAGCGCGCCGAGTGGGTGTACGACAAACTGATCTCCGGCGCCACCGTCCGCGGGGCCCTGACCGAGTCCATCCGGTACGACATCGCCGCCGACGGCACCCGCCAGCCCTACAAATGGCAGGCCCGTGGCTTCAACAGCCGTAACCAGGTCACCGGCGCGCACTACCTCATCCCAGCAGCGGAAACCGGCCTGGGCGGCACCTACATCTACTCCTACGGCTTCTCCGGCTACACCGGCGAACCCACCACCCTGACCTACCCGGCCGGCGGCGGCCTGACCACCGAAACCATCACCACCAAATACGACCTCACCAGCGGCCTGCCCAACCGCCTGGACACCAACCTGGCCGGCGTCGGCACCTACGTCACCGGCCAGCAATACACCGCATACGGCGAACCCACCGTCAACACCGTGGGAATCAGCGGCGGCTACTACGCCGAACGCGGCGTCACCTACGACCTCTCCACCCGCCGCGTCAAGCAGGTACAGGTCAAACCCCAGACCGCGACAGGTACCGTCGCCGACCGCGGCTACGAATACGACGCCAGCGGCCAGATCCTCTGGATCACCGACACCCCTCAAGTCGGCCAGGCCGACAAACAATGCTTCAACTACGACCCGCTGCAGCGCCTCACCTCAGCCTGGACCCCCAAGACCGACGTCGCCTGCTCCACCGCACCCAGCGTGGCCAACCTCGCCGGGCCGGCCCCGTACTGGACCGACTGGACCATCGACGACCTGGGCAACCGCACCCATGAGGTCTCCCACACCGCCGCTGGCGACACCAGCCGCAAATACACAGTGCCCGCCTCCGGCGCCAACTCAGTCCGGCCGCACTCCGTCACCGGCTTGACGACCACCCTGCCCGACCAGAGCAGCACCACCGTCGGCTACAGCTACGACAAAAACGGCAGCATGACCCACCGGCCCGGTGACACCGGAACCCAGCAGATCACCTGGGACGCCGAAGGCAAACCAATCAAAACCATCGAAGGCACCAAAACCACCAGCAGCCTCTACGACGCCGACGGCACCCGCCTCATCCACCGCGACAACACCGGCACCACCCTCTACCTACCCGGCAACGAGATCCGCCGCGTCATCTCCGGCACCGCCGCAACCGCCACCCGCTACTACAGCTTCGGCGGGGGCACCATCGCCACCCGCACCAACGCCGCACAAAGCCTCACCTGGCTATTCGGTGACCACCAAGGCACCCAAAGCATCGCGGTGAACGCCTACACCCAGCAGGTCACCGTCCGTCGCCAAACTCCCTACGGCAGCCCGCGCGGCACCAATCCGATCTGGCCTAACAGCAAAGGCTTCGTCGGCGGTGACATCGACTCCACGGGCCTCACCCATGTCGGCGCCCGCGAATACGACACCACCCTTGGCCGGTTCATCTCCGTCGACCCGCTCCAAGACCTCACCGACCCACAACAGTGGAACGCCTACTCCTACGCCAACAACAACCCCATCACATTCAGCGACCCCACCGGCTTGATCCGCGACTACGCCATCGGCGAGATGGGCAGTACCCCCAACAACATCAACAACCCCATCTACATCCAACTGCCCAAGACCCAGCCCCGCCAGCACGGCGCCGGCTACGACAACCAAGTCATCAGCGGCGGCAGCAGCGGCAGCGCACCCAAACAGAAGAAGAGCAACTGGGACCGAACCAAAGACTGGTTCAACGAAAACAAAACCATGCTCGCCGGCGCCGCCGTCGGTGTTGGCGTCTTCATCGGCTGCACGTCACTAACCGGAGGCACAGGCGTCGTCGGCTGCGCTTACGCGGCCGGCGTAGCTGCCAACGTCACCACCGACTACCTCAACGGCGACATCAACGACGCGGGCGACCTCGTCGAATCCGCAGCTATGGGTGCGGTCTACACGACCGTCGCCGTCCCCATGGCAGCTGCCGACCTCCAACACCGAGCAACCGCCATGTACGACGCCGCCCAAGAAGGCGACTGGCTAGCCGTCAGCGGACACGGGGCTGCAGGGGTCCTCGACGTCGTAACCGTCGCGACAGGCGTCAAGACAATCCGCGGCAACAAGATCGGATGTGTCACGCACAGCTTCGCCGCATCCACAATGGTCCTGCTCGCAGACGGCTCAACAAAGCCGATCATCGAGATTAAGGTCGGCGATGAAGTCCTGGCAACAGATCCCGAAACCGGGCGCACCACTGGCGAAGAAGTAGAAACACTCTTCGACAACATCGACGAGCACTTCGTGGACCTTACAGTGCTTCTGAGCGACGGAACTGAAGCCGAGATTCAGACAACTTCTAACCATCCCTTCTGGAGCCAGACGACCGGCACGTGGACTGGTGCTGGCCAGCTGAAGGCAGGCGAGGAACTTCGTACCTCCGAGCACGGTCGGGTAGCGGTTGAGAACGTCAGCTCCTATCGTGGCCTGCGCCACATGTACGACCTCACCGTTGCGAACATTCACACCTACTATGTGCTTGCCAGCAACACCCCCATCCTTGTGCATAACTGTCCTGGCGGGGTCAGTGGTGGACGGTCGGCAGGGACGACCGGCGAGCCGCAAGGGCCGACCGTCAGAATGCGCCACTACACCAACTCTCGTGGCGCCTCAGGCATCCAGGAGAGCGGCGTTATCAAGGCGAGCGACCAGAACAAGGTATTCATGGTTCCTGCGCGAGGAAAGCCGATGAGCCCGACCGATGCAGAAAACACGCTCGGCATCGGCAGAGGACGTGGTCGAAAGGTCCTAGAATTCGATGCAGCAGCCGATAGGGTTAGTAGTCGGCACAACCCCACGATGGGGATCACCGAATGGGTGGCAACTGGCGACCTGCCTGTAACTAATATTAAGGTGATCCGATGACTGACAACCAGGATGCCACTTGTCAACTAGCGCTAACTGATGCAATCAAGGTCGGTTCTGATCTCGACGAGTTCGTTGTTGCATTCGATCGGATATTCTCTCGGATAGCCTTCGGCGAGGGGGGCCCGGATCTGCTGGTGACGTACATGATGGAGAGGGCCGTGCGGGAGCGGATTGCTGCAGCACGAAGTGTGGTTTTCGCCGCGGTCGAGCGAGTAATCGGCGAGGATGCGGTAGAACGGATCGCAGAAGAGAAATACAGGCACTTCGAGTAATCGCTGAGGGCCTGCTATCGAGACACCTCGAAAGCACACCCTCAGACTTAGTCAGGCCTGGGCCGTCGAGCACGGTCCAGGCCTGCGCTGCTGCTTGAGGCATGCACCCGTGCTGTGGCGCCTTCATGGCTCCCACCGTCTAGTAACACATGGGCTGTTATCGACCTGGGTGCGCTGCTACAGAGGTTGAAAGGCTGACGGTCGTCGGCGTGGCAACGTGATCCTGGTCGATGGGCGCGGTAGGCCGGAGGTATGAGGTATCCGGCTGGTGGTGGCATGAACGCGGCAGCCCGGGTCCGGCGTGAGAAGGTCCGGATGCAGGCCGCAGTCA
>NZ_JBFAAI010000057.1:0-14286 GCF_040639655.1 Actinoplanes sp. NPDC023801 | reverse complement strand
CAAGCACCCTGTTGAGTTCTCAAAGAACAACCGCACACCATCAAACCAGACCGCCAATCAGCGGCCCGCCCTCCGGGGCACTCGCTCTACTTTACTAGGCCTTTGCGGTGTTGTCAACCGGTTTTCCCGGTTGGCACCGATCTGCCCTAGTAATCCCCCGCGCTCAGCGCACGGCTAGGCCGTGATCTGAATTCGGAGTTCCTTCAGGACGGCCGGTCCGGATCTCGCCGTAGCTCGTTCCGTTTGCCTCGTCCGTTTCCCTGTCGGCTCGCAAAACATTACCCGCCGGTCCCCGGCGCTCCAAATCGGGGGTCACCCTAAGTCGTTTCCCCAGTTCAGCGGCTTGAAGGTCCCACGCGGAACTCATCCGCCCGGGATGAAGCCAGCGAGACACCCTGCCGATGCCAGCGGGACACCTTGCCGGAAGCCGGCGAGAGACCTGCCCCGGGCAGACCGCCGAGAAGCCCGATGAAGCCGACAACAGCAAGCAGAGCAGAGCAAGCGAGGCAGGCAGATCCAGCAGCCCGGCGACGATGAGGCGGCGAGTCGGTAGGACCCCGCCTCAGGGGTGGCGAACCTCAACCCGCCCGTCACGGATCCGCACGGGCAGAACCGGCTGATCGTTCCCGGCCGGCCCGTGAACCACGGCACCGTCGCTGAGCCGGAACGTGCTCCCGTGCCAAGGGCACACCACACAGCCGTCCGACACCGATCCTTCGCTGAGGGGTCCGCCCTCGTGCGAGCACCGGTCGATCAGCGCGGTGATCTCGTCCCCCTGCCGGAACAGGAGAACCGCCGTGTCTCCCACGGTCCGGGCGACCGGCTTGCCTTCGGGCAGTGAGGACAGCGGTCCGGCGACGGTCCACTCCTCCGGCACACGAGCCACCTCGGGCGCCGCGTGGCTGATTCCACCGCCTTGGGCGTACGACAGATGTCCGCCCAAGAAGGCGCCGGCCCCGGCGACCGAGAGGCCGGCGAAGGCCAGCGCCTTGCCCTGCTTCTGCCGTCCGGTGAGCCGCGCCGCGAGCGAGCCGGCGTAGAGCCCGGTGGCAACCAGGTTGGTGAGGGCGTGGACGAGGCCGACCCGGCGCCGGTCCTTGGTCATCTCGGACCAGTCGACCCACCCGGCCGTGGCGGCGGGGATCACGCCGGCCAGTCCGACGGCGATCAGCGCGGTGGAACCGCGGTCACCGGATCGGGCGGGCCGTTCGGGGAGCAGGTCGAGGACCGCGGCGGAGAGGAAGGCGCCGACCGGGACTTGGACGAGTACCGGGTGCAGTGGGTGCCCGAACCAGCTGCCGTGCAGGAGGTCGCGCAGGGTGCGCGGCCGGACCGCGGACGTGACCGCGGCCTGCAGTTTGTCGCTGGCGCCGTCGAGCGCGTCCGCCTGTTCGATCCGGGTGAGTACCTGCCGCAACATGTAGAGCCGGTGCCCGCCCGGATCGGGGTCAAACCTCAGGCCAGGGATTTCAGGGCGTCCCCAATGCCTCGATGGAAGGTCGGGTACGCCCAGATCTGGCTGAGCAGGGTCGAGATCGGGACCTCCGCGTGCACGGCGACCGCGAGTGCTCCGATCATCTCGCCGCCGGCCGGGCCCGCCGTGGTGGCGCCGACCAGCACGCCCCGGCCGGCGTCGGCGACGACCTTGATGAAGCCCTCGTTGCCGGGTCCGTGGACGAATCCGCGGGAGGTCGAACCGAGCGGGACATGACCGACCTGGACGTTCTCGAACTGTTCGGACGCCTGTGCGGCGGTGAGACCGACCGCACCGATCTCCGGGTCGAGGAAGGTGACGCGGGGGCGTGCGCGGTAGTCGGCGCCGGGCCCGCCCTGGCCGAGGATGTCGCGGACCGCTATGTCCGCCTCGTACATGGCCATGTGGGTGAAGTTGCCGTTGCCGGTGACGTCGCCGACGGCCCACACCCGGTCGCCGGCCCGCATCCGGTCGTCGGTGTTCACGAACCGGGCTGACGGGTCGAGCCCGATGGTCTCCAGGCCGAGGTCGCCGAGGCGGGCTGCGCGGCCGGTGGCGACGAGGAGTTTCTCGCCGGTGACGGTGCTGCCGTCGGAGAGTTCGACGGTGAAGGAGCCGTCGTGGGAGACCTTCGTGGCGCGTACGCCGGTTCGGATCGTGGCACCGATCACTGAGGCCGCCACCTCGGAGGACTCGGGTTCCTCCATGGCGAGGATCCGCTCGGACCCCTCGATGATCGTGACCTCGACTCCGAAGCGTGCGAAGACCTGTGCGAACTCACAGCCGATCGCGCCGCCGCCGAGGATGATCAGGGAGGCGGGCAGGGTGGCGGTCTCGACGGCTTCGCGGTTGGTCCAGTACGGCGTACCGGCGAGCCCGTCGATCGGCGGGATCACGGCGACCGTTCCGGTGGCGATGACCAGGCCACGCGAGGCGGCGTATATCTCGTCGCCGACCCGGACGCGGCCGGGACCGGTGACGGTGGCCCGGCCCCGGACGAATCTCGCGCCTTTGCCGGTGAGCCGGTCGACGGCGACCTTGTCGTTCCAGTCGGCGGTGGCCTCGTCGCGGACCCGGCGGGCGACCGGCGCCCAGTCGGGTTCCACGGTGGCGGTGCCGGCGAGGCCGGGGATGCGCCGGGCCTCCGCGAGGGCGCTGCCGGCGCGGACCATCATCTTCGTCGGGATGCATCCCCAGTACGGGCATTCGCCACCGACCAGGTTGTGTTCGACTCCTACGACGTCGAGTCCGGCCGCGGCCAGTCGTCCGGCGGTTTCCTCACCGCCCACGCCCAGCCCGATGACCACCACGTCCACGTTCCGCACGTCGCCCATGGGTGTCAGCTAACCACCGACGGGTTTCCTCATGTGGGCGGCGAGGCGACCGATTCAGAACCGTCGCGGAAGTGGTTGTACCGAGGAAGAGGCGGCCATGAGGGGGTGGTGGCGAGCGCTGGCTGGCGCTCGCCATCCTCATGGCCGCCGCCTCGTTTGAAGACCCGCCGGAAGAAGGTTTGACGGACGCAACCGCCGGCGGGCCCCGTCACCGCAGCCAGACCGCCTCGTCCCGGTGTGATTCGAGAGGTCCGGGGTAGTCGAGGCCGCGGAATTCTGATTCGGGGAGACGCCACGGCTGGTGCACGGCCGCGCCTTCGATCCCCTTCAACTCGGGTACGTAACGACGAACGTACACGCCTTCCGGGTCGAATCGGAGCGCCTGCCGGATCGGGTTGAACCGCCGGTAGGGCCGGGTGTCGTTGCCGGTCCCCGCGGTCCACTGCCAGTTTCCGGAGTTGTTCGGCACGTCTCCGTCGAGCAGCCAGCGGGAGAACCAGGCGACGCCGAGGCGCCAGTCGACCCCGAGATGTTTGGTGAGAAATGCCGCGGTGATGAGGCGGGCCCGGTTGTGCATCCAGCCCTCCTCGCGCAGCTGGCGCATGCCGGCGTCGACGATCGGAACTCCGGTGAGTCCGTCCTGCCAGTGCTGGAGCGCGTCGTCGTCGTAGCGCCAGTCGCCGTCGGCGGCCGGGCGGAGCGCCTGGGTGGAGAGTTTCGGGTAGGCCCGGGTCACCTGGTAGTAGAAGTCGCGCCAGCAGAGCTGGCGGACGAAGGCGTCGGCATTTCGTGCGCGGGCTGCTTCGGCCACCTCGAGTGGGGAGAGACAACCCCATCGCAGGTACGGGCTGAGCCTGCTCGTGGCATCGCCGGCCATGTCGTCGTGCGCGTCGGCGTACCCGTCGAGGTCCTGCCGTGACCAGGTGGAGAGCCGCCGGCGTCCCGCGTTCTCGCCGCCCTCGACAGCGTGGGGTGATTCTCCGCCCGGAGGGGCGGGCAGGTCGCCCGCGGTGAGGCCGCCGGGAAGGGTGAGCCGCTCGGGCGTCGGCGCCAGTTTTCGCCGGGTCACCGCTGACCAGGCGCGATAGTAGGGCGTGAAGACCCGGTAGGCGTCGCCGCCACCACCGGGCCGGACGGCACCGGGTTCGACGACGGTGACACCGGGGTGGAGTTCAAGGGCGATCCGGTGCTGTTCGCAGCCGGCGGCGAGCCGGCGTTCACGCCGTCGTGCGTAACCGCTGACGTCGGCGGCCAGGTGGACCTTGTCGGCGCCGCTGTCGCGGGCGGCGCGGATCGTCTCGGTGACCGGGTCGCCGCTGCGCACGATCAGGTCGCCTCCTCGTTGCCGGAGCTGTTCGCGCAGGTCGGCGAGGCTCTGGTGGAGGAAGCGGGTCCGGTTCGGCGAGATGCCGGCGAGCGTGGGGTCGAGGACGTAGAGGGGGACGACCCGGCCGGCGGCACAAGCCGCGGCGAGGGCCGGGTTGTCGTGCACGCGCAGGTCCCGGGTGAGCAGGACGACTGCGGTACCCATCAGGCCGCCAGCTGGACCGGGGTGCCGGGCCGTGTGAGGAGACTACGGACGGCGACGGCGGCGCGGCGGCGGTTGGGGACGGTGGCGCGTCTTCCGAAGACGTCGTAGTCGAGGGCTTCGATCTCGTCGAGGATGCCGCCGTAGAGCTGGAAAGCCGTACGCATGCAGGCCTGGGAGGCGGGTTCGAGCAGCGGGATTCCGGGAGCGGCGAGGGCGTAGTGCTCGCGGGCGCGGGCCACCTCCGACTTGATCAGTTCCTTGACCGCCGGTGTGGCGACGCGCTGCCGGAGGAGGCGCCGGGTCACCCCGAACTCGGCGAGGTGTTCCTCGGGCAGGTAGATCCGGCCGCGGTCGAGGTCCTCGGCCACGTCCCGGATGAAGTTGGTGAGCTGGAAGGCGAAGCCGAGCTGGCGGGCCGGCTCGCGGGCGGCGGCGGGGTCCGAGGATCCGAGGATCGGCAGCATCATGGTGCCGATCACGGCAGCGGAGCCATCCATGTATTCGACTAGATCGTCGTACGTGGGGTAGGCGGTGACCGTGAGGTCCATCGTCATGCTGCGCAGGAACTTCTCGAAATCCTCCAGATCGAGGTCGAACACCGCGATGGTGTGCAGGACCGCCGGGAGCAGAGCGTCGTCGACGGGCTCGCCGCGGAGCCCGGCCAGGAACCGTTCGGACCACTCGGTGAGGATCGCCGCGCGCTCGGCGGACGGGCGGGACTCGGTCCGGTCGACGATTTCGTCCGCATATCGAGTGAATCCGTAGAGGGCATGGACATGTCGCCTCTTCCACGCCGGTAGCAACCGGGTCGCCAGGTAGTACGTCCGACCGTGCTCACGGTGCAGTTCACGGCAGCGTTCGTAGGCCGCTGCCAGATCGGTTTCCATCCCGGTCCTCCCGGATAAGGCGACTGAATCAAAATCGACGCACGAATCGACGCAACTTCAAGAAGTTAGGGTACGGTACTCCGCGTGGCCAATCACACCCTCGAGGGAAATCGCCTGGAAGCGATCCCTCGCCAGCCGGTCTCGCACCGAGCGCTGATCGGCGCCGTCGAGGGCACGCTGGCCGACTTCCTCGCCGTCCAGATAGCTGCTCTCGATGCAGTCGACCCCTCGCTCGGAGGCTTCGCCCGCACCGCCCGTGACCTGGTCATGGCCGGTGGCAAACGGATCAGGCCGACTTTTGCGTTCTGGGGCTGGCGCGGCGTCGTCGGTTCCGCCGAACCGGTCGAGGGCGTTTTACCCGCTCTCGGCGCACTTGAACTAATGCATACGTTCGCGCTGGTCCACGACGATCTGATGGACCGGTCCGCCACCCGGCGCGGACGGCCCACCGCCCACCGGCTGTTCGCCGCCCAGCACGGCGAACGGTTCGGCGACTCGGCTGCGATCCTGGTCGGCGACCTCTGCCTGGTCTGGGCCGACCAGCTGCTCGCCCGGACCGCGCTGTCCCCCGCCACCCTCTTCGAGGTTCGCAACCGCTACGACCGGATGCGGGTCGAAGCGGTTGCCGGGCAGTACCTCGACGTCCTCGGCGAGACCGATCCGTCGGCCTGGTCGGTGGAGCGCGCCCTGCTCGTCGCGCGGCACAAGACGGCCAGTTACACGGTCCAGTGGCCGCTCGGGTTCGGGCTGGCCCTGGCCCCGTCCGGCGGCGACCCGGCGCTCGAGGACGCGTACCGGACCTACGGTCTCGCCGTCGGCGAGGCCTTCCAGTTGCGCGACGATCTGCTCGGGGTCTACGGCGACCCGGCAGTCACCGGCAAACCGGCCGGCGACGATCTGCGTACCGGCAAACCCACTACCCTGCTCATGCTGGCCCGGCAACTCGCCACCGGCGCGCAACTCGACGAGCTCGCGGTGGCCGACATCGCGCGGCAGGCCGAGATCATCGCGGCCACCGGGGCTCCGGCCGAGGTCGAGGACATGATCCGGGCCCGGGTCGACGAGGGCGTCGCGGCGATCGCCGGCGCCCCGGTCCGGGCCGATGCGCGGGCCGCCCTCATCGAGCTGGCGACCGCCGCCACACACCGACCGGCATGATCATTCTTATTTTTGGAGCCGTGACGTGCGAACAGTGACCGGACCCACCGATCGGGTCGTCATCGTCGGCGCCGGGCTGGGCGGTCTCGCCTGTGCCCTGCACCTTGCCGCTGCCGGACGGCAGGTGACCGTCGTCGAACGCGAACCCGTCCCGGGCGGGCGGGCCGGCCGGCTGTCGCTGAGCGGGTACCAGTTCGACACCGGACCGACCGTGCTCACCATGCCCGAACTGATCGCCGAACCCCTCGAGGCCGTCGGCGAGAACCTGAGCGACTGGCTGGAGCTGACGCCGCTCGACCCCGCCTACCGGGCGTACTACCCGGATGGCTCCACACTTGACGTACGTACCGACACCACCCGGATGGCGGCTGAGATCGCCAAGGTCTGCGGCCCCCGCGAGGCCGACGGCTACCTGCGCTTCGTCGATTTCACCCGGCAGCTCTGGCAGCTCGAGCGCGACCACTTCATCGACCGGAACCTCGACACCCCGGTCGACCTGATGAACATCAACCTGCTCAAGCTGCTCGGCATGGGCGCGTTCCGGCGGCTCCAGCCCAAGATCGACCAGTACTTCCGCGATCCCCGTACGCAGCGGATCTTCTCCTTCCAGGCGATGTACGCGGGCCTGGCCCCGCACGACGCGCTCGCCATCTACGCCGTCATCGCGTATCTCGACTCGGTCGCCGGCGTGTACTTCCCCAAGGGCGGCATGCACGCCGTCCCGAAGGCACTGGCCGGCGCGGCCGAGAAACACGGGGTCACCTTCCTCTACGACACCACGGTCGAGCGGGTCACCACCGCCAACGGCCGCGCCACCGGCGTGATCACCTCGGGCGGCGAGCACATCCCGGCCGACGTCGTCGTCCTCAACCCCGACCTGCCGGTCGCCTACCGCGATCTCCTGCCGGCTCGGCGCCTCCGGCGGCTTCGCTACTCGCCGAGCTGCGTGGTCCTGCACATCGGGTCCAGTCAGGCCTACTCCAAGATCGCCCACCACAACATCCATTTCGGTACGGCGTGGAAGGGCACCTTCGACGAGATCATCAACAAGGGTCTCCTGATGAGCGACCCTTCCCTGCTGGTGACGAATCCCACGCACACCGACCCGACGGCGGCACCCGACGGGCAGCAGACCTACTACGTGCTGGCCCCCACGCCGAACCTCGAGTCCGGGCCAATCGACTGGCGCGGCGGCATGGACAAGCGCTACGCCGACGAGCTCCTGCGCGTCCTCGAAGGCCGGGGCTACATCGGGTTCCGCGACGGCGTCGAGGTGCAGCGGATCATCACCCCGGCCGACTGGGCCGACGACGGCATGGCCGCCGGTACACCGTTCGCGGCCGCGCACTCGTTCACCCAGACCGGACCGTTCCGGCCGTCCAACCTGCACCCGACCCTGCCGAACGTGGTCTTCACCGGCTCCGGCACCCAGCCCGGGGTGGGCGTGCCGATGGTGCTGATCTCCGGCAAACTCGCCGCCACCCGCATCACCGGAGGCCGCGCATGACCGCCCGTCAGTCCTCTCCGCCCGGCCCGGCCGTCTCGACCGGCTCCCGGCCCGCCTCCCGCGAGGCCGACCTCGTCGACCTCGTCGACGACCGCGGCGGATCCATCGGGACTGCCACCGTGCTCGACGCACACGAGGTACCCGGGATGCTGCACCGCGCGTTCTCGGTGTTCCTGCGCGACCCCGCCGGACGGGTGCTGATCCAGCAGCGAGCCGCGGTGAAGACGCGGTTCCCGCTGCGCTGGGGCAACACCTGCTGCGGACATCCGGCCCCCGGCGAGCCCGTCACCGTCTCGGCGGGACGCCGGGTGGCCGAGGAGATCGGCGTCGAAGCGGTGACTCTGCGTGAAGTCGGCGTCTACGTGTACTACGCCGAGGACCCGGCCACCGGGCGCGTCGAGCGCGAGTACGACCACGTCCTCCTCGGCGACCTGCCGGACGGCACCGAGATGCGGCCCGACCCGGCCGAGGTGGCCGAGCTGCGATGGGTGACGGTCCCTGATCTGCTCGCCGATCTGGATGCCTCGCCCGCGGCGTACGCCCCATGGCTCGAAGGGGTGACCCGCCGGCTCGCCGCCCACCTGGACCAGCACCCCGTGGCCGCCGGAAACTCGCCCGCACCCGTTCCGTCCGCACCGGAGCGGTCGGGTGGCAAATGACGGCCTGAGCGCCGGAGCGGCCGCGCGTCGCCTCGGCGTCGCGGTGACCACGCTGCGTACCTGGCACCAGCGGTACGGACTCGGCCCGAGCCGGCACGAGCCCGGACACCATCGGCGGTACACCGTCGAGGACATGGTCCGCCTGCAGGTCATGCAGCGGCTCACCGCGCAGGGCGTGTCGCCGGCCGAGGCTGCTGCCTGGGCCCGGCGCTCACCCTCTGTCACGTCGCCCGACGCGCTCACCACACCGGATCCGGCCGCGCCCCCGGACCCGCCGGTTCCTCCGGACTCGCTCCCGCTCTTCGGTGACGCTCCGGCCGATTCCCCCGCCGGCTCCTACTTCGATGACGCGCCCCCGGGTTCTTACTTCGGTGACGCACCCGCCGGAGGTGGGCAGACCATCGCGCTCGGCCCACGGGCAGATCCGGCGGCCCGGGGCCTGGCGCGTGCCGCGATGCGCCTGGACGCCCCCGCGATGCGCTACATCCTCGAATCCGCGATCACTCACCGTGGTGTGCTCGCGGCCTGGACCAAGGTGATGATGCCGGTGCTGATCGGCATCGGCGAACGCTACGAGGTCACCGAACGGTTCGTCGAGGTCGAGCATCTGCTCTCGAGGTCGATCACCGAAGTGCTCAGCACAGTGCCACGGCCACCCCGCGACATCACCCCACGGGCTCTGCTGGCCGCCACCGACGAGGAGCAGCACACGCTGCCGCTGGAGGCCCTGGCGGCCGCGCTGGCCGAGAACGGGGTCCCGAGCCGCCTGCTGGGTGCCCGCGTCCCGCCCCGCGCCCTGATGGACGCTGTGGCCCGTACCGGCCCGGCCGTGGTGGTCCTCTGGTCGCAACTTCCGTCCACCGGCGATGTGGCCCAGCTGGAACGTCTGCTCGATCTGCCCCACCCACCCGTGGTCGTGGCCGCCGCCGGCCCCGGCTGGCCGGTGGGCGCTCTACCCCCTCCGGTGACCCCTCTGAACGGCCTCGCCGAGGCTCTCCGCATCGTCTCGGCCGCTTGCGCCTGACGTTTGTGCAGGTCAGAGCACTCGTTGCAAGAAAGGGGGATACCGATTTGAAGATCAGGACAGGCATCGCATATGCTTTGCATGCCTCAAGCGGGGGGCGCGGTTGGGGCCACAACCACCAAGCGTTGCCGATCGCGCAACCAGCGCGATGTGCAATGATAGTGGAGTTGCCCTCATCGTCTAGTGGCCTAGGACGCCGCCCTTTCAAGGCGGTAGCACGGGTTCGAATCCCGTTGGGGGTACTGGTAAGTTAGTGGTCGCAAGCCACTGGCAAGCCAAGCAAGACGGTTACAAAGCAAGGTCCTGTGGAGCAGTTGGAGTGCTCGCCGCCCTGTCAAGGCGGAGGTCGCGGGTTCAAGTCCCGTCAGGACCGCAAGTAAGTTCACGGCCAGGTAGCTCAGTTGGTACGAGCGTCCGACTGAAAATCGGAAGGTCGGCGGTTCGACCCCGCCCCTGGCCACCAGGCCTCTCGCCGGGCTCTGAGCACCGTCCACCTGCGGAAACGCACGGTGGACGTTTTGCTGTCCGGGCCAGTTTTGGCTCCTTTCAGCTCCTCAAAGTTGACCTCTGGTACCCCCCCGGATTCCCCATGATCGCCATCCCAAATGGCACGTTCGGTGCACGCCGATCGCCTCCAATCCGGCGTCTGGCGGCCATGTACCTGGCGTCTATAAGTGACACCCGACACATCACCATGAACCATCGCACCGCCGCACCACCTCTTCCGGTGGCAAGCTGCGAAGCGGCGCGGCAGAAGCTTCAGCGGGACCCGAGCAAACCCAGAGTCGACGTGTTACGGCAATGCCGGGTCAACCGCTAGGACTGCACCGGCGAGGTAAGCCGATTCTTCGCATGATCTGCTTGCTGCCCTAGTCATAGGCTGTGGATATGGACGTGCGGACGGCACGAGCGAACGTTGCGCGCTTCTGCGGCAATGCTGCCCTCAGCTTGGCGTTGGCGGTCGTCCTGCTGGGCACCATCTACAGCTCCGGCACACCGTTCGGGCTATATGCCATCGCAGGGCTGCTCGTAGCTGTCGGAGTGGGACTTCGACTTGAGGCAGCGATCATGGATCGCCGTTGACCGCCAGGCGCTGACCGACTGCGCTTCGGGCACCCAACAATCCACACTTCAGCCGAGACCCCGACCGTGACGCCCTTGGTCGTGCGGCGACGATCGCGAGAGCTGGCGATAGTCCGCCGAAGCTGTTCACCGTCGCAGCTTGATCTGACAATCAGCGTCCTGGCCGGTGCGCCAACCGATGCCGGGCGGAGCCCGCCAGCAGGCCGAGCGCGGCCGGCCGCGCCGCGCTTGCGCGGCGCCTTGATGCTAAACAGGCCTATTCGGCAGTATTCGCGGCGCGGAGCGTGTACGAGAGTCGACGCGGGGCAAGAGACTCCCACACTGCCAGGACGACACTCGCCCGTAGTCCTTCAGCCGCGGATGCATTACCAGCCCAAACGCACGTCAAGTTCCCGCAGCTCCCCCCTACTCCCCCGCGGGCGACCCGCTGATCGGGCTCAGATCTGGCGCAGGCGTCAGTAGAGGCTGCGCAAGCTATTCCCCATCTGACGGTTGTCTCTCCTTCACTCGACGAGGCAGTCCTGTCTCTTGGCGGTGCCGCATTTACGGCATCAAATTTCACGGGAACGAACTACTTCGAGCCAATCCCTCTATGGGCTACCTTTGTCTTTGGTGTCGTGATTATGGCCAGCTCACTTGTATTCTGGCACGCTGCACGAGTGATTAGTGAGGTGAAGAAGGAACAGTGAACCCCGCCTTGACAGCTAAGGCACCATCAATGGGCTCTTCCCCACACGGCGAGTCGGTGAGGGGTCCGGCGGCGTGCGCCTCATTCACGCGTCGCGTCGCCGCCTGCAGTTATGCGCCAGAAAGTTACCCACCTTGGGTATTCAAGTATTCCCTGGTTTGTGTTTGAACTTCTAAACGCTCCTCGGCCGGCATCTCTTGATAAGCCTTCCAGAAATTCTGGAATGGCCCTTCGATGTCCTCGGCATAGATGCCGCTGAAGAAAGCCGCCCGCAGGGATCCGCCCTCGACTACATCCTGTGCCATCTCTTGAATCATGCCGGTTCCGTTAGCGGCCAGGTCTTCCATGATCCGATAAAGTGCGTTCGCTATCTGGACGTCCCCATTCGCTATTTCAAGATACTCGTCAAACATGGTTGGCCTGCCCAGCAAGCGGGTGGTCATAACCAGACCCGCCACCGATGGCGGGCAGTTGCACTGCAGCCAGATCACTAACGCTCCGGTTCATCGCGGACCGGAAAGCTAGAACGACACCGTTGACATTTTGGAATAGGGCCATCGCCTGTCCCCAAAGAAGGAGGACGTCGGTTGCGGCGATCGCAGCGATTCCGTATCCGATCGCTGCTCCGCCTCCGGTCCATGAGGTTGCACTTCCTCCAACCGCGGCGGCACTAGCGAGCAGGGCTGCGTCGCACATGGCCTTGATGACGCCGCCGAGGGCATCGCCAGCAGCCCATACGGCGTCCGTCATGATCCGGTACTCCTCGGCGATGGCAGCGAAAGCCGGCCGCAGCTCGTCGATGGCGGTCGCCAGGTCAGTGAAGTACTGGTACGCCGTATCACCCGCGTTGCCCTGCCAGAGTCCTGGGAGAGCCGTGGCTCCCGACTGGACGTTAATGGCGATATCGTGCATCGCGAGACTGGCGTTGTTCATGACGGAGATCATGCGTCCGATAGCCTCCCAGTCACCGAACATCTTGGTCTGAGTCTCGGTGACCGGATCACGCCCGACGATGATCTCCAAGCCCTTCAGGATCCACGCCGACGGGCTGATGTACTCGAAGATCCCGGCCTTATTAGGTGGATTTTCGGCATCGTCTGGCGGTTTTAGGTACTGCTCCGGTCCGCGAGAGTCATCGAACGGGAGATATTTGCACGGGTTATTCGAGATCTCGTACTCAAGAATCGTGGGACACTGCTTGAGTCCTTCAGGTAAAGCGCTATCAATTTGACGTGCTGCCTCTAGGGTGGTCGTCCCATAATATGTAGCGGCACTGCGGAGTTCCGGCGCGGATTGATCGAGCACGTGGATGACACGGCTCAGCGTTACTTGAACCTGCTGCATCGCATGCTGATGACCCTCAGCCGCGATGCTGAAGAACTCACCGCCGATTCCGTTCTGGGAGTTCTTGGCAATGTAGTCTTTTACCGTCTTTACGTCGTCGCTCGCACGCTCAATCTGCGCAGCGAACGAGACAAGGGTCGACGGCTCAACCATGAGGAGTTCCACTAGTCGCTCCCCGCTACAGCAGCGATGCCGATGAGTCCTCCGATGGTCATCGCGATGGCAGGTATCAATAACCACATGGTTAGCCGGGGGTGTGACCGAGTGAAGTAGACGCCGGCGCCCAAGATGCCCCCGACCGCAAGAGCCAGTGTCGGGACCAACCGTGCGCCTCCCGATTGCCCCCAAGCGATAAACATGACGGCGATAAAGCCGAAGAAGATGCTCAGGTTCGCAATGCGCGTCCGTAGGTTCCAGTACGCCGAATCTTGGAACCGTAGGACTGACAGGCGCAGGTCGTGCTGAACTTGCTCGCGCTCTTCGGGCGTGCCTTGCCGCCTCCTGCTGGCACCTCTGCTCTTCTTCCTCGACATAGGCGAACGGTAGCAATAGACAAAGATCGCTTTAATCCCTCAACGACGTTTTGGGGGTTGTGCTGCAGGCTGGACATCCGGTTGAACCGGCCACCGTCGCTCGACGTACAGCGCCAACACGGGTGGTTTGCCGATCCGGTCCGCGACCTGGACCCATGACGGGTTGTCATGAAGCAATCGGTCACTGACACCTCGCTCCGCGAAATCACGCGCATCAGCTCACCATTGCGAAGCCCACAGGCTGGCGATCGCAGTCAACGGCTACTGGTCGAAGTCGCCGTCTTTGACCTCACTCCTGGCAGCCGCCACCAACCTCGCCCGACTCGCCACCCTCGGACTCACCCACCAACCCCAAGGATGGGCCCTCACCTGACCGGCCGAGAACCACCTCCACCAGGCACTGTTCAGATCGACGGCCGCCGCTGTCTCTCACCGGCATCAGCCCAGCCCACAAAGACCGACGCGGGTCGATCAGAAACTCTGATCAACCCGCGTTTAACACCAGCCACCTAGCCTGACAGCGATCCACGCCCCAGCGGGCTTCAAACTTCGGGAGCAGCGATGACTGCGGATCCGGCGGAGCACCTCTTCGCGTTGCTGTTGCGCCAGGCGGCGCCGTTGATACTGGCACCGCCGGCTCCGTACTCACATCTTGGCGGTATCACCCGGGTCGGGAGCGACCGGGCGCGCATGTTCCTCATCGGCGGATCACTACCGCCGCCGGGCATTGGAATCGAGTTTGAACTGATAAGCGATCATGGCGAGTTGCCGATCGAGCTTGCCCTCGACTGGATTCGCGATTTTCGGCTTCTCCGGACCTGCTTGGCGTCGTCATGGAGTCGAGCAGACATATGGACAGCCACGGCTACCGGATCATCGAAGCCGCAGCCGTCGGCTTTCGGCCGGACAAGATGTCACCTCGTTTTGATCACAACATCTTTGCCATGCTCAGCATCCTCATCCACGGCGGCGGGACTGTAAGAACAACGGTGTAACTCCTGATCAAGGAGACGCACCTGATGACTGTCATGACGGACACCGTGGATACTTCCGCGGTGGCGAAG
>NZ_JBFAAI010000056.1:0-14787 GCF_040639655.1 Actinoplanes sp. NPDC023801 | reverse complement strand
TATACAAACTTTTCTTCCATTTTTTCCCCCCCCCCCAACCCGCCCGCGGCTGCGGCCGCCCGCGGTGCCCGCCCCCCCCCACCCCCCCGCCCCCCCACAGCCGGAGGAGAACAGGGAGCTGACATGACCATCGCCGTCACCGGAGCCACCGGACAGCTGGGCCGCCTCGTCGTCGAGTCACTGATCGCCCGCGGCGCCGTCCCCGGCGAGATCGTCGCCGTCGTCCGGGACACCGCGAAGGCCGGCGGCCTGCTGGCCCTCGGCGTCCAGGTGCGCGAGGGCGACTACGACCGCCCGGAGACCCTGACCGCCGCCCTGGCCGGCGTCGACCGGCTGCTGCTGGTCTCCGGCAACGCGGTCGGCCGGCGGATCGCCCAGCACACCGCGGTGATCGAGGCGGCGCAGGCGGCCGGCGTGGGCTTCCTGGCCTACACCAGCATCCTGCGCGCCGACACCACCCCGATCGGCCTCGCGCCCGAACACCTGGCCACCGAGGAGAAGATCAAGAACAGCGGGATTCGGTACGCGTTCCTGCGCAACGGCTGGTACTTCGAGAACTACGCGGGCGCCCTGGCCGCAGCCGTGGCCCAGGGCACGCTGCACGGCAGCGCCGGTGAGGGCCGGATCGCCGCGGCCACCCGCGCGGACTTCGCCGAGGCGGCGGCGGTCGTGCTGATCAGTGGCGAGCCCGGCGTGTACGAACTGGCCGGCGATCACGGGTTCACCCTCGCCGAGCTTGCCGCCGAGACGGCCCGGCAGTCCGGCACGCCCATCGCCTACCGGAACCTGCCGGTCACCGAATACCAGGCGGCACTCGTCGCGGCCGGCCTGCCGGAGGGTTACGCCGGACTGCTCGCCGACACCGACACCAAGATCGCCGAAGGGCACCTGGACGACTCCACCGGCACCCTGTCCCGCCTCGTCGGCCGTCCCACCACCCCGCTCACCGACGCGGTGGCGGCGATCCTCAAGAACTGAGTCGGCGGCAGCCGGACGCGGCTCTCAGGAGCTGAGCTCGGTCACATCGGCGAACGAGCCGCCCAGCGCCTTGACCGCGGCGTCGGCACTCACCCGCAAGCCGACGCCGCGCTCCCCCGCGCCGAGGCTGATGGTCCGGCCGCGGGTGGTCTCGTCGGCGATGACCGGCCACGGCCGCCGGGACCCGAACGGGGTGATGGTGCCCCGCTCGTACCCGGTGGCGTCCTTCGCGGTCGCGGCGTCCGGCATCGACAGGCGGCTCACGCCGAGAAGGGCGCGCAGTTTCGGCCAGGAGATGGACCGGTCGCCGGGGACGAGCACGAACAGGAAGTCGTCCTCGGCGCGCCGCACCACAAGCGTCTTCACCAGGTCACGCACCTCGACGCCCTGCGCCACGGCCGCCTCGGCCACGCTGCCGACCGGCCCGTGCCGGACCACGTCGAACTCGATCCCCGCGGCCGTCACGGCCTCGATCGCACTCACGAACGTTAGGCTCCTTCACATGTCCAAGCCTCGTCTGCAACCCGGACCCGATCATCCGATCACGATCACCCCGACCGGCTCAAGGGTGACCGTCACCGCCGGCGGGAAGGTCGTCGCCGACACCGAGAACGCGCTCACCCTCCAGGAGGCGAGCTACCCGCCGGTGCAGTACGTGCCACTCGCCGACGTCGACCCGGCCCTGATCACCGCCACCGGGCACCAGACCTACTGCCCGTACAAGGGCGAGGCCAGTTACTGGTCGCTGCCCGAGGCGGAGAACGCGGTCTGGGGTTACCCGGAACCCTACGAGGCGGTCGCCGCGATCAAGGGACACGTCGCGTTCTACCCGGACAAGGCCGAGGTCCGGATCGCCGACCGCACCGCCGCCAGCTGATAACGGTCCGCCTCATAGGGCGTGTACAACGACATCCGATCGATCGCGGAACCGAATCGATCGCGCAGGCCGGTGGCCACCGACGCCGGGTCGCCGGCCACCGCGAAGGCGTCGAGTACGTCGTCGGGAATCGCGTCGGCCATCTCGTCCCACGATCCCCGCCGGGACAGCTGGTTGAGCCGGTCGGCCAGGTCACCCCAGCCGTGCAGTTCCAGAACCGGCCGGTACGCGGGCGTCGAGGCGTAGAAGGCGATCTGCCCGCGCACCGCTCGTTCGGCCTGCGCGCGTTCCGCCTCGTCGGTACCGAGCACCACCATGGCACTCATCTCCATACGGAATCCGTTGAGTGTGCCGCCGCGCGCCGCCCGTACCGCCGGAATCATTCTCTCCTCGAGATAGGCCGCGGTGGTCAGCGGATGCACCAGCAATCCGTCGGCGACCCGGCCGGCCGCCGCGACCATCCGCTCCCCCACGGCGGCCAGCTGCACCGCCGGATTGCCGTACGGGTTGGGCCCGGGGTCGAAGAACGGCGTCATCAGCGTGTGCCGGTAGAACGTGCCGCGGAACGCCAGCCGCTCCCCGGTCGCCCAGCAGTGCCAGATCGCCCGCAGCGCGGCCACGAACTCCTCCATCCGGGCCGCCGGGCTGCTCCACGGCATCGCGAACCGCCGCTCGATGTGCGGCTTGACCTGTGAGCCGAGCCCCAGCCGGAACCGGCCCTCACTGATCAGCTGGAGGTCGTTAGCGAGGACCGCGACGTTCATCGGGTTGCGGGCGAAGGCGACCGCGATCGCCGACTGCAGCGAGATGCGGTTGGTGGCGCGGGCCACCAGGGTCAGCGTGGTGAACACGTCGTGCCTGGTCTCGGCCGCGTTGAACCCGTCGTAACCGACCTGTTCGGCGGAGACGGCCGCCGCTTCGGCCTCGGCCGGAGCCGCCGCGACCGGCGCGGCATAGTCAACCAACATCCCACAGGGATACCAGATCTTGACTCTCACACCGTGTCAGGCAGTCAACTCGGAGCCATCATGTTCGCCATCGGAGACTTCGCCCGCCACGGCCGCGTGTCGGTCCGGATGCTGCGCCACTACGACGCCATCGGACTGCTGCGGCCGGCCCACGTCGACCCGGCCACCGGCTACCGGCACTACACGGCCGCCCAGCTGGCCCGGCTCAACCGGATCATCGCCCTGAAGGACCTCGGTTTCACGCTGCAGCAGGTGCACGACATCGTCGACGGCACGCTGAGCGCCGGGGAACTACGGGGCATGCTGCGGCTGCGCCGGGCCGAGCTGGAATCGGCGGTGGCCGAGGCCCACGCGCGGCTCGTGGGGGTGGAGGCACGTCTCCGGGCCATCGAGAGGGAGGGCCACATGCCCAGCAACGACGTCGTCATCAAGAGGATCCCGGCGGTCCGGGTCGCGGAACTGACCGCGGTCGCCGACAGCTACGAGCCGGGCGACATCACCCCGGTGATCGTGCCGCTCTACGACGAGCTGTTCCGGCGGCTCGACGCGGCCGGGGTGCGGCCTTCCGGTCCGGGTGTCGCCTGGTACGAGGACGCGGCAGACGGCCGGATCACCGTTCATGCCGCGATCCAGGTCGCTGGTGCTCAGGAGAGCGACGACTTCGCGGTACGGGACCTGCCGCCGATCGCCGAGGCGGCGACGATCGTGCACCACGGCTCGATGGACGCCGTGGTGCCGACCGGTCAGGCGCTCGCCGAGTGGATCGACGCGAACGGTTACCGGGCCGTCGGTTATGCCCGTGAGGTCAGCCTCGAGTGCCCGGAGAACCGCGCCGAGTGGGTGACCGAGTTGCAGGTCGCGATCACGAGAGCCTGACCGCGGCACGGATGGCGCCGGCCATGACCTCGGCGGTGACCGCCCGCAGCAGGTCCAGGTCGGCGCCGTCCACCTCGCCGGTGGCGAGCGCCACCACGGCGTCACCGTCGTACCGTGAGTGGGCCGGGTGCAGGGCGCGGGCGAAGCCGGTGTGACCACTCTGGGCGAGCAGGTGACAGTCGAGTTTGCTGAGCCGCGCGTCGGTCAGCACCACGGCGATCGTGGTGTTCCCCATCGGGAACGGCGTGGCCACGGCCGGGACCGGGGTGCTGTCGCCGTCCAGGACGTCACCCCAGGCGTTGACCACGGCGACCACCTCGACCGTGGCGGTGCCGGCCCGGCCGCTCGCCCGGCCCAGCCCGCCCGGCGACGGGGTGCCGCGCCACTTGCCCGTGGTGGCCCCGGTGCCGGCTCCGACCGTACCGATGCCGAAGGGTTCTCCGCCGAAGGCGGCGAGGGCGGCGGCACGCCCCTGTTCGGCTCCGGGCGGATCGGTCGCGACCGACGCGTCGAAGATCGACATGCCGACCACGATCGGCACCGGCCCGAAGTCGGTGGGAAAGCCCTGCCCACGCTCGCGCAGCAGCCGCATCACGCCGTCTCCGGCGGCCAGGCCGAAGGCGGAACCGCCGGAGAGGACCACGGCGTCCACCCGTTCGACCAGGCGGCCCGGTTCGAGCAGGGCGAACTCGCGGGTGGCCGGGGCGCCGCCGCGAACCTCGCCGGACCCGACCGTGCCTGGCGGCGGGAGGATCACGGTGACGCCGGTGCCTTCGCCGGTCCAGTGGCCGGCGTAGGCGGTGAGCAGTTGCGGCGTGGCCATGAGCCGAACCGTAGCGCCCGCCACGTTCCGGAGGCTGATGTCTGGGTATGCACTCGGTTTGATCCCGATGTCACACAGAAACGGATTTGCCACATGGAGCCGACTGTTCCCAGTCCCAAGGCGAAGGAAGACGCGGAGACAAGCCCGGTCAAGGAGTCCCTCGCCCCGGCCCGGGGACTGCAGACCGGCGACTACCTGACCACGGCTCAGGGTCTCCGGCTACCGGACACCGACCACTCGCTCAAGGCCGGGCCGCGCGGACCGTCGCTGCTGGAGGACTTCCACCTCCGCGAGAAGATCACCCACTTCGACCACGAACGGATCCCGGAGCGGGTGGTCCACGCCCGCGGATCCGGTGCCTACGGCACGTTCACGGCGTACGGAAACGCGGCGTCCGTGACCAAGGCCGGGTTCCTGGCCGAGAAGGGCCTGGAGACCGACGTGTTCGTCCGGTTCTCCACGGTGCTCGGCTCGCGGGGCTCCGCCGACACGGTGCGTGACACCCGTGGCTTCGCCGTCAAGTTCTACACCGCCGAGGGCAACTTCGACCTGGTCGGCAACAACATGCCGGTCTTCTTCATCCAGGACGCGATCAAGTTCCCGGACATCATCCACGCCGCGAAGTGGCACCCGGACCGGGAGATCCCGCAGGCGCAGACCGCGCACGACACGTTCTGGGACTTCGTCTCGCTGCACACCGAGGCCACCCACCACGTGTTCTGGGCCATGTCCGACCGGGCCGTGCCGCGCTCGTACCGAACCATGGAAGGTTTCGGTGTGCACACGTTCCGCCTGGTCAACGCCGAGGGCGAGACGGCGCTGGTGAAGTTCCACTGGAAGCCGGTCGCCGGCGTGCACTCCCTGGCGTGGGAGGAAGCCCAGATCACCGCCGGTGTCGACCCGGACTTCCACCGCCGTGACCTGGCCGACTCGATCGACGCCGGGCTGTTCTACGAGTTCGAGCTGGGCATCCAGGTGATGCCGGACAGCGACGACGAGACGTTCGAGGGCATCGACCTGCTCGACCCCACGAAGATCGTGCCGGAGGAGCTGGCGCCGGTGCAGCCGGTGGGCAAGCTCGTGCTGAACCGCAACCCGGACAACTTCCACGCCGAGACCGAGCAGATCGCCTTCCACCTGGGCCACCTGGTCCCCGGCATCGAGGTCACCAACGACCCGCTGCTGCAGGGCCGGCTCTTCTCCTACCTGGACACCCAGCTCAGCCGGCTCGGTGGGCCGAACTTCGCCCAGCTGCCGATCAACCGGTCGCAGGCGCCGGTGAACGACAACCACCGCGACGGCCTGCACCAGAGCGTCGTGCATCGGGGCATCGTGGCTTACCTGCCGAACAGCCTCGCCGGTCCGGAGGGCCCGGTGCCGGCCGGGCCGGAGAACGGCGGATACGTGCACGTGCCCAAGCTCGTGCACGGCGAGAAGGTACGCGCCAACCCGGTGTCGTTCGCCGACCACTACTCGCAGGCGGCTCTCTTCTACGCCAGCCTCAGCCCCATCGAGCAGGATCACATGGTCGAGGCGTTCACGTTCGAGCTGAGCAAGTGCTATGAGCAGGCGATCCGCGTACGGATGCTCGGGGTGCTGGCCAATGTGAACGCCGAGCTGACCGCGAAGGTCGCGGCCGGACTGGGTCTGCCGGTGCCCGAGGGCAAGCCGCCGGTGAACGTGACGCCCTCGCCGGCGCTGGCGCAGATCACCGACCGGGTCTGGCCGATCACCGGCCGGGTGGTCGGCGTGATCGGCGCGCCGGACAAGCAGGCCGAGAAACTGCAGAAGGCCCTCGAGGCGCAGGGTGTCGTGGTGCGGGTGATCTCGCCGGTCGGCGGTCCGGGTGTGGAACGGACGTTCCAGACCGCCCGGTCCGTGGAGTTCGACGCGGTGATCGTCGCGACCGCCACGACCGACCTGCAGATGATGGTGCTGCTGCAGGAGGCGTACCGGCACGCCAAGCCGATCGGCGTGTGGGGCAAGGGTGAGCAGACGCTCGCGAACGCCGGGATTGACCTGAAGGCGCCGGGCATCCTGCCCGACCCGGATGCCAAGACGATCGCGGCGGCGCTCGGCGCGCACCGGGTCTGGGACCGGGTGCCGCTGCTCAAGCCCGCAGCATCCTCCGCCGGCTCCTGACCGTCTCCGCGACCCCGGCTGTCGCGCACCGTTGTCTCAGCCACGCTGAGACAACGTGGCGCACAGCCGGGGTTGTGGCTTACCGGCGGATCGAGGCCAGGGCCATCGCGGCCAGACTGCAGCAGGCCGTCAGCCACGCGATCGCCAGCAGCGACGACATCACGGTACCGGTGAATCCGGCTGGCGAACCGCTCAGAACCGTGAACACGACGCCGATGAAGACGAGCGCGGCGACGGCCGCCGTCTGCAGATATGTGCGGTGGGTCAAGGCGAACTCCGGGTGGTCACGACGGGAGCCGCAACCTTCCCGTACCAGCCCGCCGGCCGGCAACGACCGCGGTGGCCGATTTCCTGACCGTCCGTCGGGCATGGGAACCGGGCCGGCGCACCGCCGGCCCGGCCGGTGGTCAGCTCGCGATCGACTTGGACGAGGTGGTGTCACCCTCGATGGTGGCCGGCTGCTCCGACGGGGCGAAGGCCGGGGCACGACCGGTGGCGATCTCGATACGGCGTGGCTTGGCGGCCTCGGCCACCGGGATGGTCACGGTCAGCACGCCGTCCTGCCAGGTGGCGTCGATACGGCCGAGGTCCAGGCCGTCGCCGAGGGTGAGACGCCGCTCGAACGCACCGGTCACCCGCTCGCGGCGCAGCCACTGCACGTCGGCGTCGGTGCGGGCGGAACGCTCGGCGCGGATCGTGAGGACGCGGCCGTCGACGTCTACGTTGACCGAGCCCGGGTCGATACCGGCGAGGTCGCAGTGCAGCACGAAGTGGTCACCGGACCGGTACAGGTCCATCGGCATCGCCACGGCGGCGGGGCCACCGGCGACTGCGGGGACGCCCAGCATCCGGTCGGCCAGGCGGTCGAACTCGCGGAAAGGATCGAAAGTCAGCACCACGATCAACCTCCTCGAAACAGCCGCCGGACTGTCCGGCGGCGCGTGGCGCTCGGCTGACAACTCTTGCCGAGGTCGGTGGTCATCTTTCTCTGACCAGGTCCGACAAGACATTTTTTAGCACTGTCACGCCGTGAGTGCCAGCCGTTTGGCCAAGATTTTTTGAAGTCGTCCCGGATGGCCGCTCACGACGCCACGGTCCGGAACCCGGTGTTCCCGGTCGACGAGTCGAGGGTGTTCGAGGAGCGGGCCGCGTTGCGGTAGCGGTTGCAGTACGACTCGTGGCACCGGTAAGACCCACCGCGGATCACCCGGGCGTCACCCGAGTCGGGGCCGCGCGGATCGTCCACCGGCGACCGCTCGTAGTAGGCCGGCGAGAACCAGTCGCACACCACTCCCACACGTTGCCGACCGGCTGCCACAGTCTCGCGAAGGTCCGGCCGGGCACGGAGGCCTGCTCGATCGTGTGCCCGCCCCGCCGGTTCCCGGAACGGGTGTCGCCGCGGAGGGCCGGCCGGAGGACGGCGTGCAACAGCTCATGCGGCCGGGGGCGGCCGAGGATCACGGATCTCGCAGCACGTGCGCCTGTACTTTTTCACGGCATCTGATACTGACGACACAAGCCGCACGGCCGATGCCCGTCGGCCGATCGCCCCGCGGGCGAAGCCGCCGGGCAAGCTACTCGTCACAGCAGCGCGTCAACCAGCGGCGCAGGCGGGGAAAAGGCCGGCCGAGTTCGCCATCGCTGCAATCGGCGACAATGTCGCGGCAACTACTTCACATGGTCCGTCGTTCGCAACAGGTACGGTGGCCGACCATTGACACACCGGTTCCGTAGTGACCATGTAAAGGCCTTGAGTACCTTCTGATTAACCGCCGCGGTCGAGTTCAAGAACCGCGGAAACAACCGGCCAGATGTCGACAGGGGCACTTGTCGCCGAGCCGTACGGCTTTCTTCCGGAAGAGGATCTCCATGGCCAAGAAGAGTCGTCGTGACATCTTGCGCTACAGCGCAGCAGGTGTCGTGACCGCAGCGACCGCCGCGGTAGGTGTGCAGGGTGCGACAGCCGCGACCTCCGCGGCCGCACCGGAGGCTGCCGCAGCCGACCCCCGCGATTTCGACGAGGTCTACAAAAGCAAGAAGATCAAGGGCAAGCACAACCCCGACGGCAAGCACGAGTTGCACATCAACAACAAGAAGCTCGCGCTGACGAGGATCAACACGCTCTTCGTACCGGAGGACGGGTCACCACCGCATGTAGGAGTCGGCTACATCAGCGCCATCAACCATTACGACCCGGTGGAGATCAATGACACGACGCATCGCGACGGTCTCAAAAAGCTGGCCAGAAAGGTCGTCGACATCCTGGGCGACGCCGAGTTGAGCGATCAGGCCGCGCAGGAGCATCGTCACTGATCTCTGCGCCGCCCTGCCACCTTCCCGCCCTCTCGCACGTGAAAGGCATCCCCTCAATGCCCGTACGTAAAAGCGTTGCCAACATGACCACTGCGGAGAAGACCGCATTCATCGACGCTCTCCGCCAGTTCAAGACCACATTCGCCAACGGGCGTCACTACAACGCGTACATCGACCAGCACATCACATTCTTCGCCCGTACCTCCGACGGCATCAGCCACGCCCACCAGGCGCCGTCGTTCCTGCCGTGGCACCGCGCGTACCTGATCCTGCTGGAACTGGACCTGCAGACCGTCAGCGGTAACGCCAACCTCTTCATCCCGTACTGGGACTGGACCGGCACAGCCACGCCGTTCACCAACGACTTCCTCGGATCCATCACCAACGGCAGCGTCTCCAGCGGCAACTTCAGCCCAGCTTGGGGCTGGGCGATCTACCGCAGCAGCATCGCCACCACGTTCCTGCAGCGCCGGCTGGGCCAGAACGCCACCCGCCCGAGCGCCGCGACGGTCAGTGGTGTGCAGAGCTGGCAGGTCTACGACCAGGCGCCGTGGGACGCGACGGTGTTCAACAGTTACCGCAACCGCAACGAGATCGAGTTGCACAACCGGGTGCACAACTACATCGGCGGCCATATGGGCACCCGCGAATCACCGAACGACCCGGTCTTCTGGCTGCACCACTGCAACCTCGACCGCCTGTGGTGGCAGTGGCAGCTCACCAACGGCATCGACACCTACCAGCCGCGGACCGGCTTCACGTCCGGCGTCGTCGACAACACCGAGACGATGCTTCCGTTCGACGCGAGTGCCACGCCGTCGGTGCTGCGCGACATCACCGCCTTCAACTACAGCTACGCCTGAACCGCGGGCACTGTCCGCCACATTTCTCCGCCCTCCGCCGGGCCAGTACCGCCGGGGGGTGGCGCAGATCTGCGAAGGTGAGGCATGAACCCTCACCAGCATGCCAACCGGGCCGAAGAACTCGCCGCCGAAGCCGGCCAGATGTACACCGACCTACGCCGCGACATCGAAGCCGGCACCGGCGTGGACGAAACCATGTGGCGATTCCTCGACTCCACCGTCCGACTCGGGCAACTCCACGCCAGCCTCGCCCTGCGCACCCTGCCGACGGGGCCGTCGTTCGTACCCGCCACCGCCGCCTACGACGACGGCCCTAACCGGAACAGAACCCTGGAAGACCACCACCGGGCCCCGGACCTCGTCAACGAAACCTTCGATCCGTCGGTACTCGACGACACCGCACCCACCGCCGGCCTCGACGACGAGCGAGGTGAACGATGAAGCGCTCGCCTTTCACCGAACCCGCGCCCACGGGAAACCTCGACAGCGCAATGCGCACTGGTCTACCTGCCCGGTAGGCCATGGGCATTGGTTCGGGGGCATTCGTGCCGCGGGGATGGCGGATGGACCTGGTCGAGATCGCCGACCCGGTCGAGCAGTACGAGGCGATGACGGCCGTGGCGAAGCTCGCCGACGCCGGTCCCTATGCGACGCAAAATCGAGCGTTTCCCCATGTTTCGTTGGCCCATGGGGAAACGGCCTCAACTACCGTCCCATCCCATGGCGTCCCTCGAACACCGCGGCGACTCCGTACGCATCACCCGGCTCCTGCTGTGCCCAAGCCCTACCCTCGTGAGTTCCGCGACGATGTCGTGCGGGTCTCTGACCTGGGACCGTGGCAAGGAACTCGCCGCGCACGCCCAGTTCAAGATTGAAACTGGCATCGCGGTCTACTTCGCCGACCCGCACTCGCCCTGGCAACGAGGCACGAACAAAAATACCAACGGCCTGCTGCGCCAGTACTTCCCCAAGGGCACCGACCTGTCTCGCTGAACCCTCGAAGACCTCCTCGCCGTCCAAGCAGCCATCAACAGCAGACCCCGCAAGGTCCTCAGTTGGAAGACACCGGCCGAGGTCCTGGACGAGCAGCTACGGTTACTCCGACCAGGACATGTTGCAACGACCGGTTGAACCCAAGCAGTTTCGTAGCCGGAAGCTTGTTCGTGAACTGCACCGTCACGACATGGTCGAGTCGATGGGCCGCGTCAGCGCCGCCGGCGACAACGCCGCCATGGAATCGTTCTTCGGCCTGCTGCAGAACAACGTCCTCAACCGCCGGACCTGGACCACCCGACAGGAGCTGAGGACCGCGATCGTGACCTGGATCGAACGGACCTACCACCGCCGCCGACGCCAACGATCACTGTCCCGGGCTGGCAGGACGCCCGGTGGACTCTGAGGCGGGTCGCCGAGGTGATCGAACGCCGCTTCGGCGTTTCCTACAGCTGCTGCCCCAGTCCGGGTGCTCGATATCGACGCAACGCCGCCTTACGTCGGTACCAAACAGTCTAGAGACACCGTCCATAGCCTGCGGCCCCACCTGCGCCGGGGGCTTTCGCGTCAGCAGCGCATCGGGGAGGGGCGCGCAGAATCCAATGGACTTGGGCCCGCGAGACGTCCGTCGATGCTCAACCCGAAACGGCAGATCAGCTGTACGTCCTAAGCTGAGAGCCTCGGGCATGCCAGGGCGCCCACTACTGTCTGCCGTACCGTTGGTCAAGGTGCTCGGCTCTAACCGAGCACTGTTCCGCGGTTGTCTGGCTCCGAGAGCCGATGTCTGCGGGGCGAGAAAGGCGGAACCCTCGCCGTATCGCTGGCCAAGCTACCCGGCAAGGGCCCGTTTCAGTGAGCTATCTCCGGGGCTAGGGTCGCACCCCTAGCCCCGGAAATAGCCCACGAGATCCGTGTACGTACTCAGAGCCGCCAGCATGAGCATGATCATTGCCATCATGGCCAGCCGCCTGTCCTGGTCGCCATCGTCATCTCGATAGGTCACCGCCGTTCCCTCCTTTCCTGATATCGGAGACCCGATCAACTTCGCTTTCGGCTATGGGACGGGGCGGGGCACGTGCCTCCGACACGACTCGCCGAACTGCGCCTGCTTCGGTAATCGACCGTCGCCTGGTCACTGTCCAACACCATCCGACGCGCGCTCGCTCTCGTAGACGAAGGACAGCATTGGCCGGGAAGTTGCCAGTTTCGGGAGTTTCGCCACACCAACGGCCGCAGCCGTCGCCGCTTCGATGATTCTGGCGACGTTGCGGTCGGTGAGTCTCTTTGCGAGAACCTTGCCTTTCGCGTCGAGATCCGGAAAGAGCGGTCCGCTGAGATACCCCTTGGCCGCGAGATGGCGATCCCAGGCCAGCAGAGTGGTCGCCGGGCAGACAGCGCGGTCTCGGGCGGCCGGGATGATGACGTAGCGGGATGGTCGGCTCGTTCCGCGAAACAGACGCACCTCGACTCCTTCGGGCGTCTGCACAACGTCATTGACGTCGAGGGCGGCGATGTCGGATGAACTCAGTGCTACAGGGCAGGACAACCCCGCCAGCACGATCGCGCGGTCTCGCTGGCGCGTCTCGGGCTGCCACCACCGCGGGTCGCTGCGCACGAAGTGATCCGGCCTCACTGCTCTGTCAATCGGCTGGACCAGCTTGCTCATCATCTCGGCCGGCGCAGCGAGGAGCGTGGCCGCCGGGGCAGGAAGGGTTGCCGCGCCCGGTGTCCACGGCTGGTGACCGCGGTGCTGCCGGAGTCGGCACCTATTGCTGCAGGTCTTCCGCCGACGGCCTCGCTCGGCCGGAACCATGAACTGCCCGCACTGCGCACAGAACCAGTCCTGCAGTCCCAGCCGGTACGCGAGGGCTTGATAGTTCTCGATCCGCCCAGCCCGATGAAAACCGCGAAGCGCAGCCGCCATCTCCTGGTCCGCTCGCAAGGAGAGAAGAATCCTGCTGATGCGTGAGTCCAGTTCGGCAGTGTCTATACCGAGGGCGAGTGACAGGTTGCGGCTGGAGATTTCCAGGCCAACTCGGGCGAAGATGAGAATCTGATCGATGTCGTCATTGATCCGGGCTAGTACCTCGGCGAAGAGGGCGACGCTCGCCAGATCGCCGACGGCCGCCTCCGCAGCGTCGTCGGCGGGATTTCTGCCACGGCCGCTCATTCGCAGCTCCCGTCGGTAACGTCGCGTCCACCACGTGTGAACCTTCTCGGCTCATCCCACTGCGATCGGGACAAGAGCAGACCAATACGGTTGATCAGTGTGTCGAGGCGCCGCATGTCGGGTTCGACGCCGCCAGGACTGGCCTGGTGGAACGCCGACCGGGTTCCGGTGAGCAGCCAAGCCAGGACCACTGTGGCCACCAGCGCGACGCCGGCACAAACCACGGCCGTGGTGATGGGTACGAATAGGTAGGGCGTGGACGTCCTCTGCATACGGCAAACCTTCCTGGCGGGCAGACGAAAGCCCCGCTCGCCATGGCGAGCGGGGCTTTCGTTGGGTGAGATCAAAAAAGCCTCGACCGAAGTCGAGGCTGGCCGCGGGCGTAAGCATCCCGCGCCTTGAAGGCTACGATACGGATAGCTATTCTGCAAACATGCACGTCAATTGCGTTGCGCTCGAGGGGCCACCTGTTGGTGCCTTTCGTTTCGGGAAGTACGGAGTACTAGCCTTCTTACCCAACGCGCAAGATCGGCGTGCGCGGTAGCCCGCCGTACGACTTTGCACTTCGCCCTCCGGGTATCTGCTCGACCATGCAGCAACGCGCGATCTCTTTCCGGCCCCAGCCGCCCTGGTTCCAGGCTCGACGGCGATGCCTTTCAGTAGCCGGTCAGAGGGGAACACGATCACACGGTCGCGGATCAACTCGAACCTGGCTGGCTGGATCGACGGGCAGTGGACCAGAACCTCGCCGGCAGTCAGGAAGCCGCCCCTTTGTTCCCGGACAGTGATGATCTGTTCGGCCTGCTCCGGCGTCACTTCTAACGCTTCCTGCAGCCACGGCGCGGGTACATGATTCACGTCGACCAGTCCTCCGTCGTCGTACTGCCGGTTGGGGATGTCTGGTCGGCCGATTTTCAACTCGAGTGCCGCAACGGGGTTCTGCAGGACCAGTTGCTGCGCCTCACGGCGGCGTTGTGCGCGCGCGGCGGCCATGGCCAGCGCCATCGCGTTGGCGGGCGCGGCGGAGGGCACTACAGGAGGTGCAGCGTCGGCGTGTTTACGTACCAGGTGCTGCAGGACCAGAACGTGCCCGATGCCGACCAGCCAGATCACCACGTGCGTCCCGACGACGGCGTTGTGCGGGGCGCTGTCGATAGGGAACATGCCGACGCCACCGATGTAGCCGATCAACGCGACAAGGTAGCCAGCGGCCGCGATCAGGTGCCCGCGGGACCTCAGCCGGAAGCCTCCGTAGAACACCATGACGAACGTCCCGAGCCCCGCCGAGAAGAAAGGAACCAGCACCCACCACTTCGTCTCGACTGGATCGGCTGTTCTGCCTGCCCGATGGCACCTGTGCCAACCCGATTCCAGCGCATCGCTGGTGAGAATCTCTTGAGCAAAGTGGCCGTACAGTCTTCAGGTGTCCGTGCATCGTGTCTGACGGGCCGATCACCCCGTGGAGTAGACCCGAAGCGCTGGATCCCGGAGGTGCCCGCTTGCGCCCCACCGACTGCCTCGCCTTTCTCGACAAACAGCGGGCAGGAAATGCGACGCATCCCGGGCGGAGGCGGCCGAGCCGACGGGACCGGCTGCTCCGGCTGCCGGAGGGCACGTTCCGGCTGAAGCGGCCCAGCTGGGGCATCCAGGTCCACCCCCGGCCACGGCGACTGGATCAGCATCCCGCAAGCTACAGAGGTTGAAAGGCTGAGGTTCGCGTCGTCACGGTAGTTCCGGGTCGAGGGTCATGCCGGTGTTGGCGAAGAAGCCGGCGAGGAGATCGG
>NZ_JBFAAI010000055.1:0-16485 GCF_040639655.1 Actinoplanes sp. NPDC023801 | reverse complement strand
AACGCCTTCGATCTCGCCTTCGAAGGACGACTCACCGCAGCCCGTAACTGACCTTCAACAACATCGAGTTACACCGTTTTCTTGACACTCCCGGCCAGCATCGAAGCTGGGCGGAGTGAGCGTTGGCAGGCTCTATTGGTCCCAGACATCCAGTCTCGATAGCGGAACGCTCTGACGCCACCTCAGCCATACGGTTGAGGTAGAGATAGACGAATCGCGTGCTTACCCTCGGTGGCGCTTTGCCTCTGGCGTGGTGTGATGTCTGATCCAATGAGTTGTGGCCACCGAAGCGGGCGGAAGGCGAGCCTTGGACGCATTCGCGGTTCATCGTCGACTGATCGAGGACTACCGCACCTTTAGCGAAGGCTTCGTGGATATCCACGACGAGCGGATCCGGACACGCGTAGAGGAGGAGAGCGCGCGGGGTGCGCAATGGCCAGCGCCTTGGTCATCGCTGAATCCGTCTTTCGAGTCCGGCGGCCGTGTTGATGACCTCGTTCGTGAGGGTTTACTTCACCAAGAGTGCGCACGGATCTTCCGGGTGAAGAAGGCGCTTGACGACGCTGGCTCGTCGCCGATTACCTTGCATCGCCATCAGAGTGACGCGGTGCGCGTGGCCAGTACCGGGTCGTCGTATGTGCTGACCACCGGCACGGGGTCGGGCAAGTCACTTGCCTACATGGTGCCGATCGTGGACCGGGTACTGCGGGAAGGATCTGGGCAGGGCGTTCGGGCGATCGTGGTCTACCCGATGAATGCCCTGGCGAACAGCCAGCGGGAGGAGATGCGGAAGTTCCTCGAGTTCGGGTACGAGGGCAGACCGCCGGTTACGTTCGCGAGATACACCGGTCAGGAGACTGAGGAGGAACGCCGCAACATCCTGCGCAACCCGCCGGACATCCTGCTCACCAACTACGTGATGCTGGAACTGGTGCTGACACGGCCCGACGAACGACGCCCGTTGGTCGAAGCCGCGCACAACCTGCGGTTTCTGGTGCTGGACGAACTGCACACCTACCGCGGTCGGCAGGGTGCGGACGTGGCGATGCTCGTACGCCGGGTTCGTGATGCCTGTGGTACCGGCCAGGCGCTGCAGTGTGTCGGCACATCGGCGACGATGGCCAACGCCAACACCGTCGCCCAGCAGCAGATCGAGGTGGCGGATGTTGCATCCCGCATCTTCGGAACACCGGTGACACCAGACCACGTGATCACCGAAACACTGGTGAGAGCGACCACCACACGCGGTGCCTCGGAGATGGAACTGGCTGCGGCCGTCGCCGCTCGGGGAGACGCCGAGGCTGACGACCCGGTGCTGCACGGCGGGTATGAGCGGCTCAGTGCGGACCCTCTCGCGTCCTGGATCGAGGACAACTTCGGTGTGGGCTCAGAGTTGGAGAGCGGCCGGTTGGTGCGCCAGGCGCCGAAGAAGGTCGACGAGGCAGCAGTCCTGTTGGCCGAGATCACCGAAAGACCTGCGGAGGAGTGCGCCACCGCGATCCGGGCGACGCTGTTGGCGGGGTCACGAGCCCGGGATCCGGAAACTGGACGCCCGCTGTTCGCGTTCCGGCTGCACCAGTTCCTGTCCAAGGGCGGAACGGTCTATTCCACCCTGGAACCCGTTTCGACCAGAGCGATCGAGACGACCTTTCAGGTCGTACTGCCGGGTAGCCCGGAACGGCGTTTGTACCCGCTGGCCTTCTGCCGTGAGTGTGGTCAGGAGTATCTGATCGTCCGGCGGGAGAGTCAGCTCAAGACGGCCGTCTTTCGGGCACGTCACGGCCTGCGGATCAACGATCGCGATGACGGCTACCTGTTCGTGTCGGCGGACCGGGAGTGGCCTGCCGACCCGGTCGCGGCCGGTCGTCTTCCGGCATCGTGGCTGGGGGCCGACGAGGCCGGTCATGCGATCGTGCCGGCCCGGCGGCGCGATGTGCCGGTCCGGTATCGAGCGGCGACCGACGGCACCGCTGAGCTGGCCGATACTGCCGGGGACAGCGCTGACGGGGTGATCGCGGCGTGGATGCCGGGAGCGTTCCGGTTCTGCCTACGGTGTGGGGTCTCGTACGAGCAGATTCGCAGTAACGAGTTCGGCAAGCTGGTCACTCTGGATCGCGAGGGCCGCAGCAGCGCGATGACGGTGGTGGCCGCGAGTATCGTCCGGGCGTTACGCGGTCAGCCGGAGGCCGCCTTGGGTCTCGACGCGCGGAAGCTGCTGACCTTCGTCGATAACCGGCAGGATGCCAGCCTTCAGGCGGGGCACTTCAACGACTTCGCGCTGGTGGTGCAACTGCGTGCCGCGCTGTATCGGGCCGTGAACCACGCCGGAGCAGATGGCGACGACGGCCTGGACCCGCTCGACATCGGTGTCAGGGTGACCCGGCGGTTGGGGCTGCAACCGGTCGACTTCGCGTTGGCGCCGAAGTCGCTGGATCTGCGAACCGCAGAACGTGCCCTGCGTGCGGTGGTGGAGTTCCGGGTCTTGCGCGACCTTCAGCGGGGCTGGCGGGTGACGCTGCCGAATCTGGAGCAGTCCGGGCTTCTCGTAATCGACTATCCGTTGCTGGTGCCGCTGTCGGAGCGGGACGAGGAGTGGGACGGCACGCACAAGCTGCTCGTCGAAGCCGAGCCAGGCCAGCGGTACGAGGTCATGCGCGTGCTGCTGGACGAGATGCGTCGGGTGTTGGCTGTCGATGCTGAGGCGTTGACGCCGGAGTTCGTGGACCGGTTACGCAGGTTGAGCCGCGAACATCTGACCGGGCTGTGGACCGTGCCGGAGACCGAGCCGGACCCGGTGATCGGGCTGGCCATCCCGGGCCGGGGCGGGCAGTACCGGCCCCGGCATGCGTTATTCCTGTCGGGGTTGGGCAGCTTCGGCCGCTGGCTGCGCCACAAGGACCGATTCGGCCAGTCACTGTCACCGGCGGTGGCCGACGACGTGATCGTGGCCTTGATGAAGCTGCTGGAGAAACACGGTGTGCTGGCAAGGATTGTGGAGCGTGGTGAGACCGCCTACCGGGTGAAGTCGTCGGCGATGCTGCTGCGTGCGGGTGATGGGAGGTCTGGGGCGCCGGATCCTGTTCGCCGCCGGTTCGAGGCCGATCAGCGCCCGAGGGTGGTGCCGTTCTTCCGGGATCTGTACCTCGATGTCGGCTCCCAACTCGCGGGGCTGCGAGCGGCGGAGCACACCGCACAGGTGCGTCAGGAGGTCCGGGAGGAGCGTGAGCACGAGTTCCGGGAGGGCACTCGGCTCCCGCTGCTGTTCTGTTCGCCGACCATGGAGCTCGGGGTCGACATCTCGTCGCTGAACGCGGTCGGGATGCGTAACGTGCCGCCGACGCCGGCGAACTACGCGCAGCGCAGCGGCCGGGCTGGGCGTTCTGGGCAGCCGGCGCTGGTCGTCACCTACTGTGCCAGCGGAAACAGTCATGACTCCTACTACTTCGAGCGTTCGCATCTCATGGTGTCCGGCCAGGTGCAGGCACCGCGTCTGGATCTGGCGAACGAGGACCTGATCCGTTCGCACGTGCACGCGGTGTGGATGGCCGAAACCGGTGTTCGGTTGGACCGATCGATGGCCGAGGTGCTGGCTCTGGATCTACCGCGACAACCGGTCCGGCCGGAGTTGGCGGCGAAGCTGCGGCTGCCCGAAGTCGGTACAGCGGCCCGCCGTGCTGCACAGGACCTGTTGCGTCCCTTGCACCCGGTGCTTGAGAAATCGGCCTGGTGGTCGCCGGATTGGGTGGACGAGGTGGTCGACGCGGCGTTCGACACCTTCGACGCGGCTTGCGGCCGGTGGCGCGATCTTTACACCACGGCCGACGCCGAGCGGCAGGCGGCGACAGAACTGGCCGCCGACGCGACGGTCTCCCGCCAGATCCGTGAGGACGCTGATCAGCGCTATCGGGAAGCACGCCAGCGCATCGAGCTGCTGTTGAATCAGTCCGACGATGCGGGGCAAAGCGACTTCTACACCTACCGGTACCTGGCGTCGGAGGGTTTCCTGCCGGGGTATTCCTTTCCCCGGCTGCCGCTGGCCGCCTACGTGCCCGGTAGCCGGGGACGTGGCAACACCTGGCTGCAACGGCCCCGCTTCCTGGCCGTCGCCGAGTTCGGGCCGGGCGCGCTGATCTACCACGAGGGCGCCCGCTATCAGGTGACCCGGATCAGTCTGCCCCGCGGTGGTGACGATCAGGGCAGCGGCGAGGTGGTACGCACCTCTGCCCGGATCTGTGACGCGTGCGGCTATCACCACCCCCGCCAGGTCGGTTTCGATGTCTGCGAGAACTGCGGCCAACGACTCGAGACGGCCTGGAACGACCTGCTGCAGATGCAGACGGTGATCACCCGGCGGCGTGAGCGGATCAGTGCGGACGAGGAAGAACGCAACCGGATCGGCTTCGAGCTGCGTACCACCTACCGATTCGTGCCACGCGGCGGTCGACCAGGACGGCTCGTAGCCGAGGTCCTCACCCCCGACATGATGCCGGTGGCGACGTTGGCATACGGCGACGCCGCCGAAATCCGGGTGACCAACCTCGGACGTCGCGCCCGTAAGAACAAGGACAGCCACGGTTTCTGGCTCGACCTGGTGAAGGGACGCTGGCTGTCGGACAAGGAGGGCAACGCTGAGGCGGAACCAGCCGACGACGAGATGGAAGCGGGCTACGAGGACGTCAACCGAAAGGCCAAGATCACTCCGTACGTGGAGGATCGCCGCAACATCATGGTGCTCCGGTGGGCCGAGCCGGTCAGCGACGAGGAAGCCATCACCCTGCAGTACGCCGTCGAGCGGGGCATCGAGGCGGTGTTCCAACTGGAGGACGCCGAGCTGTCCAGCGAACTTCTACCGGACGCCGACGACCGGGGCCGGGTCCTGCTGGTCGAGGCAGCCGAGGGCGGAGCTGGGGTGCTGCGCAGGCTGCAGTCCGAGCCGGAAGCTATGCGCAATGTCGCCGTCAAGGCACTGGACATCATCCATGTCGAACACCTGACCGGGGCCGAGAAGGACGGTGCCTGTGTACGGGGTTGTTATCGATGCCTGCTGTCGTACGGCAACCAGCTCGTCCACGAACAGATTGACCGCAGACTCATCGTCTCGGCCCTACGACGCCTCGCCGAGGCGAGCACCCACCCCGTTGACGGTCAGCCGGCCGCCAATACCGTTGGCGATGATGACCAACATGTCGCCGTGTCAGGCAGCTTCCGCGAGCTGCTAAAGCTACTACAGGACCACGGATACCTGTTGCCTACCGAAACGGACGTAGACATCGAAGGCACCAAGGTCGACTGGGTGTACTCCCACGCTGCAGTACCGACCGCCGTCCTCATCGACTACGAAGGACACGGCACCAGAGACACCACTCCCCTCACCTTCGGAGGCTGGAACGTGATCCGCATCGACGCGAACGGCGACGTACTCGACGTTGTCCGCGCCAACCCGGGAGTCTTCGGCGAGGCCGCCCGATGACCGCCGCCTCCTCGCCGGTGCATCTGGGCTTCCCGATCGGCTCGTTGGTCAGCGCCCGCGGCCGGGAGTGGGTGGTGCTGCCCGGCAGCGACCCCGAGTTCTTGATCCTGAGGCCGCTGGCCGGCGGCGACGCGGACATCGCGGGAGTCTTCGTCGCCGAAGGCGTCACGCATGCCACCTTCTCAGCACCGGATGCGACCGATCTGGGTGACGACCGCAGCGCCCGGCTGCTCCGCGACGCTCTGCGCATTGGCTTCCGCGCCAGCGGCGGCCCGTTCCGCAGTATCGCCTCCCTCGCCGTCGACCCGCGCCCGTACCAGCTCGTTCCGCTGTTGCTCGCGCTCCGGCAGGAGGTCACCCGGTTGTTGATCGCCGACGACGTCGGCATCGGCAAAACCGTCGAGGCCGCTCTCGTCGCTGCCGAGTTGATCGCGCAGGGCAGCGCCCGCCGGATGACCGTGCTGTGCCCGCCCAGCCTCGCTGAGCAGTGGCAGTTGGAGCTTCAGGCGAAGTTCGGCATCGCGGCCGAGCCGGTCTTACCCGGCACGGTCCGCCGGCTGGAACGCGGCCTGGAATACGGGCAGTCGATCTTCGAGCGGTACCCCTACACGATTGTCTCCACCGACTACATCAAGTCCGACATGCGCCGTGACGACTTCCTGCGAGCCGCACCTGAGCTGGTCATCGTGGATGAGGCGCACGCGTGCGTCAGCGACGAAACCGGTGCCGGCGGGCGAGGCCGCACCCAGCGCTACCGGCTACTCAAGGATCTCGCCGCCGACACAGATCGGCACCTGATCCTGGTGACGGCGACCCCACACAGCGGCAAGGAGGAAACCTTCCGCAACCTGATCGGCCTTCTCGACCCGGCCCTGCACGACATCGACCTGGCCGGCGAGACCGGCCGCCGCGCCTTGGCATCGCGCCTGGTGCAACGCCGCCGCGCCGACATCCGCGAGTATCTCGGTGCCGATACGAAGTTCCCATCGGACCGGGCCACCGACGAACGCACCTACGAACTGTCGCCGCAGTACCGGACCCTGCTCGATGACGTCCTCAACTACGTTCAGGGACAGATCACCGATCAGAGCGGCAGCCGCGTGCAGCAGCGAATCCGGTGGTGGTCCGCACTGTCACTGCTCCGGTCGCTTGCCTCCTCCCCCGCCGCCGCAGCAGCCACCCTCGCGACGCGCGCCTCATCCGCCACCGCCACCACAGAACAGGCCGCCGACACCACCGGCGCTGCCCAGGTACTCGACCTGATGAACGACGACGCGCTCGACGTCGCCGACGCAGTGCCTGGAGCAATCGTCGACAACAACGCCGGAAGCACCGCGGACCGTTTGAAGGACCTACGCGACCAGGCCTTGGCCGTCGCACTGGAACCCGACGCCAAACGGCGCACCGGCCTGGACACCAAGCTCGCGTTGGTGACGGCCACCGTCAAACAGTTGCTGAAGGACGGCTTCCACCCGATCGTGTTCTGCCGGTTCATCCCGACCGCCCACTACCTCGGCGACCACCTGACCGAAGCCTTCCCGAAAGCCGTCGTCGAGGTGGTCACCGGGGAGCTACCGCCCGAAGACCGTGCCGCCCGCGTCCGCGACCTGGCTGAACGGGCCGGTACCACCAACAAGATTCTCATCGCCACCGACTGCCTCTCCGAAGGCGTCAACCTGCAGCACGACTTCCAGGCAGTGGTCCACTATGACCTGGCCTGGAACCCCACCCGCCACGAACAACGCGAAGGCCGCGTCGACCGGTTCGGACAGCCCCGCGACGTCGTCCGCGCTGTCACGCTCTATGGCGCCGACAACGTCATCGACCGGCTCGTCATGGACGTCCTGATCCGCAAGCACGAGGCAATCCGCCGCGACCTCGGCATCAGCGTCCCAGTACCGGCCACCAGCGACCAGGTCCTCACCGCGCTACTGGACGGGGTCATGAAACGCGGCAACACCTACGTTCAGGAAGCCCTCGACTTCGGCCTACCCGAAGCCCAGCAACTCGAATTCGAGTGGCAGAGCAGCGCCGAAGCCGAACGCCGCAGCCGCAGCCGCTACGCCCACCACACCATCCGCCCCGACGACGTACGCCGTGAAGTCGAGGCCATGCGAGCCGCACTCGGCAGCCCCGACGACGTCGCCGGGTTCGTCACCAACGCCCTCCAAGAGTGTGGCGGCATCCTCACCCGTGAGCCGTACGGCTTCACCGTCGAACCCACCGTCCTGCCCGTCGGTTTGCGCGACGCCCTCGGTCAACCGGCCAAAGCCGTACCTTTCCACCGGGACCTGCCTGCCCCGCGGGGCGCTGCCGTGCTGACCCGCACCGACAGCACCTCGGCAGCCATCGCCCGCTACGTCCTCGATGCGGCCCTCGACCCGGCACTACCCGCCGCGGCGCGGCCGGCACGACGCTGCGGAGTCATCGTCACCAACGCAGTCACCACCCCGACCGTGCTGCTGCTGACCCGCGTCCGCGCCAACCTCACCCTTCCTGGGCGCTACGGCCCACACACCCAGGTCGCCGAGGAAGCCCGCCCGCTCGCGTTTACCGGCATGCCCTCCGATCCCCAGTGGCTGACCCCGGAAGCCGTCGAAGCGCTACTCAGCGCCAGACCCGACCACAACCTCAGCCCCGATATCGCCCGCAACATCATGACCGGGATCCTCGCCGCCCTGCCCGCCATCACCGGCCATCTCGACCGGATCGCCCACGAACTCGCCGCCTCCCTACGAGACGCCCACGTCCGGGTTCGCACCGCCGCCCGCGGCGACCGGGCCGGCGCACTGAGCATTCGCGGCCTGATGGTCGAGCCCCAACTACCCGTCGACGTCCTCGGCGTCTACCTCTACCGACCGGCACCCACGACAACGGGAGCACACGCGTGAGCAGTCCCGGACTCCAGGCCATCCACGCCGTCGGCGGTGTCGTCCCACCGGGCCTGCTCGCCCGCATCCAAGCCGGGGAACTCAAAGATCCCGCCGGGCTCGCCCCGGCCTCCTACCACCTCATCGGCCGAGAGACCGTCCGCGACGCCGCCAGCCGCGCCTGGTCCTACCTACGCAGCGCCTGGACCGCCTGGCGCGAGCACACCGCCACCCAGCCACCAGGCGCTCACGGAACCACCGCTGCCCAACAACGCTGGCTACTGGTCCTGTTGCGCGAACTCGGCTACGGCCAGGTCCCCGCCCTGCCCGGCGGGTACACGATCGACGACCGCAACTACCCGGTCACCCATGCCTGGCAGCACGTACCGATCCACCTGCTCGGACCCACCGCAGACCTCAACCACCGCAACCCCGACCTACCCGGCGCCACCCGCGCACCCCAGGCCATGCTGCAGGAACTCCTCAACCGCAGCGACAAACACCTCTGGGGCATTCTGTCCAACGGCCTGCGGCTTCGGCTGCTGCGTGACTCCACCGCCCTCGCCGGATCCGCCTACTTGGAGTTCGACCTCGAAGCCATCTTCGACGGCGAGCTGTACCCCGAGTTCCTACTTCTCTGGCAGCTCTGTCATGTCTCCCGCCTCGAACAGCGGCCCGACGACAACGGCACCCTCGCCCCGGTCAACTGCTGGCTCGAAATCTGGCGCGGCGAAGCCGCCGAAGCAGGAACCCGGCTCCTCGACAGGCTCCGCGATGGAGTCGCGGACGCCATCGCGGCGCTCGGCACGGGCTTCATCCGTCACCCTGCCAACCAGCCGCTGATCACCGCCTTACGCGACGGACACCTCACTACCGCCCAATACCACCGGGCCCTGCTCCGCCTCGTCTACCGCCTGCTGTTCTGCTTCGTAGCCGAAGACCGCGACGCCCTTCTCCACCCCGACGCAACCGCCCAGGCACGCGAGCGCTACCAGCAGTACTTCTCCACCGCCCGGCTACGGCGGCTGTCCCGCAGCCGGGCCGGCAGCCCGCACCCCGACCTGTGGCAGGCCCAGCGCCTCGTACTACGCGCTCTCGGCGGCGACGGACACCCCGGCCTCGGCCTACCCGCCCTCGCCGGCCTATTCGACCCCGACCCCCATCTGCCCAGGCTCGACGGCCTGGACATCGACCCGCTGCTCGGCTGCGAACTCACCAACGAAAACCTGCTCACCGCCATCCGCAGGCTCGCCTGGGTCGCACTACCCGGACAGCGAATCCAACCCGTCGACTACCGCAACCTCGGCGCGGAAGAACTCGGCAGCGTCTACGAATCGCTACTGGAGCTGGTCCCCCGACTCGACCTCAGCGACCGGGCTTTCCGGCTCGTCACCATCTCCGGCAACGACCGCAAGACCACCGGCTCGTACTACACACCGCCCAGCCTCGTCTCCGCCCTACTCGACACAGCGCTCGACCCGCTACTCGACGAGGCCATCATCGGCGCCGCGGGCACCGCTGACGCGGAAAAGCGGCTACTGGCCCTGACCGTCTGCGACCCCGCCTGCGGCTCCGGGCACTTCCTCGTCGCCGCGGCCCGCCGCATCGCCCGCCGTCTCGCCCAGGTCCGCTCCGGCGACGACGAACC
This sequence comes from Actinoplanes sp. NPDC023801, assembly GCF_040639655.1. NCBI lineage: Bacteria > Bacillati > Actinomycetota > Actinomycetes > Micromonosporales > Micromonosporaceae > Actinoplanes > Actinoplanes sp. NPDC023801. The sequence goes on along the minus strand of NZ_JBFAAI010000055.1, from coordinate 6,497 downwards.
TACGCCCGCTCAAGTGCAGCACGCGCTGCGCGAGGTCGCTGGTAGCTGCATCTACGGCGTGGACCTCAACGACCTCGCTGCCGAACTCGCCAAGGTTTCCCTCTGGATGGAAGCCCTCGAACCGGGAAAGCCTCTCGGGTTCCTGGACGCCCGCATCCGCATCGGCAACTCCCTGCTCGGCGCCACGCCGGCTCTACTGCACGGAGATGTTCCCGACGGTGCCTTCAAGGAACTCGAAGGCGACGACAAGACGACCGCTGCCGCCGTCCGTAAGAACAACAAGGCCCAGGCGACCGTTCGGGTGGCGATCCAAGCTGGCAACGAGCGTGGTTACGCCCAGGACGCCTTCGTCTTCAGCACTGGACCAGACGTCTCCAATGCCGAACTCGCAGCGCAACGAGCTGCGTTGCTCGCCCTCCCCGACGACGTTAACGCGATCCGGGCACAGGCCGCACGCTGGGAAAAACACGAACAGTCAAACGCCTACCAGGCCAAACGCCGCCACGCCGACACCTGGTGCGCCGCGTTCGTCTGGCCGATGCCCGCCCGCGTCCCCGGCACCCCATATCCGGTACCCGAACCACCCACCAACGCCATCATGCGCGCCATCGCCGCCAGCCCGCTCGATCCGGCCAACGACCAATTCACCGGGTACGCCCAGTACCTCGCCACGCGGTACCGCTTCTTCCACTGGCACCTCGAATTCCCCGAGATCTTCCAGGTAAGCGAGAGCACGATCGATACCGCCGCTCAGGGGTGGGACGGCGGGTTCTCCTGCATCTTGGGCAACCCGCCCTGGGAGCGGATCAAGCTGCAGGAGAAGGAGTTCTTCGCCGCGCGGCACCCCGACATCGCCACAGCCACCAACGCGGCGGCCCGCAAGAGGCTCATCGCGGCGCTCCGGATCTCAGACAGCACCGCCGACCAGACGTTGCACCAGGAGTGGACGGCCGCGCTGCGAAACTCCGACGGTGCCAGTGCCCTGATCCGCGAGTCGGGCCGTTACCCACTGACCGCCACCGGAGACATCAACACCTACGCGATCTTTGCCGAATCCGCACGGACCATCATGAGTCCGCACGGTCGGCTCGGCATCATCGTCCCTACCGGCATCGCCACCGACTCGACCACGCAGCGGTACTTCCGTGACATCGTCGAACACCGCAGCCTCGTCGCCCTGTACGACTTCGAAAACGAGGATAAAGTCTTCCCGAACGTGCACAACCAGTATCGATTCGCGCTGATCGCACTTTCCGGCGGCAAGTCGGGGCAAGCGACCCTGGCATTCCGGGCCCGGCAGACCACCCAGATCCCTGAGCGCTCGTACACGATCACGCCCGACGAGATCATGCTCTTGAACCCGAACACCGGCACCTGCCCTGTCTTCGTGTCACGCCGCGACGCCGAGATCACCATCGGCATCTACCGGCGCACCAAGGTGCTCTGGAAGACCAGCGGAGGCGAAGACAATCCTTGGCAATTATCGTTCCTTCGAATGCTCGACATGGCTACCGACTCAAAATACTTCATCGATGAAGGGAGAGCAGAAGCGGAAGGCTGGCAGCGCACAGGAAACCGCTGGAAGCGCGGCCAGGAGACCCTGCTACCGCTCTACGAAGCCAAAATGACCCACCACTACGACCACCGATTCTCGACCTACGAAGGTGCCACACAAGAGCAGTTGAACAAGGGAACCTTGCCTCGGCTCAGCGATGCCGCACACAACGACCCATCAATCGGCGTCCAGCCCCGTTACTGGGTACCCGAATCCTTGGTTGAGGAGAGGCTGGTCGGCGAGTTTTCCCAAGGTGTACGCGGCTGGCCGCACGGCTGGCTCCTCGGGTGGCGGAACATCGCTCGAAGCGTAGACGAGAGAACAATTATTGCTTCACTTACGCCACGAGTTGGAATTGGCCATTCTTTTCCACTAATTCTTTCCCGTCGTGAACCACAGATGAATGCATGCCTTCTCGCCAACCTCTCTTCACTCTGCGCCGACTACGTGATGCGCCAAAAACTGGCTGGATCAAACGTTACATATCTATACCTAAAACAGCTAGCGACTATACCCCCAGAATTCTATGCAAACAAAATTCCGTGGCTGTGCAGCCAGGAGAATGCCATGTTCTGGGTACAATCACGCGTGCTCGAACTGAGCTACACAACGTACGAAATGGAGCGGTTCGCGGCCGACTTAGGCGACGACGGGCCGCCGTTCATCTGGGATCGGACGCGCCGGGATTCTCTACGTGCGGAACTCGACGCCGCTTACTTTCACTTTTACGGTATGGAACGTGACGACGTCTTTTATGTACTCGATACCTTCAAGGTAGTTCGCGAGCGGGAAGAAAAGACTTATGGCGAGTACCGCACCAAGCGAATGATCATGGAGATCTTTGACGCCATGCAGGACGCCATGGCTACTGGGGCCCCGTATGTCACGAGGTTGGATCCGCCGCCGGGTGCCGGTGCCCGACACGCGGCCCTGAAGGAGAGCTTCGGATGAGCGCGGACGGGCTCATTACCCCGGCGCGGCAGGATGATCTCGTCCGCAAGGTCGGCCGCAGCTTGCTGGAGCTGGGCTTACTCCAGGGGAAGTCGTTGTTCACGACAGATCGCCGTATCTGGACCGCCGAGACCACCGCCGAACTACACCGCCACTACAACCAGCAACTCGACACGGGCAAGGATCCGTTTCTGGTCAAGCTCCGCCGTCAGCTCTCTGGCGCTTCCGACCCGGCCATCCAGCTCGCGGCGGAACTGCTGACCCTGCAAGGGCTGCCTCTGCTCAACCTGACCGCCGCCACACTGCACGCGCGGATCACCGAAGTGCTGAGCTGGATGCGTGAGCCCGTCGAAATCCCCGAACATGTACGGGCCGCCTTTACCGAAGGCACGTGGAATGGCGGCACCGGCGCACACACCATGCTGTGGAAGTGGCTGATCGACGCGGTCAACTTCCTCGACAACTGGTGGCAAGTCCCTCAGCCGCAGCAGGCCGGAGCGTTCGCCGATCCGTGGGCGTGGCAAGACGCCGTCTATGAGCACCGCTTCATGCCATCGCTACGCGAGGAACTGCTGTACCTGGCGTTCCCGACCCATTTCCTACCAATTCTGAGCATCGCTGACAAGAAGGCGATCCGCGACACGTTCCTCGCCCAGGGCGAACGGTCCTCCGGTGACCTCAACCGAGACCTGTTCACCATCACCACCCGCATCGAACAACAGACCGGCCAGCCGGTCGACTACTACCAGCCTCCGTTCGTCGCCCAATGGCGCAAGCAGGCCGAACGACCGCCAGGCGAGCGTCGGGCATGGCTCGTACGTCCTCGGCAGGGCGGTTCTGACCTGGTGGACAGGTGGCAGACGGAGTCATTCGTGTCACTGGCCGCGACCCATCTGAGCGAGACGCCACCGGGAGCATCACGCGCTGAGGTCCGGACCGCGGTGGAAGCCGGCTACCAGCACTTGGACTACGCCCAACGGATGAGCCTGGCCACCGAGTACCACGCCTTCCTGTCGCAGATGGCCGTCGACGACATCGTCGTCACCCTCCTCGATGATCACCTGTACGGCGGGATCCTCGACGGCGACGCCGAATACAGCCCGGACGACAGCGGCGCTCGCCTACGTCGGTCCACGGCGTGGCTGACTCACGAACCGATCGGTATCGACACACTGCCGGCACCGCTGCCCGCCGAACTCGACCAGCAGGGCACCGTCGTCGATCTGACCGGCGCGCTGGAACTGCTCGCCAACTTGATCGGTGCCGATGCCGACAACGAGATCACGCCGGAGCCGGATGCCACCGAGCGGCCGCAGCCGACGTCGCAGGCCGTCCCGAAGCTGACCGCGGCCACCGACGCGCTCGCCGCCCGGCTCCACATCGACCGGGCCTGGCTACAGGATCTGATCGAGGTGTGGCAGGACCGCTCCCAGATCGTCCTCTACGGCCCGCCCGGCACCGGCAAGACCTACCTCGCGCGAGCTATCGCGGCCCACGTCGCCGACCGCGACGCGGTGCGGCTGGTGCAGTTCCACCCTTCGTACGCGTACGAAGACTTCTTCGAGGGTTTCCGGCCGGTCGAAGGCGCCGACTCCGGCACGGTCAGCTTCGCCAAGACGCCCGGCCCGCTGCGGGAGATCGCCGCCGAGGCCCGCAACAATCCGGACCAGCCGTACGTGCTGATCGTCGACGAGATCAACCGGGCGAACCTGGCCAAGGTCTTCGGCGAGTTGTACTTCCTGCTGGAGTACCGCCACGCCACCGTACGGCTGCAGTACTCCCCGTCCGAGGCGTTCAACCTACCGCCCAACGTGTTCATCATCGGCACCATGAACACCGCCGACCGGTCGATCGCGCTGGTCGACGCCGCAATCCGACGCCGGTTCGCCTTCATCGAGCTGCACCCCGACGAACCGCCGGTCCGCGACGTACTCAGCAATTGGCTGACCGCCAACGGCCAGGACGACGACGAACGCGCCGCCCTGCTCGCCGCCCTCAACGACAGCATCGACGACGAGCAGGACCACGACTTCAAGATTGGCCCGTCGTACCTGATGCGGCCGAACCTCGACACCGAGGCCGCCCTCGAACGGGTCTGGCGTTACGACCTGATGCCGCTGCTGGAGGAGCACTACTACGGCCGGCTCAGCCGAGCCCAGATCCGAAACCGTTTCGGGCTCGGCGCCATCCGATCCCGAATGGCACCGCCGCCAACGGTCGACCCCGAAACACCCGAACCATGACCGACCCACCCGTCGATCTCGACGAACTCAACACCAAAGGGGTACGCCGACAACTCGACGACCACATCGCCAGCGCGCTCAGCAGCACCGGGCTGGTGGACGTACGCCCCGATGGCGGCAACTGGTGGCACCTGATACCCACCGGCAAGGTAGGCGCGGTCCGAATCGGTGACCTCGACGTCCAGGTACGGCCGAAAACCGGCATCGCCCGGCTGCTGTTCCTGCTCGGCTACGCCCTCGACCCCGGGTTCCGCCCCGAAGACGTAACCGCCGTCGCGGAACCAGACCTTTGGCCCGCGCTCGCCGAGTCGCTGATCCGCCAAGCCGAACGCGCCCTTGCCCCCGGTGTTCTACAGGGCTACGTGTCTGTCGACGAGGCACTCCCGTTGGTCCGCGGCCGTATCCGTTTCGCCGACCAGTTCACCCGACGCCCCGGGATGCTGCTACCCATCGAGGTCCGTTACGACGAGTACGCCGCAGACATTGCCGAAAACCGGATCCTGCGCACCGCCCTGCGCCGGATGGCGGCCGTGCCTCGCCTACCTGCCCGAGCGCGAGCCCGGCTCACCCACCTCGACGGCCGGCTCGACGGCGTCCAGGTCCTTCCTGCCAGAACACCGCTGCCGTCCTGGCGACCCAGCCGGCTCAACGAGCGCTACGTCGCCGCGCTGAGACTCGCCGAGATCGTCCTGCGGTACCAGTCCGCCGAACCCGGCCCCGGCAACCTGACGATCGCGGCGTTCGTCGTCAACATGGCCAAGGTGTTCGAAGACTTCGTCACCATCGCACTACGCGAAGCCCTGGCTTCGTACCCTGGCCACACCGCCGGGCAATACCAGGATCACCTCGACACCCACCGCAGTATCCCGATCAGACCCGACGTCGTCCACCTCATCAATCAACGACCAGTCGCCGTCTTTGACGCCAAATACAAGCTCGAAGGCCCGAACTCGCGATACCCAAACGCCGACGCGTACCAGATGCTGGCCTATTGCACAGCGCTCGATCTTGCCACTGGCTGGCTGGTCTACGCTCAGGGCAAAGCCCCATCCCGTCGGCGTGTCCGCCACACCGGCATCGACATCGTGCACCACCCGTTGGACTTGACCCGCGACCCCCATTTGATTCTCGCTGATATTGACAGAGTCGCTCGCAATGGGCTGGATTCGCGGATGCACTAAGGATTCCCCCAACGCATGGGAACCCCTCCAACTAGATAAGTGATGACAATCTGCGTTACAGGCCGCCGGATGGGGCTTCGCTAGGATCACCCGCTCATCGCACCATAAGCGGCATTCGGGGCAGCCGTCGACCCGCGGCGATTGGGATGACGATCGGCGAAGCCGAGCCGGAGGGGCCAGCCGCCGACTTCGTCATACGAATCTTCAGCGCGTTCGGCTAGGTGGTGTGCTGTACCCCAGGCTCGCCACCCCGCCGCGTTCCCGAAACCTCCGACCATCGCGGCTCATTGCGCGACGTTGGCCTCACCCACTAGAAACGTGGGGCCCTCTGCCGCCCAGTGATCCGCCGCCACCAGCGGACTTTAGGCTGCCTAATAGTGCTTTGTTAGGTCGGCACGGGTTGGTGGCAGTGTGGGCAGAAACCGAGCCAGGTGCTGAGTTGGTATTGCAGGTGCCGTAGGACGGCGTAGAAGCTCAGGGCTGCCCTGCTGCTTTTGGGTCGGTCAGCCGTAGCTGGGTGAGGAACAGCTGAGCGGCGGTGGCAAGGGTGACGTGGCGGTGCCAGCC
>NZ_JBFAAI010000054.1:0-20268 GCF_040639655.1 Actinoplanes sp. NPDC023801 | reverse complement strand
CGGCCGACATCGCCGAATTCACCGTTGGTGCGCCCGACCTCGCGTTCGACGCGCTCGCGTAGCTGCTGATATTGCGCGATGCGTTGCCGGCTGGGCGTGGCTACCTGCACCAGCACGACGTCGTCGTTGGAGATCTCTCCGTCGGCGAGCAGGTCATGGTAGGCCTCAAGTCGTTGTTCGATGCCTTTGGTGTAGTCGAGGCGGTCGACGCCCAGCAGTAGGCGCCGGTCTCCGCCGAGTTCGGTCCGTAGCTGCCTGGCCCGCTGCTGCACCGCGGGGTCGGCGGCGAGCTGATCCACCTCCGCGAAGTCGATGGAGATCGGGAAGGCTCGCGCCACGACGGTACGTCCGTCGACCTCGACCCGGTCGTCTTTCGGCTCCAGTCCTAAAAGCTGCCCTGTCAGGCGGAGGAAGTTCTGTGCTGCCAGGGCACCCTGGAAGCCGACCACGTCGGCGCCGAGCAACCCCTTCAGCAGCTCCCGGCGGCGCGGTAGCTGCATGAACAGCTCAACCGGCGGGAAGGGGATGTGCAGGAAGAACCCGATACGCACGTCCGGCCGCAACTCGCGCAGCATCGCCGGCACCAGGAGCAACTGATAGTCATGCACCCAGACCGTCGCGTCCGGTGCGGCCACCTCCGCTGCGGCTCGGGCGAAGCGGCGGTTCACCGCCTCGTAAGCCTGTCGCCACTCACGGCGATGGGTCGGCTGCTCGACCAGATCGTGGAACAGCGGCCAGATGGTGGCGTTCGACTGGCCCTCGTAGTACCGGTCGACCTCCTCGGCGCTCAGCGGCACGGGCCGCAACTGCATGCCGTCAATGTCGAACGGCTCAGGCGCCTCTCCTGCGCTGCCTGTCCACCCGACCCAGGCTCCGCGCATCTGACGTACGACCGGCTGCAGAGCGCTGACCAGCCCTCCAGGACTGCGCTCCCATCGGCGCTGTCCGTCGTCGTCAGTTATCTCGTCGACCGGTAGCCGGTTGGCAACTACGACGAATTCAGGCCTGCCACCTGCATCTTCACCCATGGCTGCGGAGTACCTCCGGACCGGGCGATGAAACGTCCCCCGCCCTCTCGACCCGGCCGGCACCGGAAGTGTCTGCAACCCCCAGCCGGCAGGGCTTTGGCAGATACAGACCGCGCGGGACTGCTGCAGCGAGGCCTACGCGACGTCCTCACCCACCACGTCCTGTTCCACTGGAACCGGCTCGGCCTACCCGCCACGACGCAAACCGTGCTGGCACACAGCTCGGTGCACGCGGTGAACGGCCAGGACGGCGCTGCGTGGACCCGGCCGGCAAACCCAGCGGAGCTCGGTGAACCACACACGTGCAGCACGGTGCCCGACGACATCGAGAGAGGAGTCGAGGCGCTGGAACTGGCACAGCGAGAGGCCGCCCGACCGCGACTGTTGGATCGTCAGCGAGAACGACCTCGAGGCGGGCTCATGGCGCTGCCTGCTGACTCGAGTGGGAGCTCCATCTGCGCACCCGGAGCGCCTCGATTCCGTCAAGGAGCAGGTCGAGGGCGAACTCGAACTCGAACTGATCGTCACAGCCCGGGCCGACGACGGCCCCCTCGTCGTGGTCGACCCGTGCCGCGACTTTGGCGAGGTGAGGATACGTGCCCGACATAGCGCGGACCGCGGTCGCCGCCTCCCGGGGGTCCACGCTTGCGGAGGGAGTGAACAGTTCCTGGCTGAACCCGAGGATGCGGCTTCCCAGGGCATGCATCACGTGGTGCGTCAGGTCGACGGAGAGGCCACCGGACAGAAGCATTCCGATCATCGAATCCATGTACGCCAGTACGGCCGGCGTGGGCGTGGTGCGCGACTCGATCACGCGTGAAGCCCAGGTGTGGCACAGGAGTGCTCGTCGTGCGGAGAGGATCCTTTGCCGGACGGCGGTCTTCCAGTCGAGCCCGGCACCGGGTGGGTCGATCTCGCTCACGACGACGTCGATCATCCCGTCCAGGAGTTCGTCCTTGTTCGCGATGTGCTTGTACAGCGCCATCGGGACGACGCCGAGCTCTTGTGCGAGCTTGCGCATGCTGACGGAGTCGATCCCGCCTTCGTCGGCGAGCGCGACGGCGGTGTGCAGGATGCGGCCCGGGCTCAACGGGTTACGGCGTGCGCCTTCCGTCTGCTCCACCCTCGCATCTCCCTCCATCACCGATCACACCGGCCCGATCTTGACAGGTGTACAGCGTACACGTAACGTTCCCGATCACTGGGTGTACGCCGTACACCAATATTGAAAGAGAGATCAGAATGAGTCCTACCCGAGGGACCGCAGTGGCCGCGGGGGCGTTCTTCCTGATCACCGAGGTCGCCGCGATAGCTGGCCTGTTGCTGTACCAGCCGGTGCTGAGCAACCCGAACTACGTAATCGGAGCCGGCGCCGACAACCGCGTGCTGATGGGCGGATTCTTCGAACTGGTCCTCGTTGCCGCCATCGTCGGAACCGGCGTCACCCTGTACCCGGTCGTTCGTAACCAGAGCCACAGCGTCGCTCTTGGTTACCTCTGCACCCGGCTGCTGGAAGCCGTCGTCATCCTCGTCGGGATCGTCAGTGTCCTGTCGGCTGTGACGATGCGGCAGGGTTTCGCGGGAACCCCGGGTACCGACAGCGCGGCGCTCGTCGCCGCCGGCAAGTCACTCGTCGCCATCCACGACTGGACGTTCCTGCTCGGCCCCAACGTGCTCCTCGGACTCAACAGCCTGCTGCTCGCCTACCTGCTGTACCGGTCCCGGCTCGTGCCGCGCTTCATCGCCGCACTGGGCCTCATCGGAGGCGTCCTCATCTGCATCTCGGCGGGCGCCGTGATGTTCGGTCTCTACGAGCAGGTCTCCACGGTCGGCACGGTCGCCGCCCTTCCCGTGTTCGCCTGGGAAGTCAGTCTTGCCATCTACCTGATCGTCAAGGGATTCCGGTCACCCCCGGCCGTCGCGGGCGGCATCGCGCCGGCCGAACCGCAGGCAGGCCTGGCCGTCACGCGAGAGGCGTAATACCGAGCTCCAGGGTCGACGGCCGAAGGCGCGTGCCTCCGCGCCGGGTGGGCGACAAGATTTCAGCCGTTCCCGGCGGAGCGCAGGTGGGTCCGGGCCCGGCCGAGGGTGTCGGCGAGGGTGGTCAGTTGATCCCGATCGAGCAGGTCGATCAGGTTCTCCCGGACCACCCGCAGGTGCCCGGGCGCGGCCTTGAGCAGAGCCTGTTCCCCCTGCGCGGTGAGCACGGCAAGGATGCCCCGGTCATCGCTGGCACAGGCTTCCCGCCGAACGAGGCCCGCCTTCTCCAGCTGGGTGACCTGGTAGGTGAGACCGCTGCGGGACGTGACGAGCGCGAGGGCCAGTTCGGCCATCCGCATTTGTTGCCCGGGTGCCTCGGCGAGGCGGGTGAGCAGCTCGTACTGCGGTTGAGTCAGCCCACCGTCCTCGCGCAGCTGCTGGTTGATGCGCTGAAGCAGAAGATTGCTGGTGTCGAGGAAAGCCACCCACGCCCGCATCTCGACCTCATCGAGCCACCGTTCGGTCATGCCCCGACGATAACAGCTAGTTCGAACTCGAACTACATGTGACCGAGCCCTCAGTTGATTCGAATTGGAACTAGGTTTAGTGTCGTCTCGTCGTTCGAATTCGAACTACGACCGGCTGGGTCGCGACATGGCGCCGGCCGAACACGACGATGCAGGGAGAAGACCGTGAAGATTGCAGTTCTGGGTGCCGGCAATGTCGGATCCGCTCTTGCCGCCCGGCTGATCGAGGTCGGCCACCATGTGCTCCTCGCCGCCAGCGAGCCCGGCTCGCCGCGACTGGCCGCGGCCGCGGCGATCTCGGGTGCGGAGACCGGCAGCGCCGCCGACGCTGCTGCCGCAGCCGACCTCGCCGTGATCGCGGTGCCGTTCACCGCGATCGATGCCCTGCTCACCGACGAGGTCCGCGATGCGCTGGCCGGCAAAGTGGTGATCGACGCGACCAACCCGCTCGCCACCGACTACATGTCACTGACCATCGGCCACAGCACCTCGGCCGGCGAGCAGGTGGCCGAGCGGCTGCCCCGCTCACGGGTGGTCAAGGCGTTCAACACCGTCTTCGCCGCCACGCTCGCCACGCCCGTCCTCGGCGGCGTCAAGCAACTCCTTCCGGTCGCCGGCGACGACACGGAAGCCAAGCAAGCCGTCATCGCCCTCGGCAACGAGCTCGGCTTCGAGGCCCTCGACGCCGGCCCGTTAACCAATGCCCGTTACCTGGAACCCGCCGTCGAGTTCCTCATCCAGCTCGCATACGGCCAAGGGCTCGGCGCCAACATCGGCCTGCACCTCGCACGCGCCTGACCGGTCGCACGACTTTCGCCCGCCCCCGCTGTCGGGGCGCCGCCCAGGCAAGCCCCTCCGTGCCTCATCAGCTCGGCGAAGCCGCCGAAGGGCGTACGCCGTGGCTCTCGAAAACCTCTTTCGCGGCGAAAGTGGCGTTCAGGGCACGCGGGAAACCGGCATAGACGGCCGAGTGCAGCATCGCTTCGACGATCTCGTCGGGGGTCAGGCCGACGTTGAGCGCGGCGCCCACGTGGACCTTGAGCTGGGGTTCGCATCCGCCGAGTGCGGTCAGGATGCCGATGGTGACGAGTTGGCGGGACCGGGCATCGAGGCCGGGCCGGTCGTAGATGTCGCCGAACGCGAACGCCGCCACGTGGTGGCCCAGCGCGGGTGAGATCTCGGCGAGCGCGTCGATCACCGCGGTTCCGGCGTGACCGTCGATCGTGGAGAGAACATCCAGGCCATGGTTGCGCCGATCAAGGTTTCCGGTGCTGGCGATGTCGTGCTGTGCGGTGCTCACGGTTGGGTCGATCCTCCGTACGTCGCGATCTTGTATTCGGTGGCGGCCAGGGCCAGCTGTATCTGGGCGAGCTGGGCCCGGAGCGTGTCGCGGTGTTCCACGAGCAGGTCGAGGCGGTCGGGGATGGTGACGTCACCGCGGTCGACGAGTTCGACGTACTGGCGCAGGTCGCTGATCGGCATCCCGGAGGTGCGCATCCGGGTCAGGAACACCAGGCGCCGGACCGCCGGGGCGTCGTAGACGCGGTGTCCGGCCGGGTTGCGTGGCACCGTGACCAGGCCGGCCCGCTCGTAGTAGCGCAGCGTGTGCGGGCTCACCCCGACGTGCTGGGCCGCCGTCGCGATGTCCCACTGCCGGGACCGGTCGTCGAGAACCAGGTCCTGCAGGGCCTCGACGGAGACTCCGCCCGGCGGGTCGACGGCGAGCCGCAGAGCCTCCGCCAACTGCTCGTTCACGTTCATGGCCCCGACGGTAGGGGTTGGAGCACGCTCCAACGCAAGCAGGAGCGAGAGGGCGGGCAGATGATCAGCCGCCCATCCGATCGGAATGGCCGGGCCCTAGTAGCGATCCCGGCGTACGACGTGCGTGTCGATCGCATCGAGGAACGCCCGGACGGCCGGGTTCGGCGCAGGGCCACCGAGGCTGGCCGCGGCCAGGGTCCATGACGCGGCGGGGGGCTCGAGGTCGACCGCGGCGACCCGGCGGCCGTCCTCGGCGGCCAGCGGCGGCACCAGGGCCAGGCCGATGCCCGACTCGACGTAGCCGGGGATGGTGGTGATGTCGCTGACCTCGACGGCGATGGTGCGGGTGATGCCGGCCCGGCGGAAGTCGTGGTCGGTGCGGACGCGGTTGCAGAAGCCGGGTGGAAGGTCGATGAACGGCTCGTCGGCCAACGCGGCCGGGCTCACCGCGGCTCGCCCGGCCAGCGGATGGCCGAGCGGGACGAGCAGGCGCGGCTGGAACTCGGCGATGGGGTCCAGGTGCAGGTCGGGCACGTTCGCGGTCTGGACGGCAACGAACGCGACGTCGAGGTCGCGGGCGCGCAGAGCGGCCAGGAGCCCGTCCGTCCCCCCGGCTGCCATGCTCAGGCTCAGCCGCACGCCGGGGTGGCGGCCGCGGAAGTCGCTGACCAGACCCGGCAGATCGACGGCGGTGAGCCCGGAGATCGTACCGACGCGCAGGCTGCCGGTCAGCCCGTCACGGAGGCCGGCGACCGCGGCGCGGGCCTGGTCGAGGGCGTCGAGCGCCCGGCGCGCCTCGGGCAGCAACGCCTTACCGGCATCGGTGAGGGCGACCTTGCTGGTGCTGCGCTCGAACAGGGGTGTGCCCAGGTGCCGCTCGAGCGCCCGGATGCTCGCCGACACCGTCGACTGCACGGCATGGGTGCGCTGGGCGGCGCGGGTGAAGTTGAGCTCCTCGGCGACGGCCACGAAGTACTGCAGTTGACGTTGCTCCACGCGACGATGTTAATCGTCAAGCCCGATGAAGGACATCGGAACCATTCGTTGGCCACGAACACGTGGCAGCGGCAGTCTTGGCGAGACATCCGATCTTGATCAAGGAGCTCGTCACCATGAACATCTTCCTGACCGGCGCCACCGGCCACATCGGCTCGGCGGTCCTGCAGGCCCTGATCCCCGCCGGCCACTCCGTCACGGCGCTGGTGCGCTCGGAGAAGAAGGCGGCCACCGTACGCGCTGCCGGCGCCGAGGCCGTCGTCGGCGACATTCGAGACCTCGACCTCGTACGCAGTCTGGCCGCGGGCGCCGAAGCCGTGATCGCCACCGCCTCGCCGGGCGACGCGACCAGCAACCCGGTCGAGACGGCGTTCGCCGAGGCCGTCCTCGACAGTGTGCGGCCGCACGCCACGTTCCTGCGTACCAGCGGTGTCTGGGTGCACGGCTCGGCACCGGACATCACCGAGGAGACGCCGCGCAACGCGCCGCCGCTGGTCGCGTGGTACGAGAAGATCGACTCGCGGGTCCTGGACGCAGCCGGCATCCGGTCGATCGTCATCGAGCCCGGCACCGTCTACGGTCACGGCATCGGCATCCCCACCCAGGTGTTCGCGGGCGAACGGGCCGGCGACCCGGCCGCGCTGAGACTGGTCGGCCCCGGGACACAACACTGGACAAGCGTGCATGTCGACGACTTGGCGGAGCTGTACGTGCTGGCGCTGGAGAAGGCGGAGAGCGGCTCGGTGTATCTCGGGGTGAGCGGCCAGAACCCCACGGTCCGCGAGCTGGGCGAGGCCGCGTCCCACCGGCTGGGCCTGGACGGCCGCGTGGTGGCCGAGGACGCCGCCGCGCTGGTCGCGCGCCTCGGCGGGTTCGGTGAGGCACTGCTGCTCGATCAGCAGGCCACCGGCGAGAAAGCACGTCGCGAGCTGGGCTGGAAGCCGTCCCGCCGGTCGCTGCTCGAGGAGTTCGCCGCCGGCGCCTACGACCCGTCCTGACCGCCCGGTCACGGCCGAGCTCCACGACTTCTTCCAGGGGTGACCCACCCGCGTCGCCTCCCGAGACGCGGGTTGGTCACCCCTGGACATCACACCCCGCCACGTGCCGGAGCACCGCCAAGCGACGGCGCCGTGGCGGACCGGCCGCCAGGTTCGCCGCCGCCAGGAGCAGTCCGAGGCAAAGAACCGCAACCCACAGCGTGTCAGGACCGAATCGGGTGGCGACGAGCCCGCCGAGTGCCGGGCCGAGGAACATCGCGGCGGTCAAGCCGAATCCGAACACGCCCTGGTATCGGCCGCGCGCCTCGGGTGGTGCGAGTTCTACGGTCAGGGCGGAGTTCGCCACCGTCATCAGCATCTCGCCGACGGTCCAGACCGCCACGGTCACGGCGTACGCCCACAGGGTGTCGGCGAAGGCGACCAGTCCGAATCCGAGCCCGGCAACCGCTGCCGAGGCGGCCAGTACGTGTTCGTGGCGCCGGCGTTCCGCGAGTCTGAGCAGGAACAGTTGCCCGACCACGATCAGCGCCATGTTGACCACGATGACCTGTCCGTACGAGGTCGTATCCAGGCCGTCGGCGTCGAGCGAGGCGGGCAGCATCTTGTTGGTCTCGATCATCGTCCAGCCGAACATGGCGAGCCCGACGAACGTCATGAAAACTCGATCCCGGACGACGACGCCAAGCCCGGCCGACCTGGTGGCCGTCGCAGCAGCGGCGGGACGTGTCTCAGGCACTTTCAGCGCCACCAGCAGGGTCGAGAACAGCAGCACACCGGCGTTCAACGCGAACAGTAGCGCCGGGTTCGTGGTGACCATCACGCCGGCAAGCAGTGCCGCCGCACCGGAGCCGAGGTTGAACGCCCAGTAGTTGAGATTCAGGGCCCGATTCCGGTCCTGCTCGGCGACGACGTCGATGATGGACGCGGTGAACGCCGGCCGGACAGCGCCGAGAAACACGCCGAGCAACAAGGACAGGACCAGAATGGCTGTCTGGCCGGTGGCACGGCCGAGGGCAAGCATCGTGATCGCCGCCGGGATGCCCGCTGCGAGCATCGTCGGGCGCCGTCCCCAGCGGTCGGCCAGAATCCCGCCCGGCAGCGCACCAAGTGCGGTGCCGAGTCCCCCGACACCGATGACCAATCCGGCGTACGCGGCGTCGAAATGCCGTACCGCCAGCAGATAGACACCAAGGTACAGCTGCCCGACGGCCCCCGTCCGGTTGATCAGCGACGCGGTCCACAGGTACCAGAACGCTGCCGGCAGGCCGCTCGCCGTCTCGCGCAGCCATCGGTTCATGCCCGTCTCCCTTGCCATTTGCTTCGTCGGCGACGGGGACGGTACTTACCGCGCCGCCTCGAGTCTTGGTCCACTTATGGGAAAGTGGACCAATGCTGGAGTCTCATGGCACCGGGTTCGGTTCCCTGCTGGGCGAGTGGCGGCAGGCGCCGGTCCCGCTCGTCGACGCGCTCGCCACCGCGATCCGTTGCGCCGTCGTCGACGGGCGGATCCCGGTCGGCACCCGGATGCCCTCGGAACGTTCCCTGGCCACGGCGCTGCAGGTCAGCCGTGGCACCGTCGTGACCGCACTGACCACGCTGCGAGACTCGGGCTGGTTGCGGACCCGGCACGGCAGCGGCAGCGTGGTCCAACTGCCGCCGGAGGTCACCGCCCGCACCGCGCCTTGGTCGGCGTACCAAGGTGACCGGCTGGACCTCACCCGAGCGGTGCCCGCCGCTCCGCACGCGGCCTTCCTGGAGGCGTCCCGGCGGGCCGTGCAACGCTCGGCCACCCTGCTGGTGGACGCGGCCGAACCGGACGCGGGCCTGCCGCAACTGCGCGAACTGCTGGCCGGCCGGTACACCCGCGAAGGGCTGCCGACCCGCCCGGAGCAGATCCTCATCACCTCCGGCGCCCGGGCCGCCCTCACCCTGCTGGTCGATCACCTGGCCGACCGCGCCCGCCCGATCCTGGTGGAGAGCCCCACCTACCACGGCGCGCTCGGCATCCTGCGGCGACGCCGTGCACGGCTGGTAGCCGCACCCCTCACCCCGGCCGGCTGGGACGCCGACTATCTGACCCACGCCGTACAGGCCACACGGCCGAAGCTGGCCTACCTGACACCGGACTTCCACAACCCGACCGGTGCGCTCATGCACCCCGGCCTGCGTACGAGGGTGGCCGACCTGGCTGCCCGCCACGACATGACCGTCATCGTCGACGAGACACTGCGCGACTTGGACCTGCGTATCCCGGCCGACCCGATCCCGCACCTGGCCGGAGCCGGCATCATCGCCATCGGGTCCACCAGCAAACTCGTGTGGGGAGGTCTCCGCGTCGGCTGGCTGCGCGCTGACGCGTCGCGCATCCGCGAGCTCCAGCTCAACCCTCTGCAAGCGCGACTGTCACCGCCACCGCTGGAGCAACTCATCGCCTGCGAGCTCCTCATCGATCCACGTGACCTGCTCCGTGATCGCCGAGAGCGGTTGCGCGCCCAGCGCGACCACCTCGCCGCCCTGCTCGACGGCACCGACGAATGGAGCTTCACCCTCCCGCCAGGCGGTCTGTGCCTGTGGTTACGACTGCACCGCGCCAACGCGACGACGCTCGCCACCCGCGCCGCCGACCTGGGCCTGAAGCTATCGGCCGGACCGGCCTTCTCCCCCGACCGTACGCTCACCCGTTACTTGCGGATCCCCTTCACCGGTACCCCCGAGACCCTGACCCGCGCGGTCGGCGTACTCAGGAAAGTGGTGGAAGGCGACGCGGATCCCGCTCGATGAAGATGATTTCTGGCTTACTGCCGTACGTGACGTGTTCTCCTACCGAATCGTCGGCTGGAGCGGCGTGCGCACGGTGTTACGAGAATGCGTCGAACTGATGTTGACGGGATGACGTGTTAGCGATCACAATTCGCCTCCATACCTGCATCCCCGCTGCTCAGGTGGGCTGAACGAGAGGCACGGCATGGCATCGAAGCTGCGCCGCCGGGTGAGCCGGACGACCCTGGCCTTGGCGATGACCTTGGCCACGAGCGCCGTGGGACTGTTGACGGGAGCCGCGACGCCGGCGACTGCCGCCACGACCACGTCCAACCTGGTGGCCCCGGCACCGTACGGTGCCGACCCGTGGATGGGCTACTACAACGGCAACTACTACCTGGCCGCCACCACCTGGAACAATCAGGTCGTCGTGAAGAAGGCCCCGTCGGTCAACCAGCTGTCCGGTGCGGCCTACACCGTCGTCTACACCGGCGCCGGCTCGACCTTGTGCTGCAACGCCTGGGCGCCGGAGATGCAACTGCTCGACGGGCCGAACGGCAAGCGCTGGTACCTCTACTACACCGCGGGCACCCCCGCGTGCTGTGACGGGCAGCGTTCGGTCGTCCTGGAGAGCAGCGGTACCGACCCGATGGGCCCGTACCACTTCGCCTCGCAGCTGCAGGTGCAGAACGGCGGCTGGGCCATCGACGCCAGCGTCGCGACCATCGCCGGCAAGCTGTACTTCTTCTACTCGGCCTGGGTCGGCGACCAGCAGAGCCTGTTCGTCGCCCCGATGAGCAACCCGTGGACGGTCAGCGGCGCCGCCACCAAGATCGCCGCGCCCACCCTGGCCTGGGAGACATCCGGTGCCAAGGTCAACGAGGCGCCGCACATCCTTCAGCGCGGCGGCAAGACCTTCCTCACCTTCTCCGCCAGCTCATGCACCACGCCGGACTACAAGCTCGGCTTGCTGACCCTGACCGGCACCAACCCGCTCAGCGCCACCGCGTGGACCAAGAAGAGCACGCCGATCTTCCAGCGCAACGACGCCAACGGCGTCTTCGGGCCCGGCCACCACGCATTCTTCACCTCACCGGACGGCACCGAGAACTGGATGATCTACCACGCCAACGACTCCGCCACGCAGGGCTGCGCCGGTACGCGGACCTCGCGGATCTCGAAGGTGAACTGGAGCGCCGACGGGACGCCGAACCTGGGCAGCCCGGCCGCCTCCGGCGCCACCATCACGGCGCCCGCGGGTGACCCGGGTGGCAGCGTCAGCTTCCCGGTGGCGGGCACCCGGTACCGGATCGTCAACCAGAACAGCGGCAAGGTCCTCGACGCCGTCAACTGCGGAACGGCCAACGGCACCGGTATCCGGCAGTGGACCTCGATGGGCAACGCCTGCCAGCAGTGGACCTTCACCCGGGTGGCCGGCGGCTACTACACCATCACCAACGTCAACAGCGGCAAGTTGCTCGACTCGGTGAACTGCGGTACGGCCGACGGCACCGGGGTCGACCTCTGGTCCGCTCTCGGCAACGTCTGCCAGCAGTGGAGCGTCACCCCGGTCGCCGGCCGTTACCTGATCGCGAGCCGCGGCAACGGCAAGGTCCTCGACGTGGCCAACTGCTCCACGGCTGACGGCGCCGCCGTACGGCAGTGGACCGCCCTCGGCAACAACTGCCAGAGCTGGAACATCACGCTGTAACCGCCCGTGGGTGAGGTCCGAGTCCGAACCTCACCCACGCAGCGTGGTCCAATTCTGATGTCCGGCCCTGCCACTGGTGAGATCGCCCATCGGAAGCGTCAGCGCCCACATCCGCAAGGCCGTCCGAGGCCGTGGGTCACTCCAGGCTGCCCCCGCCAGCGCGGACGAGCCCCGACTCGTACGCGAAGACGACAGCCTGGACGCGATCACGCAGGTTGAGCTTCATCAACACCCGGGCCACGTGGGTCTTCACCGTGGCCTCGCCCACGGTGAGCGCCGCGGCGATCTCGGCATTCGACAGGCCGCGCGCCACCAGCCGCAGCACCTCCGCCTCGCGCGGTGTCAACCCGCCCGCCTCGGGTGGTGGCAGCGGGCCGGGCTGCCCGGCGAACGCCGCGATCACCCGCGTGGTGACCGCCGGATCGAGCAGTGCCTCGCCCGCCGCGACCACCCGGATCGCGGTGATCAGATGCTCCGGCGAGGAGACCTTGAGCAGGAAGCCGCTGGCCCCGGCCCGCAACGCCCGGTACAGGTTCTCGTCCGAGTCGAACGTGGTGAGCACGATGACCCGCGGCGGATTCGGTGAGCCCAGCAGGGTTCCGGTGGCGGACAGGCCGTCCTGGCGGGGCATGGCGATGTCCATGAGGACGACGTCCGGCCGCACCCGGCGGGCTACCGTCACGGCCTCGGCCCCGTCCCCCGCCTCGCCCACCACGACCATGTCCGGCTCGGTCTCGATCACCATGCGCAGGCCGGCCCGGACCATCCGCTGGTCGTCGGCGATCACCACCTTGATGCTCACCGGGCCACCGCCGCGGGAACTGGCAGCCGGGCCTCGACCGCGAACCCGCCCGTCGCCCGCGGGCCGGCCCTCAGCTCGCCGCCGAACAGCGCCGCCCGTTCCCGCATGCCGATCAGCCCCTGGCCGCCGACGTTCATGACGACCGCGCCGCCGTCGTCGAGCACGCTCAGATGCAGGCCGTCGGTTCGATAGCCGACGGTCACCGTGACCCGTACCGGACCCGCGTGCTTGAGGACATTGGTCAATGCCTCCTGGACGATCCGGTACGCGGACAGGTCGACCGCGGGCGGCAGCGGCACCGGCTCCCCCTCCCGTCGCATGGTCACCGTCAGTCCCGCCTCGCGGACCTGGGCGATCAGCTCGTCAAGACGGTCCAGTCCGGCGGGCGGCTGAGCGCTGTCGACACCCTCACCCCGCAACAATCCGAGCGTACGGCGCAGCTCCCCGACCGCCTCCCGCCCCGACGCCTCGATGCTGTGCAGCAACTCCCGGTCGACGCTCAGGCCCGCGTCGAGCCGCCGCCGCACCACGCCGGCCTGGATCACCATCACGGTCACGCTGTGCGCCACCATGTCGTGCAGCTCGCGGGCAATCCGCACCCGCTCCTCCGTGACCGCCTCGCGTGCCTGCTGTTCCCGGATCGCCGCGCGCGCCGAGGCCGCCTCGTCGGTGCGGCGCGCCTGCACCGCCACGGCCACGCCCAGCCCGTACGGCGCCAGGGGGAAGAACAGTGCGGCCATCGGGTCGCCGTCGTCGAACCACAGGTACATGCCGGTGGTGAGAAGCATCAGCGCGATGCCGAGCATGCTCCGCCCGCTGCGGCTCGTCGGCGGAACACAACGGCCCACCGTGTACGCCGCGATCATCATGGCCACCATCTGCCACAACCGGAAGTTGACCGTCTTCTCCCCGGCGATCGTCGCCTCGACGTAGAACATGTCGATCGGCGCGAACACGTGCGGCAGCATCGCGAGCAGCGGGATGCTGCGGCGCACCAGGATGAGGGCGCAGACCCCGGCCAGCACGTACGGCCACCAGCCGCCCGGCATCCGGATGAAGTACTCCTCGAGGAGCCCGAACGCCGCGAAGCCACCGGCCAGGGCGACATCCGTCGGCCGGATCGCGCGCAGCCCATCGGAGATCATGCGCCGACGGTACGTCGGCGGATCGCGCCACCGAACCCGTCGCGAGGATGACGCGCCGTCCCCCGCGCGGCGGAGCCGAGTTCCGTCCGCATGCGGGTGACCGCCGGGCCGGCCGTTCGTAGCGTCCGTCGCCAGAACTTCGAGGAAGGACTCTTCAGATGTGGCGCAAAGCTACCGCGGCCTGCCTGGTGCTCGCCCCGATCGCGTTGACCGTCTCCACGGCGGTGGATCCGGCGCTGGGCACGGTGGAGGAGTACGGCGTCTACCGGGCCCATCCGGATGCCACCCAGTGGCATTCGCTGCTCCTGCACTGGGCCTGGGCGCTGTTCGTCCCCGGTTTTCTCGGCCTGCTCGCCCCGGTCCGCCGGCGTGGCCTGGTGCTCGCGATCTTCGCCTGGGTGGCGACGGTGGTCGGTCTGGTCACCTTCGCGGCCCTCATGTCGGCAGACTTCGCCCTGCTCAGCCTCGAGCAGCAGAGCGGCGTGACCGACGCCCAACTGGCCGCCTGGGACGACCGGATGGCCGACCAGACCTGGGCGGTGCTGGGCTGGCAGCAACTCGGGATCTTCGGCTGGGGGCTGGCCCTGATCCTGACCCCGATCGCCGCCGCCCGGGCCCGGGTGATCAACTGGTGGACCGCGGGCCTGGCCCTCGCCGGGACGGTGCTCTACCTGCTCTTTGCGATCTCGCCGCTGCCGCTGTGCATTCTCGGGCCGGTCACGCTCGTCGTTGCGTACGGCATGGCAGCCCGGCAGTTGCTCGGCTTCCGCGCCGCCGGCGATGAGCCGGACGTGTTCGGTACGTTCCGGCGGCGCGCGGGCCGGATCTGCATGATCGCCGCGCCACTGAGCTTCGCCGTGGGCATGGCCACCGTGCCGCCCGGCTCGCCCGAGCCCGACTCCATTCTCAAGCACCCGGATCTCGGGCAGGCAAGCGCGTTCTTCCTGCACCTGGCGTGGGTACTGTTCATCCCCGCGGTGCTCACGCTGGCCGCCCCGGGACGCCGCGTCACCCGGATCGCCGGCGGCCTGACCGTGCTCGGCCTGATCAACTTCAGCGGGCTGATGTTCGGCGACTACCTCGACCTGGCCGCCCGCCAGTCCCTCGGCAACACGATCGCCGACCAGGCGGCCGAGACGCAGGGCGGGTACCTGACGTTCACCCTGGGCTGGGTGCTGCCCGGCATGCTGCTGGCGCTGCTCGGCCTGATCGTGGTCGCGATCAGCGCGGCCGTCGACCGGGTGGTGCGCTGGTGGGTGCCGGCGCTGGTCGGGGCAGGTCTGGCCGCGTTCTTCCTGCTGGGTCTCGGCCCGATCGGGGTGGTCGGCCCGCTGCTGTTGCTGGGCGGCTTCGGCGCGGCCGCGGTCACCCTGCGAACCCCGGCGGCTCCCGAGGTCAGCGCGGTTCCGGTGGGCTGACCTCGGGGCCGCCCCGCCGGCCACCGATGTGAGTGTCCTCGGTGTTCGTCTGCGTCAGGCTCGGCGCAACGACAATGTGGGCACTCCGGCACCCACCGGTACCGCGGGAAAGCCGTGACCGTACGCTGCGGCCCCGTGACGAACGAGATCAACATCAGCGGGCCGGTACTGCGCCTGGCCGGCCGCGCTGGTTTTCCTCCTGTCCTGGGCGACCACCGCGTACTGCATCCTGGCCGCTGGCGCCCCCTGCGGGCGCTGGGCTGGATGTTCGTACTGATCTTCGTTGTCGCCGTCGCATTCGGTGTGTGGTCGGATGTCGTCGGGTCGCTGTTTCCCTCCGATGACGTCGGCCAGTTCGCGGTACGGGCGGTAGGTGCGCTGCTGGTGCTGGGTGTGTATGCGGTGGCGGTTCGCCTCGGCGAGAACCGTGCGGCCAGTGAGATCGCGCCCCGCCCCGCGCTCAAGGGTGTCGCGATCGGTCTGGTGACGGGAGTGCTGCTGATGGCGGTAGTCATGGCGATCCTGGCCGGTACCGGCCTGTACGACGTCACGTTCCTGGGCGCCACGCCGGCCTGGCACGCGGCCGGGCTCGCGATCCAGGCCGGTGTTTTCGAGGAGCTGCTCATCCGGGCGGTGCTGTTCCGGCTGGTCTGGCGGGCGTTCGGGCCGTGGGTCGCCCTCGCTGTCTCCGCCCTGGCGTTCGGTGCCGGCCACCTGGCCAACCCGGAGGCCTCCGTCGTTGCCACCCTTTGCATCGCCGTGGAAGCCGGCATCATGCTCGCCGCGTTCTATGCGCTCACCGGCCGTATCTGGGTCTCCGTCGGTGTGCACATCGCCTGGAACTTCACTCAGGGCTACCTGTTCGGTGCCGCCGTCTCCGGTAGCACCTTCGAGAACCCGATCGCGCGCAGCGTAGCCAGCCCGGACGCCCCCGAGTGGCTCACCGGCGGCGCTTTCGGGCCCGAGGCGTCGCTGCCGGCCCTGCTCGTCTGCACGATCGTCGGCGTGGCGGCCCTTGTCATGGCGTGGAAGCAGGGCCGTTTCCGGGCCGAGCCGAAACCGGTGTTGCCGACCACCTGACACGCGGCCGCAGATGCCCTGCTCCGTAGATGCAGATCCATGATGGTCCCGGACGCCGCGATCACGGCGTGACCGCTGCGGCGGTCACGCCGGCGCAGCATATCCGGGTGTCTATGCGGAGGTCCCCGCCATGGTGCGGGCGCCGCCGGCAGCCGCCAGGTCGCTGAGCGCGCCGGTCGCCTCGCCGGTGCACTTCGCCTTGTCGACGAGCAGCCCGTAGGTGTCCATCGCACTGTGGCAGATCTTCACGGTTCCGAAGAGCATCGTGGCGGCGAGAAATTCCGGAGCGGGACCTGATGCTGAAACTGATCGATCTCGGCGTCGACCCCCGCTCCCCGGTCGTACGCCATGGAGAGGTCGAAGAGAAAGGCCGACCGCGACGGATCGCGAACGGTGGTACTCGATGGGACACCGGATCAGCGGTAAGAAGGCCAGGAGTGGGTGGGCTGGTCGCTGCTCCTGGTTGCGATCAGGCGCAATTCGGCGTCGTGCCTGCGTAGGCGGGAATGTCGGACCTCTTCGTTAGCGTGAACGCGATCGTCGCCGAGCCGGGGAGGAGCAGTGATCATGAGTCGGCCGGAGTACGGGTTTGGTCCGGGGCAGCTGGCGCGCTGGTTGGGGCTCAAGGAGTGGCAGGTGCGGCGGGCCCGGGAGCGTGGGTTGATCCCGGAGCCGGATCTGGCCGAGGGTCGCTGGTCCTACGAGGTGGCGCGGGTGCTGCCGGATCGGGTGGAGGAGATCGCCGCCCAGGTCGGTGACGTTTACGTTGCGCCGGGTGCGGCTGCGTCCGTGCCGGCCGGAGATGCTGCCGCGGTGGCCGGGCCGGCGCCGGCGAGCAAGGGAGCCCGCTACGGGCCAATTCAGCTTGCCCGTGAGCTGGGGCTGAAGCAGTGGCAGGTGCCGCGTGCGGTGGGGCTGGGGCTCATACCGGCTGCGGATCTGCCGGACGGCCGGTGGTCGGTGCCGGTGGTGGAGTCGTTGGCGGGGCATGGGCCGGGTATCGCTGAGGCGGTCGGTGATCATCCCGGTCTGGGGGCGGAGAAGGCCGCCGAGCGGCTCGCCGAGCGGACCGGTCTGGCGGTGCAGCGCTGCGATGTGCAGGAGTTGTCCGAGCGAGGGCTGCTGGCGTCGGTGGGGGAGTTCCGGGGCTGGCCGTTGTACTCGCTGCAGGTTCTGGACGAGGTGCCGGTCGAGTCGATCGCGTCCGTGGTGGCGGCCCGGGAGGCGTGGCTGGCGCGGAGTCTGAGTGGCCAGGAGGCCGCTGACCTGCTGGGCTGGCCGTTGGGGCGGTTCGAGGTGACGGCAGAGCGGCAGGGACTGACACCCGGACGGTTCGACCGGTTCGACCGCGCCGATGTCGAGAGCCTCGGAACACCCCGGTAGCCGTCCCGTTTCAGCGAAGGGTCCCGCGATCACCGCGGGGCCCTGGGCACGATTCCGCGGCCACCGGCCCGCCAT
Organism: Actinoplanes sp. NPDC023801; assembly: GCF_040639655.1. NCBI lineage: Bacteria > Bacillati > Actinomycetota > Actinomycetes > Micromonosporales > Micromonosporaceae > Actinoplanes > Actinoplanes sp. NPDC023801. The sequence continues at coordinate 2,604 of NZ_JBFAAI010000054.1, read as the reverse complement.
AGCGGTAGTTCCAAGAGCGCCCGGAGAGGTGCATGGGACGACCGGCGCTCCCGGATATTCACATGGTGTGGCGCCCATCAACTTAAGGACGCGAGCGTGAAATGCCGCACCTGAAGCGGTGCAACGAGGTATTCCTGCTCTCCCGGAAGTATGACGGGCTGGTCACGCCAATTCTCGCCGGCGTAACCCACCAGATCGTCTTCACTGCGCCAGCGACTGACATATATCAGCGTCTCCGGCGGCGCGAGCAGTACCTCGTGATCGACTAGTCCTGGATAGCGGGCTGGAAACTCGCGTACCGCAGTCGTGATCATGTTGCGGAACGACTCGAAACGACCAGGGCGTACGCGCGCCTCGCTGATTCTGACGATCATGCTATTCAGGCTGCCAGCGGCAGATCCGGATGCACAAGCCGGCCAAGGCCGAGCCGAGGTGTCCCGCAAGGCAACCGCATGGAGGGGAGGGGCATGACGGCAGGGTGTTCAAGACGCTGCCGGTGGTGTGGAGCCCGTTTGGGGACGCAGGTGGTGGCGCATCAAGGCGAGGATCTCGCGGCGTGCGGGGTGGGCTGCCGGGACCAGGCCGGGCACGCTGAGGAACGCGTGGATGGCTCTGGGGTAGCAGGTCAGACAGGCATCGACGCCGTCCATGCGGAGCCGTTCGACATATCGCCGTCCATGATCTTCCAAGGGGTCCAGGGCGCCGGAGACGACCAGCGTGGGCGGCAGATCCGCCAGGCTGGCGAACTTGAGCGGGGACACGGTTTCCGGGTCAAGCTGGAGGGGCAGGCTCAGCCTGCGTCCGGCGCGTAGCTGAGACAACGAAAGTCCGGGGTTTCCGGCGTTCCTGGCGACCGAAGGATGCTCGGTCATCGTCTCGCTCCAGTCCGTGCACGGGCAGGTCAATACCTGTGCGCGCAATGGGGGGCCCTCCTTGCGGGCACGCAGCGCGACGAGTGTGGCGAGCGTGCCGCCCGCGCTCTCACCGAGGACCGCCACGGCTGCGGGATCGATGCCCCAGCCAAAAGGGTCGTCGACCAGTCGCAGCAGCGTGTCGTAGCCGTCCGCCATCGAATCGAGTAGCGAGTGCTCCGGAGCAAGGCGGTACTCGACGGACACCACCACGGCCGGGCAGCGAGCCGCGAGGTGACTGTTGAGCCAATCGTTCTGTGCAGGGGTGCCGACGATGAAGCTTCCGCCGTGGAACGACAGGATCAACGGCAGATGCGAGCTGGCGATTCTGGGACGATGCACCCGAATATTCAGGCGGCGTCCGGGGAGGTCGATCGAGTGTTCCTCCAGGTCAGCGCGGCCATCAGGCAGACCTGTGACAATCCGTGCGGCACGAGACGATCGCGTGCGATTGATCTTCTTCCGCGCGGTGATCACTTGGGCGGCCGTGAGGGCTTCCCAGTCGAGGCTGTCCTTGAGGATGATGCGGGCGAGCAGCGGGGCTCCGGCTTTCATGGGCGTCCTCCCGGAACATTACGCTACTGGTAGTAGCGTAATGGGCACGGTAGCCTATTCGGGTGCAGGCCTCTACCCCAACTGCCGTCGGGCGTCCTCGCTCGGACCTCAACGTGACTGTCTTCGCGGCGACATTGCGCACCATCCACGAATTGGGTTATGCGGGCGCAACGATGGATCGGATCGCGGCGGCGGCGGGGGTCGCGAAGACTACGCTCTACCGGCGATGGTCGTCGAAGGGTGCGCTGATCGCCGACTGCCTTCTTGACGCTTTCGGCCCGGTGCCGCTGAACGGTTCCAGTCGGGACGACGTCATGACGTCAGCCGTCCGCTGGATCGCGCGCAAGATCAGTGAACCCGGGGCCGGCGCGGCCTTCGCCGGCGTGTTCAGCGATGCCATCAACGATCCGGCCCTTCGGGAAATCCTGGCTACGCGGTTCCAGGAGCCATACCGGCTGGCGCTCCGGGAGGCACTGGGCGAGCCGGACGATCGAATCCTGCTCTTCATCGATGTCGTCACCGGAACACTGCTCCATCGGATGGGCATGACCGGCGAACCGATGTCTGAGGGTGACACCGCCACACTGACTGACATGATTCTCAACGCGTTGCGCTGACTACGCCCGTTGAGTCCTCGCCGGTCACGTCCACCAAAGTGGTGTATGACCTGGTCTTTACCGGTATGCGAAGGCGGCATCGCAGATCCTTCGGATTGTCTAGATCGGAAGGAGAGACCTGCGATGGCCGCAGAACCAAGTCTGAACGTTGCTGAGCTGCTGCGCGAGCATCTTCAATCGGCGAGCCTTGATCTGCTGCGGGCGATGGTGAAACCTTCGCCGACGTGCTGATGTCGGCCGAGTCGACGCGCTCTGCGGCGCCGAGTACGGCGAACGCAGCGACGAGCGGACCAACTCGCGTAACGGCTACCGGCACCGCGACTGGGACACCCGCGCCGGCACGGTGGAACTCGCCATCCCGAAGCTGCGGCAAGCACAATCATCTCGTGACTGCGTATCTGACAGCGCCAGAGACGTACATGGCGGGGGAGTGTCAAGAAAACGGTGTAACTCGATGTTGTTGAAGGTCAGTTACGGGCTGCGGTGAGTCGTCCTTCGAAGGCGAGATCGAAGGCGTTGAG
>NZ_JBFAAI010000053.1:0-22703 GCF_040639655.1 Actinoplanes sp. NPDC023801 | reverse complement strand
CTCATCAGCCCGGCCCTGGGGGTCTCCTCCACCCCCGGCTATACATAGTCTGTGGGCGTCCCGTCCTTTTCCCCCGGGCTGGCGGGGGCCCCCCCCCCCCCCAGGGGGGGGGGGCGGGCCCCCGGGCCGGTGGTCAGGTACGGAACGGGCCGGTGACGCAGTAGGTGATGCCACCCGACGACGAGCCGCTCGTGCCGCGCTGGGAGGAGAAGTACAGGCGGTTGCCGGCCGGGGTGAAGGCCGGTCCGCACAGCTCCGACGATCCCTGCCCGGTGACGCGCAGGAACACCGAGATCTTGTCGTCCGGCGTGATCATGCAGATCTCCATGTTGGCGCCGTCCTCGGCGATGTAGAGATCGCCGTACGACGAGCCGGTCACGTTGTCGACGCCGGTCAGCGGCGCGGTGCCGGGGCTGACCAGACTGTCGTCGTAGGCCAGTTCGTAGGTGTTGCTGAGCAGGTTGACCTGCCACACCCGGTTGTCGCCCTTGGTGGTGAACCAGACCGTGTCGTTGGCGTAGTGGCAACCCTCGCCGCCGTTGAACGACTTCGACCCGGACACCTGGCTGCGGGTGCGGGTCGGCGAGCCGTCCGGGTCGGGCACGTTCGCCCAGGTGAAGGAGCCGGACGTGCCGGAACCGGCGACGAACACCTGCAGCCTGCCGGAGGACAGGTCGCCCCAGGTGTTGGGTACGAACCGGTAGAAGCGGCCGTTGGTCTCGTCCTCGGTCAGGTAGATGACCTTGCGGACCGGGTCCGCGGCGGCCGCCTCGTGCTTGAACCGGCCCATCGCCGGCCGCGCCACCGCCGTACCGCCGAGCGGGTAGGTCTCCCAGACCCGGCCCAGGTCGACTTCCTCGCAGCTCAGCCAGGTGTTCCACGGGGTCTTGCCGCCCGCGCAGTTCTGGTTGGTGCCGGACAGGATGCGTGAGGCACCGACAACGGCGCCGGTCGAGTCGAACAGGATCCTCGAAGCGCCGCCGCCTGACGACGAGCTGACCTCCGAGTTGGAGACGTAGATCCAGCCGCTGCCGTTGGGGAACACGGCGCCACCGTCGGGGGCGTCGTGCCAGACGTAGGAGGTGCCCGGCACGGTCTGCCGCGAGCGGGCGATCACCCTGCTGGTGAAGCCGGCCGGCAGCTGGATGCCGTTCGCGTCGGCCGCCTGCAGCGGGCCGTACGGGCCGGTGGCGTTCTGAGCGGGCGCCGCGTACGCGGCCGACCATGCGGTGAAGGGCAGGGCCAGGCCGGAGGCGCCGGCCACGGTGGTACGCAAAAGGGTTCGCCGATCCATGTGCCGGACCGTAGGGGCCGATCGAAGACGGCCGCTGAACAACAGGCGTCGAATCGCTGACCATCTATCCACGTCCGATTCGCACATTTTGTTGTCCCGTGCCCGGACCCCCGTCTCAGTTGTTCCAGAACTGTTGTCGACGCCCCTGGAGCGCTTTAAGAATCAATACCAGATAAACGTTTCAGACAGTGGGGAGAGAGAAGTGGGCAAGGTAATTCCAAAGTTATTCGGAATCGCTGCCGCGGTTGCTCTCGGTGGTGCCGGAATCACTCTGATCCCGGATGCCGACGCGGCGACCGCGTCGTTCGCGAAGGGCCCGGCGCCCAGCAACGCCAGCATCGAGGCGGTCCGCGGCCCGTTCGCCGTGGCGCAGTCCGCCGTGTCCCGCGCGTCGGTGTCCGGCTTCGGCGGCGGCGACATCTACGCGCCGACCGACACCAGCGCCGGCACGTTCGGCGCCGTGGTGATCGCACCCGGCTTCACCGCCCGCAAGTCGAGCATGGCGTGGCTGGCGCCGCGGCTCGCCTCGCAGGGCTTCGTGGTGTTCAACATCGACACGCTGAGCACCTCGGACCAGCCGGCCAGCCGTGGCCGGCAACTGCTCGCGGCCGCCGACTTCCTGACCCAGCGCAGCACCGTGCGGGCCCGGATCGACGCGGGCCGGGTGGCGGTGATCGGGCACTCGATGGGTGGCGGCGGCGCCCTGGAGGCGGCCCAGAGCCGCCCGGCGCTGCAGGCCGCGATCCCGCTGACGCCGTGGAACCTGAACAAGTCGTTCAGCCGGGTCACCGTGCCGACCCTGGTGATCGGCGCCGAGTCGGACACCATCGCGTCGGTGCGCAGTCACGCGCAGCCGTTCTTCCAAAGCCTGCCGGCCGCGCCCGGCAAGGCGTTCCTCGAGCTCAACGGGGCGAGCCACTTCGCGCCGAACACCCCGAACACGACGATCGCGAAGTTCAGCGTCTCCTGGCTGAAGCTGTTCGTCGACAACGACACCCGCTACCAGCAGTTCGTCTGCCCCGGGCCGGGAACGGGGTCGGCGGTGCAGGAGTACCGCAACACCTGCGCCCAGTTCACCCCCTGAGCAACGCCCGCAGGGCCGGCTCCGCCGACTCGAAGGCGATCGGGCCGCTGCCCAGCAGTGGCCCGTAGAGCACCCCCTCGAGGGTCCGCAGGTAGAGGGCGGCCCGGCGGCGCAACTCCGCCGGGTCGCCCTCGATGCCGGACTCGACGAAAATCTTGAACTGGGCGTCGATCGCGTGCTGCCGCACCTCGGCGGCCGCGGTGAACAGCACCCGGGCCGCGGTCTGCGGCTCCTCGGCCACGAACTTGTGCATCTGCTGCGCCGACTCGATCAGCTCGGTGAAGATCCGGGACACCTCGATCACCCGGTCCGGGCCGGTGCCCCGCGCCTCGCCGGCTGCCTCCGCGATCAGGATCTTGGCGATCGCCCAGAACACCTCGCCGAGGAGCGCGTCCCGGCTGCCGACCGCCCGGTAGAGCGTCGCCCGGCTGATCGCCAGCTCATTGGCGAGAACATCCATGTCTATTGTGGAATGCTGCAGATAATGATATGCCGCGCCCCGCAGGAGCACCTCCGGGGCAATGACACGCCGCGCGGTGGGAATGGCGTTTCCCTTCTCCGAAAAAACCAATGCTGGCGGTACTGAATACGTTTCACCGGCGGCGGCGGTTCAAGAGTGGAAGAAATATCATCCGGACGGGTGGCGGTCATCGGCCGATGCGTTCACGCAACGCGGCCGAAATCCCGGCCACGGCGTCCAGTTGTGCCGGTGTGAGGGCCTCGACGAACAGCTCCCGGACGGCGGTCAGGTGCGGCACGGTCGCCGCGTGGAACGCCGCTGAGCCCTCGTCGGTCAGGATCACGAAGGCGCCCCGGCTGTCCCCGCTGTACCCCTCCCGGCGGATCAGGCCGCGCCGCTCCATCCGCCCGAGGTGGTGGGAGAGCCGGCTGCGTTCCCAGCTGATGACGACGGCCAGGTCGGAGGGCCGCAACCGGCGGTCCGTGGCCTCGCTCAGTGTCAGCAGCACCGCGTAGTCACCGGGGGAGAGGCCGGTCTCAGCCTGCAGCCGGCCGGCGAGCACCCCGCGCAGCGCCTCGGCGGTCTCGATGAAGTCCCGCCACGTCCGGAGCTGCTCCGACGTCGGAAGTCTCCTGGGCATAAACGACCGCCTCCCACTGTTTGACGTGTCAATCAGGCTAGTTGACACGTCAATCAGTATGGGGGAACCGCCATGATCCTCGGTCTCGACACCTTCGGCGACGTGCCGGTCGACGACGCGGGCCGTCCGCTGTCGCACGCCGCCGCCATCCGCCAGGTCGTCGACGAGGCGGTCCTCGCCGACGAGCTCGGCGTCGACGCCATCGCGCTCGGCGAGCACCACCGCCCCGAGTACTCGATCTCCACCCCGGAGACCGTCCTGGCCGGCATCGCCACGCGGACCGGGCGCATCAAGCTCGGCTCCGGCGTCACCGTGCTCAGCTCCGACGACCCGGTTCGTGTCCACCAGCGCTTCGCCACAGTCGACGCCCTGTCCAACGGCCGCGCCGAGGTCATCCTGGGCCGTGGCTCGTTCACCGAGTCGTTCCCGCTGTTCGGCTACGACATGGCCGACTACGCCCTGCTCTTCGAGGAGAAGCTGGAGCTGTTCGTCAAGCTGCTCGACGAGAAGCCGGTCACGTGGTCCGGCAGGACCCGGCCCGCCCTCACCGACGCCGACGTCTTCCCGAAGACGGAGTCCGGGCGGCTGCCCACCTGGGTCGGCGTCGGCGGCTCCCCGGAGTCGGTGGTCCGCACCGCCCGGCACGGCCTGCCGCTGATGCTCGCCATCATCGGTGGCCCAGCAGCCCGCTTCGCGCCCTACGTCGACCTCTACCGGCGTGCCGCCGAGCAGCTCGGCACCACGCCGCACCCGGTCGGCATGCACTCGCCCGGATTCATCGCCGACACCGACGAGGAGGCCAAGGAGCTGTACTACCCGGCGTACAAGATCCAGCGCGACCGGATCGGCGCGCTCCGGGGCTGGCCGCCGCTCACACGGTCCGAGTTCGACCGCGAGGTGGCGTCCGGCTCGCTCTACATCGGCGCTCCCGAGACGGTGGCACGCAAGATTGCGGCGTCGGTGCGCGCACTCGGCGTCGGCCGGTTCGACCTGATCTACACGGCGGGCGCCCAGTCGGCGAGCGCACGCACGCGGGCGGTCGAGCTCTTCGGTGCCAAGGTGGCTCCGATGGTCCGGGACCTCCTCTCTTCCTGAGACCTCCCGCGGGGTACGCCCGGAGCACCCGGCCAGGCTCCGGGCATACCTCCCGAACCGGCACCCGAGGCCGGCGCGACGTGTAATCATGCGTTCGTCGTACGAAACGGGAGGTATGGGTCTTATGGTGGTAACCGCCAAGCGCCGGGCACCGTGGTGGACCCGGCTGACCGTCGCCCTCGGTGTGCTCCTGCTGCTCCCGGCGGCGGCGGTGGCCGGTGACCCGGTCCCGCGGTCCGGCCTGCGCGGGCCGCTCAACATCCTGCTCGCCGGCATCGACCCGCGGGGCACGCACGTCCGCCCGCTGTCCGACACGATCATCGTGGCCCACATCCCGGCCGACCGGCATGCCGCGTACCTGTTCTCACTGCCCCGTGACCTGGTCGTCTGGATCCCGCCGTTCCCCAGGACGGGCAGCGCCGGGCAGTACGCCAAGATCAACGCCGCGATGGCGCTCGGCAGTGAGACCAGCCCTGGCAAGTACGACCCGGCCGTGGGCCTCGAACTGCTCGCCGACACCGTCGAAGGGGTCACCGGCATCAAGCGGTTCGACGGCGGCGCCGTGATCAACTTCGGTGGCTTCAAGCAGATGGTCGCCTCGATGGGCGGCGTCCGGATGGTGATCGACCAGGACGTCTCCTCCGAACATCTCCGGCCCGACGGCACGCCCCGCGACGTGTCGGCGGCCTGCCGGGCGTCGAAGAACTGCCTGCGCCCGTACACCGGGGCCCAGAAGATCTACCGCAAGAGCCTGCACCCGGTACGCCTGCGCCCGTGGGAGGCCCTCGACTACCTGCGGCAGCGCTACGGCCTGCCGCGCAGCGACTACGACCGGCAGCGCCACCAGCGCCAGTTCCTCAAAGCCGTCGCCGACCAGGTCGGCCGCGACCCGGCCCGCCTCACCGAGGTGTTGTCCGCCGCCGGTGACTCCCTCGTCATCGACGCCGGCGGTCACGCCCTGACCGACTGGCTGCTCGAACTCAAGGACCTCGACGTCAGGACCGTGACCACGATCAGCCTGCCCGGCGAACCCGTCTTCTGGAACGGCAAGTATCTAGGCGAACAGTTCACCCCCGACGTGGCCGGCTTCTTCGCCGCCGTGGGCCGGGACCGGGTGGCCGCGTACCTGCTCGACCACCCGACCCTCGTGGACGCCGCAACATCCCGCTCCCGCCGGCCGTAGCCCGGCCACCGGATCCGGAGCGGATCACCGGCCGGCGCGTCGGCGGCGGGCCGTCACCACGGCGATCGCTGTGGCGGCGAGTGCCAGTGCCAGACCCGCGGCGATCGCGCCGGCCGGAATGCGGTTCCCGCTCCGGCCGGCCGGAGCCGCGGCCGCGGCCGGATCGGGCGGAGCTGCTGACGTGGCGGCAGGAGCGGCTGACGTGGTGGCCGGGGCAGCCGAGGGCGAGGGCTGTGGGGCGCCCGGGATCGGGTAGCGCAGCAGGGGGACGCCGTCGCCGCCGGCCTGCCCGGTCACCTCGGAAACGGTGAGCAGGGCGGTGCCGTCGGTGGTGTACGCGATCGATTCGCCCTGCGGTTCGTCCGGCAGCTCGATCCGGCGCGGGCTGCCCGCACTGATGGCCTCGACCACGCCGGCGGCCGTCCCCGGTGCGGCGACGTCGATCTCGAAGGCGTCCGCGTAGGTCCGGATCGCGAGGCGGCGGCCGTCCGGGCTGGTGGCGGCACCGGTGACCACCAGGCGGCCACGGAAGCCGAACGGATTGGCGGTTCCGGTGACCGGTATCCCGAACGCTCCCGCCCGCCGCAGTCGTGTGGTGGACTTCGGGTTGAGCGGACCGTCCGGGACGTACACCCCGGCGGTGAAGGGATCCTTGGTGATCACGATGGGTGTGCCGTCGCCCGCGACGAGCAGCGCCTCCGCGTCGTGGGCCCCGTCCGGGTAGGACATCCGGAACAGCTGAGGGGTCCGGGCCCCCGGCGCCAGCCGCCACACCCCGATACTGTCCCGCTCGCCGTCGTTGTCACCGATGTCACCGACCCACAGGGTGCCGTCGGTCCCGCGGGCCAGGTCCTCGGTGTCCTGCGGCCGCGACGGGTATTTCAGCGCGCGGGTCACCTTGCACCTACGGTCCAGGAAGAAGATCCGCCGTCCGGAGTCCTCGTCCGCGCCGTCGTTGACCACCACATATCCGTTGCCGTGGACGGCGAGGCCGGAGATCTCCACGAGCCGGTCGTCGGTGACCCGGCACGACGTCGCCGGTGCCTCCCGTTGCACCGTCACCGGAACCTGTCCGGCCGGGACCATCATCGCGATCAGAGCCGCGCCCGCCGGCAGCACCGTCATCACTCACCCCGCCCCTTCGAACCGCCACCCACCCTGTCACGGCCGCGCCAGAATTCCGGCACGCGGCACCGGTGACCCCGGCCGGCCGAGGGCGGCTACTCTTCGGGGGTGCCGACCATCGACCTGGACTCGCCGGCCCCGCCGCGACGGCGTGATGTCCGCGTGCGGACGTCACGGCCGCTGATCGTGGTGCTGGCCGGTGTGGTCCTGTTCGGCATCGGCGGGGAGCCGATGAGATCGGAGTTTCCCGTCGACGCGTCGACCGTGTGCGCGCAGATGCCGCCGGTTCCCGGCATGGCGGGCGAGCCGCTGCGGCTGACCGTCTTCGACCCGCAGAACGAGCAGATCGTGCAGGTCATCGACTGCGTCATGCCGTTCGAGGTCACGGGACAGTGACGACCACGTTGCCCGTCTTGCGGCCGGTGTCGACGTAACGGTGCGCCTCGGCGAGTTCGGCGATCGGGTACGTACGGTCGACGATCACTTGCAGCTCACCCTTCTCCAGCCGGTCCCGTAATTCGGCGAGTGCCTCGTGCTTGCGCACCGACATGCCGGTCCGGACCCGCGGGCCGCCAGTGACGGCGGTGCGCATCTGGAGGACGTTGTTGATCAGGCCGGTGGTCGGGAGATAGACGCCCCGGGGCGTCAGAACCGGACGGCATCGGGCGTACGAACTCCGCGTGACCGTGTCGAAGACGACGTCGTAGCGTTCGTCGCCGGCCGTGAAGTCCTCGACGGTGTAGTCGTGGACCCGGCTGGCGCCGAGCGATGCGGCCAGGGCGGCGTTGCGGCCGCTGCACACGCCGTGCACGATCGCCCCGGCACGCGCCGCGATCTGCAGAGCAGCGGTGCCGATGCTGCCGGACGCGCCGATGACCAGCACTCTCTGCCCGGACCGGATCGCGGCGAGCCGGTGCAGGAAATGCCAGGCGGTGGTGAAGCCGTCGACCGTGGCGGCCGCCTCGGCATACCCGGTCCCGGCCGGCATGGTGGTGAACGACGCGCGCTCGGGGAGACGCAGGTATTCGGCGTTGGCGCCGAGGGCGAACCCGGTGAAGCCGAACACCCGGTCGCCCTCGCGGTACCGGCGTACGGCCGGGCCGGTGGCGACGATCTCACCGGCGAATTCCAGGCCCATCACCCGTACGCCGCGGCGGGGTTTGAAAGGTCCGAGAATGATCCGTCCCCACCGTGGTTCGCCCCGGCGCATGCCGCACTCGGCGGAGGTGACCGTGGTGGCGTGCACCCGGATCAGCACCTCGCCGCCGCGGGGCGCCGGGGTCGGCAGGTCGGCCGGCTTGAGCACCTCGGGCGGCCCGTACGCGTCGAAGACCATCGCTCGCATACCGGCATCCTGCGGGGCCGTGCCTGTGACGGCGCTGAGTCCTTCGGATCATCCGGCGCACTTCTGTCCGGGCCGCCGGCCGCTATGCCGGTGAGGTTGACGAACGACCGCTCGTTATGCTGGCGCGGCAACAGCATGGCAGCGGAGGAGTGGCTTGGTGCGCACGACCGTGCAGGATGTCGCGCGTGCGGCCGGTGTCTCGGTGTCGACGGTCTCCCGCGCGCTCACCGGCGGCAGCGTCAGTCCCGCCACCCGCGAGGCCGTCGTCGCCGTCGCACATCGCCTCGGCTACCAGCCCAATCGTGCCGCCCGCGGACTCATCACCGGGCGTACCGGAAACCTGGGGCTGATCGTCCCGGACCTGCGTAACCCTTTCTTCGCCGACGTGGCGAAAGGAGTGACGGCGCGGGCGCGGGCGGTCGACTACGGAGTCTTCATCAGCGACACCGACGAGGATCCGGTCGCCGAACTCGAGGCGATCGCGACGCTGCGGCACAACACCGACGGCATCCTGCTGTGCTCGCCCCGGGCCAGGGACACCGAACTGCTCGCCGCCGCCGACCCGCAGAACACGGTCCTGCTGCACCGCCGCGTGCCGGGGTTGTCGTCGGTGGTGGCGGACATCGTCGACGGCATCCGGCAGGCGGTGCAGCATCTGCGGGCACTCGGGCACCGGCGCATCGCGTACGTCTCCGGCCCCGAGGACTCCTGGGCCACCCGGCAGCGCCTCGCCGGGCTGGCCTCCTTCGACGGCGGCGATCTGGAGATCGTGTCGATCGGGTCGGTCGCCCCCACCTTCGACGGCGGCGTTCTCGCCGGCGACCTGGTGCTTGCGGCCCCGGCCACCGCGGTCCTGGCCTACAACGACCTGGTGGCCATGGGCCTGCTGCACCGGCTGGCGGCCCGGGGGGCGGTCGTGCCGGACCGGATGAGCGTGGTCGGATACGACGACGTCAGCCTCGCCGGCATGAGTCATCCGCCGCTCACCAGCGTCTCCGTGCCGAAGGACCGGGCCGGCGCGATCGGCCTCGACCTGCTGCTCGGCCGGGCCGGCAGCATGACCGCCGCCCAGGGTGCCGAGGTCATCCTCCCCACCACCCTGGTCGTGCGGGCCTCCTCCGGCGAGCCCTCCGAGCTTCCGCGGTAGGACATGCAACTTTTGTCTCCTGGGCCAAAAGTTGGACAGAACTCGATGGAATCGCTTGACGGTGCGAAGCGGTGGCAGTAGACAACCCTTCACATCCATCCGTGGACGTCGATGGGGGAAATCGTGAAGTCAGTCGCCGCAGTTCTGGTCACGCTGCTCACCGTGCCGGGACTCGCCGCACCGCCCGCCTCCCCGACCGCGGTGGCCGGGAATCCCTTCGTCGGCGGCCGGTACGCCGACCCCGACGTGGCCGTCTACAACGACCGGTACTGGGTGTTCCCCACCTCGTCGCGCAGCTACGCCGAGCAGACGTACCTGGACGCCTTCTCCTCCACCGACCTGGTCAACTGGTCCAAGCACTCCAACGTGCTGACCACCGCGAACGTCTCCTGGGCGAAATACGCGGTGTGGGCGCCCGCTCCGATCCAGCGCAACGGCCGGTACTACCTGTACTTCGCGGCGAACGACATCCAGAACAACAGCCAGCTCGGCGGCATCGGTGTGGCCGTCGCGGACCGGCCCGAGGGGCCGTACTCCGACGCCATCGGACGGCCGCTGATCGACCGCTTCGTCAACGGCGCCCAGCCGATCGACCAGGACGTGTTCATCGATGACGACGGCCAGGCCTACATCTACTACGGCGGGCACGGTCACGCCAACGTCGCCAGACTGAACAGCGACATGACCAGCCTGGGCACGTTCCCCGACGGCAGTGTCTTCAAGGAGATCACCCCGGCGGGGTACGTCGAGGGTCCGCAGATGCTCAAACGCAACGGCAAGTACTACCTGATGTGGTCGGAGGGTGGCTGGACCGGCCCGGACTACTCCGTCGCGTACGCCATGGCCGACTCGCCCCTCGGCCCGTTCCGCCGCCTCGACAAGATCCTCGCGCAGGACGCCGCCGTCGCCAGGGGTGCGGGTCACAACGCGGCCCTCAACATCCCGGGCACCGACACCTGGTACACCTTCTACCACCGGCGTCCGCTCGACGAGACCGACGGCAATGCCCGCTACCTGGCCTACGACCGGATGAACTTCGCCGCCGACGGCACCATCGAGCGGGTCAGGATGCTGGTCCGGGACAACTTCGACGACAACAACGCGATCGGCTGGAAGACCTACGGCGGCTCCTGGACGGCCACCGGCGGGCAGTACCGGGCGGGACACTCCTACGGCGGCAAGTCCCTGCTGGCCGACAACCACACGAACGCGGTGTACGACGCGGACGTCACCGTCACCTCCGGCACGGGCGACGCCGGCCTGGTGTTCCGGGCCACCGCCGCGGGCGTCGGCACCGACACCTACCGGGGCTACTACGCCGGCATCACCCCGGCCGGCCAGGTCATCCTCGGCCGCGCGAACAACAACTGGACCCGGCTGGGCGCCGCGCCGATGACCATCACCCCGGGCACGCGTCACCACCTGCGCGTCGAAGCGGCCGGCTCGACCCTGAAGGTCTTCGTCGACGACATGACCAACCCCAGGATCAACGTCATCGACGGTACGTACACCGCGGGCTCGTCCGGCGTACGCGTCTACAACGCCGCGGCCGCCTTCGACAACATCTCGATCACGTCGTCGTGAAGACCGCGGCCGCGGTCCCGTCGCGTCACCAGCCGGAACCTAGCCCGCGGGCAGCCGCTCGACCGCGTCGGCGAGATCCCCGACCGGCCGGCGGCCATCGAGCTCCGTCGTGGCGCCACGGCGGAGCAGGGGTTCGACCTCGTCGAGGTAGAGCTTGATTTCCGCTTGCTGCTCGGGCGTCCTGCCGTAGGGATTGTTCGTCCGGCTCGTGACACGTTCGAGGAGGACGGCGAGGGGTGCACTCAGCAGGACGACGTGATCGAAGCGGTCGTAGAAGCTGACCTGGTTGCTCACCGTCCCCGAGATCACGACCTCGTCGCGATCATCGAGCAGGGCCGCCATGCGCGGCTCGTCCCAGGTGCAATCCGGCAGTGTCCATCCGTCGTAGTCGGTGTCGACGACTCGATGACCACGGCGCGCCAGTTCCTCCAGCAGCGTGCTCTTCCCCGTCCCCGACATGCCCGTCACCAGGATCCGCGCCACCCCGTCACCCTACTGACCCGCCGATCGGGACGTCAGTACGGGAACGTGGTCCCGGCCCCGGCGGTCGCGCTGGGGCCCTGACCCGGCAGCCCCGTCGCGTGGTGGTCACGGGACGGGGTAGTTGCGTCTGAGGAGTGTTCCTCCCGTACCGGAGAAGGGCTTATGTGACCGCGCCCAGCTGCCAGGGGATGAACTCGTCGCGCCCGAGGTCCAGGTCCTCGCTGCAGGTCTCCTGGCCGGAGGCGACCGCGAGGATGGCCTCGAAGATCTGGTCGCCGGCCTCGGTGATGGTGAGGGATCCGGTGACGATGCCGCCGGTGTCGAGGTCCATGTCCTCGCGCATCCGCTGGTAGGTCTCCGAGTTGGTGGCGACCTTCAGCACCGGCGCCGGCTTGCCACCGAGCACCGAACCGCGCCCGGTGGTGAAGACGACGACGGTGGCGCCGCCGGCGACCAGGCCGGTCACCGACACCGGGTCGTAGCCGGGAGTGTCCATGAAGGTGAAGCCGGTGGCCGTGATCGGCTCGGCGTACTCGTAGACCGCGTTCAGCGGAGCCGAACCGCCCTTGGCGACGGCGCCGAGCGACTTCTCCAGGATTGTGGTGAGGCCGCCGGCCTTGTTGCCCGGGGACGGGTTGTTGTCGAGGGTGCCGCCGCCCGACTCGACGTACCGGTGCCACCAGGCGATCCGGTCGAGCAGCCGCTGACCGACCTCCTTGCTCACCGCGCGCCGGGTGAGCAGATGTTCGGCACCGAAGACCTCGGGGGTCTCGGCCAGTACGGTGGTCGCGCCCTGGGCCACGAGCAGGTCGGAGGCGTGACCGAGCGCCGGGTTGGCGGTGATGCCGGAGTAGCCGTCGGAGCCGCCGCAGTTCAGGCCGACCACCAGTTTCGAGGCGGGGAAGGTCTCGCGGCGGCGTTCGTTGAGGCGTTCCAGGAGGGTACGCACGACCGCCGCGCCCGCCCGCACGGTGGCGCGCACGCCCCCGGTGTCCTGGATGGTGAGCCGCTCGACGACGGTGTCGGAGTCCTCGGGCAGGCCGGCGAGCAGCGTGTCCACGCCGATCATCTCGCAGCCCAGCCCGAGGACGAGCAGCCCGCCGATGTTCGGGTGGTTCGCGTATCCGCGCAGCGTCCGCAGCAGGATCTGCCCGCCCTCGCTGGCCGGCACCATGCCGCAGCCGGAGTCGTGGGCGAGCGCGACCACTCCGTCGACGTTGGGGTAGATGTCCATGATCGGACCGCGGAACTGGTCGGCGATCATGCGTGCAGTCGATGCCGAGCAGTTCACCGACGTGACGATGCCGACGTAGTTGCGGGTGCCGACCCGGCCGCCGGAGCGCCGGTATCCCTGGAAGGTCCGCATCCCGCCGGTGGCCGGCGGGATCGGGGTGACGGCGGTGCCGAACTCGTACTCGTGGTCGACCGCGGCCATTCCCAGGTTGTGCGCGTGGACATGTTCGCCGGCCCGCACCGCTGTCGTGGTCCGGCCGATGACCTGCCCGTACTTGTGGATCGGGGTGCCTTCGACGAGGTCGTGCACCGCGATCTTGTGCCCGCGCGGGACGGTGGCCGCCACGGTCAGTTCCTGTCCGGCGTGCCGCAGCACCTCCCCGGCCGCCAGCTCCCGGGTCGCCACGGCGACGTCGTCGTGCTCGCGCAGCAGCAGGGCCACCTCGCGCAGGTCAGGTTGCGGCATGGGGATTCCTTGACACGTTGTGGGAACGTTTGCAACCGCCATCCTGACACGCCGCCCGCATGCGGGTCGAGAGCCGGAGCCGGGTGGCGCAGGCACGTGACGCCGGTCGATGATGTGCCGATGTGGACTCAGGGAACACGGCGGTGGGTCGTCATCGGTACGGGTGTGACGGCCGCCGCCGGACTGGCGGCGGGTGCGTTCTTCTTCGGTCTCGAGGGCGTGGAGGCGGCCAGCTGGATCGCGGGTGTGGCCTCCCTGGTCGTCGCGGTCGCGGCGTTCGTGCTGGCACCGGGCGCGGGCACGCCGGCGGCGGGCGACCCGGCGGCCGCCCGGTCGGTGACCGTGACCGGTGACGTGGGCGGCATCGTCTCGATCGGGGACAACGCGACCAACACACAGCAGCGGTGACCGGCGAGCAACGATCGGTCGTCGTCAACGGGGACGTCTCCGGCATCGTCTCCACCGGGGACAATGCCGTCAACGTGCAGTACCGGGTGGACCGGATCGACGTCAACCTCCCGCCGGAGCTCGACGCGCCGGAAGTGGTCCAGGCCCCCGCCGGGCTGATCAACTTGCCGCTGCGGCCGGGCCTGTTCGTCGGCCGCGACCACGAACTGGCCCGGCTCGACCGTATGCCGATGGCGTCCGGGCGGGTGGTCGTGCAGACCGTGCACGGGCTCGGCGGCATCGGCAAGAGCACCCTGGTGGCGCATTGGGCGGCCCGCCGGCGTGACTCGTTCGCGCCGATCTGGTGGATCACCGCGGACAGCCCGGCGGCACTGGAGGCGGGCCTGGTCGCCCTCGCGGTGGCGTTGCAGCCGTCCGCCGCCGCGGTGCTGCAGTCGGCCGAACTGGCCGAGCGGGCGATCCGCTGGCTGGCCAGTCACCGGGGCTGGCTGCTGATCCTGGACAACGTGAACCAGCCGGAGGACATCGCCGGGCTGACCGGCCGGTTCCCGGCGGGCCGGATCGTGGTGACCAGCCGCAGGGCGACCGGGTGGGACGACGCGTTGCGCCTGGACGTGCTCGGCCCCGGCGAGGCGGTCGGGCTGCTCACCGGCATCCTCGGCGACGCCGCCTGCCCCGAGGCCGAGACGGTCTGCGCCGAGCTCGGACGGCTGCCGCTCGCGATCGAACAGGCCGGCGCCTACATGGTGCAGACGGGCACGTCCGCTCGCGTCTATCTGCGGCTGCTGGCCGAGCATCCGGGACGGATGTACGGCGAGAGCGAGGAGGGCCGGGCCGCCGAGCGCACGGTCGCCCGTATCTGGCGGGTCACCCTGGACCACCTCGCCGATGAGCCACTCGCCGGTCAGGTGCTGCGGCTGCTCGCCTGGCTCGGCCCGGAGGCGGTCCCGCGGTCGCTGCTGAACCTGCTCGGCGACGAACCGGCGGTGATCCGGGCGACGGGACGGCTGGCCGCGTACGGCATGGTCGCCCTGACCGGTGACACCGTGACGATGCACCGGCTGCTGCAGGCGGTGTCGCGGACCCCCGACCCGGACGATCCGCACCGGCAGCCGGCCGACATCGTCGCCGCTCATGACGCCGCGGCGGCGGCGCTGGCCGAGGCGCTGCCCGGCGACGACGACCTGCCGGAGCACTGGCCGGCCTGGCGGGCCCTGCTGCCGCACATCGACGCCCTGACCTCCCGGCGGCCACCGGACGGCGCCACCCGGGAGGCGCTGGGATACGCCGCCGGGCTCTGCGGGCACGCCGGCAACTTCGTGCAGGGACAGGGCGATGTGGTACGCGCGACCCGGTACCACGAGCGGGCGGTCGCCGAACTGACCGCGCTGTTCGGCGCCCGCGACGAAACCACCCTGGCAATGGCGGGCAACCTGGCCGGCGCTTACCTGGAGGCGGGGGATCTGGGCCGGGCCGTGCCGCTGTTCGAACGGGTGCTGGCCGACACCCGCCGGACCCGCGGCCGCAAGGATCCGGACACGCTGCGGGCGATGAACAACCTGGCCGGCGCCTACCGGGCCGCGGGGGACTTCGCCCGGGCCGCCAAGCTGCAGGAGAAGGTCCTGGCGATCCGGCGCCGGTCCGGCGGTACCGATCTCAAGGCGTTGCTGTCGGTGAACAACACGGCCCTGACCTATCTGGACGCCGGCGACCCGCACCGGGCGGTGCCGATGTTCGAACAGGCCCTGGCCGGTCTGCGCGAAGCCCTCGGTGCGGATCATCCGCAGACCCTCGTCACCGCCAGCAACCTGGCCATGGCCCTGGGCCGGTCGGGCCGTCGGGACCGGGCCCTTCCGTTGCTCGAACAGGTACTGGCGACCCGGCGGCGCGTCCTCGGCGAGGATCATCCGAGCACTCTGAACTCCGCCAACAGCCTGGCCGTGGCATATCAGGAGTCCGGCGACACGGCGCGCGCCCTCACCCTGTTCGAGCGGGTGCTGGGCGAGCGCCGGCGGGTGCTCGGCGACGACCATCCGGAGACACTCGGCACCCGGCACAGCATCGCCTCGGTCTGGTTCATGGCGGGTGACGCCGGGCGGGCGCTGCCGATGCTCGAGGAACTGGTCGCCGATCGCCGCCGCCTGCTGGGTGAGCATCATCCGGGCACCTTGCGGACGATGAGTGCGCTGGTGGCGGCTTGCAACGCGGCCGGCGACCGGGGCCGGGGCATCGCGCTGGGGGAGCAGGCGCTCGGCGCTCAGCGGCGGGTGCTCGGCGACGAACATCCGGACACCGTGAACACGATCGTCAACCTCGCCATCGGGTACGCGGCGGCTGGTGACTCCGCGCGGGCCATCGCGCTGGGGGAGCAGGCGCTCGTCGCTCAGCGGCGGGTGTTCGGCGACGACCATCCGCAGACCAGGGCCACAGTGTGGTTCCTGGAGCGGACACGGCAGGAGGGGTGACCGGAGAAACACGGTGTGGCGGTGCTTGCCCGCGGGACCTGCCATCCTTATCTTCATGCAAATGAAAATCGCTTTCACTGGCAAGGGTGGCAGTGGGAAGAGCACCCTCGCCGCGCTGTTCGTACAGCACCTGCGGACGGCCGGGCACCGGGTCCTGGCCGTCGACGCCGACGTCAACGTGCACCTCGCGCCGCTGCTCGGGGTCACCGCCCGCACCGAGGACGCGCTGTCGCACCCGGACAACGCCCGGAAGGTACGCACCCACCTGCTCGGCACCAACACGCTGATCGCGGGACCGGACCACTTCGTGGCGACCACCCCGCCGGGGCCGGGTTCGCGGCTGGTGGCCCTGGACCCGGGTGACCCGGTGCTGGCCGGGCACGCGACCGCGCTCGACGAACGGGCTCACGTCATGCACGTCGGCACCTACGAGCCCAAGGACATCGGCACCGGCTGCTACCACGGGCACCTGGCGATCCTGGAGAACCTGCTGTCGCACCTCGACCCGGCGGACGACGGCTGGGTGGTCTGCGACATGGTGGCCGGCACCGACGCGTTCGCGAACTCACTGCACGCCCAGTTCGACGTCATCGTGGTGGTGGCCGAGCCGACACCCGAGTCGGTGTCGGTCGCCCGCCGGTACCGGGAACTCGCCGAGGCGGCCGGCGTCCTGGACGCCGTCGCCATCGTCGGCAACAAGGTCGCCGACCGGTTCGACCGGGAATACCTGGAGCGGGAGCTGGGTGCCGAACCGATCGCGGTGCTCGGCGCGCAGACCGGGCTGCGCCGCGCCCGGCAGGCCGGCACGCCGCCGCGGCCGGAGGATCTGGACGACGCCTCCGCGTTGACGCGCATCGCCGAGCACGCCGCGGTCCGGTCACTGTCCGCGGTGGATCGGGACGACCTGATGCGTACGCTCCACCTGCGCATGGCCGGCAAGGGCTGGGTCCGGGCCGCCCACGGCGACGTGTCGACCCAGCTGGTGTGATCGCCCCCGGCGCCGCCGGGTGCGGCGCCGGCCACCGCCTCGGCCCCGGACCGCCCGGCTCCCGGCTGTTTGAGCGGGCCGAACCGGAGAAAGGTGAAAGCCGACGGCGCATTACGATGTGCCGCGATCTCTTTGGCGGCTGAGACGAGGCGACATGCGGTGGTTCCGGTTCGGGGCGAGCAGGCGACAGGCCGAGCAGGACCCCGCCCGTCAACAGGAGCTCTACCGCACGCTGCGGGAGCGGTTCGGCGGACACGTGCCGGGGCGCTTCGCCGACCAGGCGGCCGCCGCCGCGGGACTGCTCGACGGCGACGACGGCATCATGGTGGCGGCGGTGGTGCTGCGCGAGTACGCCGACGCCGCCTTCGCCGCCACCGTGGCGCAGGGCTTCCAGACCGAACGTCATGACTACCGCTGGACCTGGCAGCATGCCGGGCCGCGCCTCCGGTCGCCGTTGTCAGCCATGCTCGGCGGCCTTCATCCGTACGTCCATGTCACGGCCGCCGCGACCGTGGTCGCCACCCGGGCCAAGCAACTGGTCCGGGTGACTGCCCCCGAGCCGGTGCTGACCCACGTGCTGGAGATCCTCGACCTGGTCACCTCCGGCTGGGAGTACGGCGGAGTGGCACCGGACGCCGACGCCGCCTCGCTCGCGGCCGGACTGATCGCGGCGGCCCGGGACCTCCGCTCCGTCATGCCGGACGCCCCGCCGCTGCCGCCGGGCATCCGCGACCAGATGCGCCGCAACAACACCGTCGACGTGTGGGACCCGGCCGCCAACCGGATCGTCGGCGGCTTCAACCCGGGCCGCACCATGCGCGAAGCCCTGCTCGCCTGACCGTCCGGACTCAGACGAGCCGCAGCTTGCGATCGGCGACGCCGATCCGCAGGCGCTGGCCCCAGGAGAGCTCGAGCGCGTCGGTCTCCAGGCCGTCGGCGAAGACGACCAGGCGCTCGGACTCGCTGGTCAGTTCCAGTTCGGCACCCGCGGTGAGCCGGCCCGCGGTCTGGGTGACGCCGGTGGCGGGGGAGGGCCAGGCCTCCCGGACGAACCAGCACAGTGCCGGCTCGTCCGGGGCGGGCGGGGCCGGGCTCGCGACCCGTTCCCGGGAGATCGACGCGCACCAGCCGGTCGCTCCGGTCCCCGTGCCGGCGATCAGCCCGGACGACGACTGCCGTTCCCGCGCGCCCTCGGGTGTGGACAGGACGTACCGTGCGGACTGGTGACCGGCGTGCCCCACGTAGATCTCGTTGAGGCCGAAGAGCTCCTGCCCGTCGTCGAGCCGGGCCACCACCATGGTCCGCTCCCGGCTCTCCTGCCGTGCGTTCCTCAGCCGGGCGGCCACCCCGCCGGCGGTGTGCCGGGCCAGCACACCGGGATTGCGGCCGGGCTCCGGATCGACCCCGATCACCGGTTGGCCGTCCAGATACTTCGCCACGTTCGCCACCAGGCCGTCCTGGCCGACCGCGATGATCACGTCCTCGGGCGCGAACAGGAAGCGCGGCAGATCGGTGCGCTCCACATGCCCGCGCCGCCAGTCGGCCGGGACGGCAGCGCCCACCTCGGTGAGCGCGGCCTTGAGTGCCTCGTGCCGGGCGTTCACCTCGTCCAGGTCGCGGCCGCGCTGGCGCAGGAAGTACGCCGCGGCGCCTAGCGTGCCGTGCCGGGCGAGCAGCTCGTCGAGCTCGCTGCGCCGCGACACGGTCACGATCCGCGGGGCCAGGGTGCTCACTTGCCGAGCCGCCCGGCCAGCTTGGTGAGCACGTCCGGGGTGACGGTCAGCTCGTTGATCTGCGGCAGCTGACCGGCCAGCTCGCGCAGCGCGAGCGCCTGCAGCACGGCCGGCGGCAGATCCCGGTAGGTGGCCATGCGCGCGGCCTCGGCCTCCGCCTCGGCCAGGCCGACCAGCCGGGCACCCGCGGCGCGGGCCTCGTCGCGGACCCGGGTGGCCTCGGCCTCACCGGCGGCGGTGCGCCTGGCCCGCTCGGCGGCCGCGATGCTGGCGACCTCCTTGCGGTCGGCGTCGGCCTTGGCCGCGACCAGCTGGGTCTCGGCGTCGAGTTCCGCCTCGCGGCGGGTGTTGGCGCCGTGCTGCTCGACCAGCTCCTGCTGCCGGCGGGCCAGCTCGATCTTGCTCTGCAACTCGTTCTCGGCGATCTGCCGTTCCTGCTGGACGGCGTGCGCCCGGCGGGCATAGGTCGCCTTGTCGGCGTCCTGCTGCACCTGCTCGCGGGTCGGCGTCTGCAGGGCCCGCTCCAGATCGGGTTCCGGGCGGATCGCGACGACGCGGGCGCTGACCACCGAGACGCCGGTCTCGATCAGGCGCGGGTCGCTCGCCAGGGCGTCGGCCACCGACTGCCGGACCGGCGCGATGCCGGTGGTCAGCGCCTCGGCAAGCGGAACCCGGGCCAGCACGTCGAGCGCGGGCTGCTGGGCCAGCTCGGCGAGCAGGGTGGCGACCTGGTCGAGCGGCTGGCCGCGCCACCTGCCCCGGTACGGGTCGATGGAGAAGTCGAGGCGGGTCGCGGCCGCCGCCGGGTCGCTGAACCGGTACGTGACGGTGGCCTGCACGGTCACGTCGGCGAAGTCCTCGGTGCGAGCGTGGAAGAGCAGGGGCAGCTCACGATCGTCGACCGGGACCTCGGACAGCACCGCGGTCAGCGGCCGGTACCAGAAGGAGAGCCCGGTGCCGGAGCGCTTTTCCCGGCCCTTGACGGTGTGGCTGACCCAGCTCGTCGGGGCACCCCGCAGGTGCCGGAGGTGGAGGCGGCGCGTTACGTCAGCCATGTCGGTCCCTTCGTTGTCGTCACCATGACGATAAAGCCGCCGAGGTATTATCGTCAACATGACGACAAGCGTGGTGTCGGTCACCGTCGACCTGGTGCTCCTGACGATCCGCCAGGGTGCGCTGCAAGCCCTGATGATCCGCCGCGGCATCGAGCCGTACCTCGGAAGATGGGCCTTGCCCGGTGGTTTCGTCCTGCCCGACGAGGACCTCGAGGAGGCGGCCGCACGCGAACTGCGTGAGGAGACCGGTCTCGATCCGCGGGCCGGTCACTTCGAACAGCTGGCCACCTACGGCGCGCCGGGCCGCGACCCGCGCGGCCGGGTGGTGACCGTCGCCTACCTGGCCCTGCTGCCGGACCTGCCGGCCCCGGTGGCAGGTAGTGACGCGGCCGGTGCCGACTGGCGGCCGGTGGACGACATCAAACCCGGTGACCTTGCCTTCGACCACGACCGGATCCTCGCCGACGGGATCGAGCGGGCCCGCGCCAAGCTGGAGTACACCCCGCTGGCGACCGCCTTCTGCGCACCCGAGTTCACCGTGGCCGAGCTGCGGTCGGTCTACGAGACCGTGTGGCGTACCCGTCTGGACCCGCGCAACTTCCACCGGAAGGTGACCGGCGCGGACGGCTTCGTCGAGGCCACCGGCGGCACCGTGATCCGCGACCGGGGCCGGCCGGCCCAGCTCTACCGCCGCGGGCCTGCAACACTCCTGCACCCGCCACTGCTGCGCTCGGGGCAGGAGTGATCCGATAGGGCTCAGTCCCGCCACGTTCGTGCCGATTCGGCAGGGGAGAGGAAACACCGACCGACCTGACCGGGATGCCCCATGCCTCGCCTTGCTGACCTCAGTGTCGCCCAGCGACTGTCGTCGATCGTGGTGACCGGTGTGCTCGTCGCCGTAGCGCTGACCGGCATTGGGCTCTGGTCCCAGGAGCAGCTGAGCGCCAAGCAGGAGAGCCTCAACAACTACACCCTCACCAAGGCCGCCCTCAACCACCTCGACACCCGGGAGGCCGAGCTCAAGGTCGACGCCTACCGGGCCGCACACGGCGACGACGTGACCGGGGATGCCGCCGACGACGTGGAGTCGGCCAACGACGCCCTCGCGGCGGCCGGCGCCCAGGAGGTCGGGGACATCGACGAGCGCATCAAGGCGCTGTCCGACAAGGTCGAGGCGTTCAACGTCTTCGTGACCCGGTTCGTCTCCGACGCCGCCGCCGACCGGCGCAGCGTGGCCGGGCGGTACGAGCAGATCGCCGAGCAGAACGGCGTGGTGGACGACGCGATCGGCGCCATTCACGAGGAGCTCGACGCCGGGATCGAGGAGCAGCACGACGCCATGGAGTCGACGAAGTCGTCGGCGATGTGGTGGATGCTGTCCGTCGCCGCCGCCGGTCTGCTCGTACTGGTGGCGCTGTCGGTGCCCCTGGTCCGGTCGATCCTGGGACCGGTGCGGCGGGTCGGCGCAGTGGTCGCGGCCCTTTCCCGCGGGGACCTGACCCAGCGCACCGGCATCTCGTCCCGCGACGAGCTGGGCGTCATGGCGGCCGAGCTGGACACCGCGGTGGACAGCATCCGCACCACGATGCAGCGGATGGCCGAGAACGCCGACACCCTGGCCGGGGCCGCCACCGAACTCTCGGCGACCAGCCAGGAGATTGCCGGAGCAGCACACGAGACTGACCAGCAGACGTCGGCCGCGTCGACCGAGGCCGAGGAGATCTCACGCAACGTGCAGACGGTGGCGGCCGGCAGCGAGGAGATGGGCGTCTCGATCCGCGAGATCTCGGAGAACACCAACCGGGCCGCCCAGATCGCCGGTGAGGCGGTTTCCGAGGCGGCACTGGCGACGCAGCGCATCGAGCAGCTGGGTGCGTCGAGCGTGGAGATCGGCAACGTGGTCAACCTGATCACCTCGATCGCTGAGCAGACCAACCTGCTGGCGCTGAACGCCACCATCGAGGCGGCCCGCGCCGGGGAGATGGGCAAGGGGTTCGCCGTGGTCGCCAGTGAGGTCAAGGATCTGGCCCAGGAGACGGCGCGGGCCACCGAGGACATCACCAGCCGGGTCGCGGCGATCCAGCAGGAGACCGGCGGCCTGGTCGACGTGATCAGCCGGGTCAGCGAGGTCATCGCCAAGATCAACGACTACCAGACGACGATCGCCAGTGCGGTCGAGGAGCAGACGGCGACGACGGCCGAGATGAGCCGCAGCATCAGCGAGGTCGCGGCGGGAAGCGGCCGGATCGCGATCAGCATCTCCGAGGTGGCCCGAGCCAGTTCGATCTCGGTGGAGGGCACCAGTCAGACCAACGTGGCCAGTGCCGAGGTGGCCCGTACGGCGGAGGAGTTGCGCACCCTGGTGGGCTCCTTCCGCGTCTCCTGATTACTGACGGAGGTCACTCCCGTAGCACGGTGTTGACATTGAAGGACCGTTCGCGTCTACTTCGTGACGTCTCCTGGTGGCCGATTTCGAACAAGGTTCTACCTCTCCGTTGATCTCCGGTCTCTGTGAGAACGTGCACAGGCCGCCGCCGAGCCGTCCGGAAGGTAGAGGGTCGCTGTCATGTCGCTCACCGCAGCCCAGGTCGGCAGCACCGCGTTCCCGGCGCCGGCGGAGGGTGCGCGTGGCTACCACGAGGACCAGGTCGACACCTTCCTGAAAGAGGTCGCGGAGGAGATGGCCCGCCTGGAGGCGGAGAACCGGGCACTCGCCGAGCAGTTGATGCAGAGCGACCCGGCGGCCGGTCTGCGCCGTCTCGAGCGCGAGCGTGCCGAGGCTCAGCAGCGGGCGGAAAGCCTGCGGGCCGAACTCGAGAAGGCCCGCACCGCGGCGGTGGACCCGTTCCGCCTCGTGGAGATCGCCCAGCAGACCGCCGATCAGCACACCGCCGAGGCGGACCGGGTCGCCGGGG
>NZ_JBFAAI010000052.1:0-25881 GCF_040639655.1 Actinoplanes sp. NPDC023801 | reverse complement strand
GACCGGGGCCGCTGTCTCAACCGCCCTGAGACAGCGGTGCGCGCCGGCCGGAACTCAACGATGCGATCGCCGGGCGTCGCCGATATTCGATCGGACGCGGTTGTCGGTGGGTGTTACCGTTCGCGGGCCGAAAGGGGACATCGTGCCGAAGCTGAATCAGATCATCGCCGTGGAGAAAGGCGTGAAGAGCAAGGCGTTCGCCGACCTCAGCGACGCCCATCACGCCGTGCAGAAGACCGGCCCGCTCGCCGGTATCTCCCGGACCTATCAGCCGAAGGACGAGGAGGGCGAGCAGCTGCCCGCCGAGTCGACGCGGGTGCAGATCAAGGCCGAGGACACCCTGCGCCAGGTCGCCGCCACCCTGACCCGGCTGTTCGACGTCACCGCCACCAAGGACTGGACGAACTGCGAGGCCCGCGCCGACGTGGTCGTCGACGGCCGTACCATCGCCGCGCAGGTGCCGGTGACCTACCTGCTGTTCCTCGAGAAGCAGCTGGTCGACCTGCACACGTTCGTCAAGAAGCTGCCGGTCCTCGACGCCGCCGAGTCCTGGGTGCGCGACGACTCGACCGACAGCTGGCGGACCGAGCCGGTGCGTACCAACCGCACCAAGAAGGTGCCCCGCAACCACGTCAAGGCCGAGGCCACCGACAAGCACCCGGCGCAGGTCGAGGTCTACTACGAGGATGTCACCGTCGGATACTGGACCACGGTGAAGTTCTCCGGCGCCCTTCCGGCGAAGCGGGTCAACGAGCTCCTCGACCGGGTGCTGGCCCTGCAGACCGCGGTCAAGTTCGCCCGCGAGGAGGCCAACAACACCGAGGCCGTCGACCAGCGGGTCGGCTCGGCCGTCTTCGGTTACCTGTTCGGGTAACCGTCATGGATTCCCCCGTGGGAGCGCGGGGGAGCGCCGGGAGTCCCGGCGCGAAGCTGACAGCTGAGGTTGAAGCTGAACCAGCCGGTGACAGTGCGGGTTCGAGTCCCGCCCCCCGCACTCACGCGCGGGGGTAGCCCAACTGGCAGAGGCAGCCGGTATAAGACTCAGATTCTCGCTCCAATGTCAGCATTCATCACCGATCACCGGATCGAACGGGTGGGACGAGGACAGCGGATGCCGGTTCAATTCCGGCCCGCCGCGCTTCGAGCGGCGGTAGTTTAAAGGCAAAACCCGATGTCATGAGAATGATCCCGGCCCTTAAACGTGCTGGTGTGTGCAATTCGGTGGTACCTGGAGGCCCGGCGATTGGCCATATCGCCGGGCCTCGCCAATTGATCAGGCAGGTCTACCGGCTCACCGGTCTGTCCCGCAGCGGCCAACCCCGTCGGCGCAGCCGCCCGCGCCGGTGTGTCGTGATCCGGGTATGACCTGTCGCCGGCGACGTCCTGCCTCTGAGCCCAACCGGCCTGATGCGGGACAAGGCCCACCGCAGGGCGGCATCGTCCCGGTCGCGGGCGCCGGCTTCCACCGGTCCTGCCGCCTGGCATCACGATCCCGTGATGTGATCCGGCGTGACGTCTTCATCTCGTGACCGTGGTGGTGAGGACGGCTCCACCGCTGAGGTCGGCGGCACTGTCGTCATGGCCTTGAAACGCTGGTGCCGGCACTGGACTGCCGGTCCCGTCAGCCGCATCTGACAGCGCCCGTTGGGGCCCGGTCGCGGCACATCCTCGCGCCTACCGCGGTGCCGGCGTCGGCGGCTTGGCGTCTACCTGGCGGCCGCCGTCCGGCCGATCGGCGTCTGGAGCCGGCCGGATGTTGCGGATCGGTGGTGACCTCGCGCCGACCTACCCCGACCTGCCGCTGGTGACGCGGGCCTTCCTCCTGGCCGGGGTCATCGACTCGTGGAGCAACCGGTGCCGCTCCCGCTCGGCCATGGGCCGCTCTCCCACCTGGAAATGCGGGTGGCGCCAGGCCCCACGGGGACTTGCCGCCGTCAGGCCGGTATGGCCCGGAGATGACCAGCTGATCTGAAACTTTATGTTTAACGGCTATAGCCCGGATAGTCCCGATAAGCCGGTGTTGGAATGTCCTCAGCACCTCGGTGCTGTTATCTCTCACTCGGAAAGGGATCTTGATGAAGAAGACTCACAGCCTGGCCGCGACGGTAGGTGCCCTAGCACTCACTCTGGGCGTAACTGCTGGACCCGCCAGCGCTGACCCGCCCCCCAACCGGGGCCAGGCCGGTTACGGCCAAGACGCGGGTGCTCAGGGCACTGCGCAGAACGCCGGTGGTCAGGACGCTGGCGCGCAGAACGCTGCTGGGCAGTCTGCCGGTGGGCAGGATGCGGGTGCGCAGGCTACCGCGCAGAACGCTGGTGCGCAGAACGCTGGCGGGCAGGATGCGGGTGCTCAGGTCACCGCGCAGAACGCCGGTGGGCAGGATGCGGGTGCTCAGGGCGCCGCGCAGAACGCTGGTGCGCAGAACGCTGGCGGGCAGGATGCGGGTGCTCAGGCCACCGCGCAGAACGCTGGTGCGCATAACGCTGGCGGGCAGGATGCGGGTGCTCAGGTCACCGCGCAGAACGCCGGTGGGCAGAACGCTGGTGCGCAGAACACTGGCGCGCAGAACGCCGGTGGGCAGGATGCGGGCGCCCAGGTCGCCGCGCAGAACATCGGTGGTCAGAACGCTGGTGGGCAGCCCGTTGCTCCTGGCTCGCCGAAGGCGTAGCGGACATCGGGCGAGCGCCTGAACTGCGAGAGTGTCAGGCCCGGAGATCGTTTCCTCGATCTCCGGGCCGCTTCACCGGCAGACATGCGCCCCTGGTAGCCGACCGGCCCGGATACAGGGATCGCGTTCAAGATCTTCCGCGGACCCTGCCCCGAACGGCCTGCAACCGAGACACGCGTGGCCCGCCACGCGTGCAAGTAGAATCCGGTCAACTCCCATGCGGGATCGGTGAAGAAAGACGCGCATTCGCCCGGCCTGATCTGCGGGAGGCGCCGGACCGTATGCACGATCGTGGAGACACTCACCTTCGCCCTGGCCGCCGGACTGCTGGCGGCGTTCAACCCCTGCGGGTTCGCGCTGCTGCCGTCGTTCCTGGCCCTTCTCGTCGCCGGACCTGGCGGGCCGCTGCGGGCGTTGCGCCTGTCGGCGGCCATGACCGCCGGGTTCGTCACCGTCTTCGGGCTGCTCGGTGCGGTCCTCAGCGTCACCACCGTGCCGATCCAGCGGCACCTGCCGTGGGCTGCGGTGATCATCGGAGGGTTGCTGGTCCTGCTGGGCTGCTGGCTGCTGTCCGGCAGGGAGCTGCGGGTCCGGCTTCCGCGGCTCGCCGCCGGCTCACCGGCCGGTTCGATCCTCGCCCTGTACGGCTACGGCGCCTCCTACGCGGTGGCGTCGCTGTCCTGCACCATCGCGCCGTTTCTGGCGGTGACCGGCCTGGTCTCCGGCGGTGGGGACGTCGCCGTGGGGATGGCGGCGTTCGTGGCGTACGGCCTCGGCATGGGTCTGGTCGTGGGTCTGCTCGCCATGCTCGTGGCCTTCGCGCGTGAGGCGACCGTCCGGCGCACCCGGGCCGTCCTGCCGTGGATATCCCGGCTGTCCGGCGGCCTCCTGCTGCTGGCCGGCCTGTACGTCACCTACTACGGCTGGTTCGAGCTGCGTGTCGCCTCCGGCGGCTCCGCCGAGGACCCGCTCGTCGGCACCGTCACCGGGCTCCAGGGACAGGTGACCACCTGGCTCGACGCCATCGGGATCGGGTGGATTGCCGTGGCCTTCGCGGTGGCCGGGACCGTCGCCCTGACCCTGCGGGCCGTCCGGCCGGCACGCGCGCTCTCCGAACAGTCGTCCTCGTCGTAGTCCACCGCGCTCCGGGGGAGGCGGGACGGCTTCAGGCTTCCGGCGGGATCATCGTCACCCCGAGCTGTACGGCCTTGGTGAACATGTCCGACATTGCCCAGACCGCGACGATCCGGCCGGCGCGCACCACGAAAAGGTGCACGCCGTCCCAGCTGATCGTCCGCCCGGTCGGCGGGGTCGGCCCCCACGGGCCCACCTGGCGTGCGGTGGCCCGCCACCGGAGCGCGACCTGCTCACCGTCGCTGACCAGCGTCAACACCTCGTAGACCGGGTCTGCCCAGGTGGCCGCCTCGGCCTCGTGCCAGCGGCGCAGCCCCGCGACGGTGTCGGGCCGGCCACTGTGTTCGAACTGTTCCGCGTAGAACCGTCCCAGTTCGTCGACGTGTCCACCGTTCCACACGCGATCCACCAGGTCCCGGACCGTCCGCTCCGCCGTCATGGCCGAGCACGGTAACAGTGTCCGGCCCGTCCTGCGGGGACGTGGCCGGTCATCCGCGTCGGCGCCACCACGGCAGATGGCCCGGCGTGGCGGGATCGTGCCGCGTGCGGCGCTCGAGGACGGCGTCGAGCGGGTCCAGGCGGGCCCGCAGCTCCCGGCCGGTGCGAGCGTGCAGGGCGGCCAGAGCCGAGGCCAGCTCGTCACGGTGTTCGAACGGGTCGCAGCACGGGAGTGCGCTGTGCATCTCGTCGAGCAGTTCCTTGACCGGCAGATGCACCGTGTGCCGCCAGCCCGCGAGGGCCGCGGCGATCGCACCGGGACGGCGGGCCGCTCGCTCGTATGCCCTGAGCTCCCGCTCGGCGCGGGCACTCAGACCGTCGATCGCGGTCCGTTCCGCCGGGCCCTCGCTGCGGCGTCGCAGGCCCGCGCGTACCACCACGGGTGATCTACGCGTCACGTCGCACCTCGGCCAGCATGAATGCCATCCTCGCACCCCGTCATGGTGCGGAGGCTGCGGCCGACGTGGGTGGCGAAGCCGGCGTGTTCATCCATTCCGAGAGAGATGGTCAGGGTGCCGGCGGGGGTGATCTGGTACGGGTGGGCGCAGGCGGCGTGAATCTCGGGGTGGCAGGCCCCGGGATTGCCGCGCAGCGTCAGGAAGGAAAGCGCCGCGATGATAGTTGGGGCCCGTAGATGATCCTGGACGTCGGTGACGGTGAGTGCGGAGGTGGCTACGGTGACCGCGAGTTCGGCGAGCGGGGTGAGGCGCGGGCCGAGCGCAGGCCGTGGTGTGACTTCTGGACGAGGGTGAGTGCGGTCGGGCCGACGGTGATTTCGGTCGCTCCGGATGCGATGGCCACCAGGTCTGGAATGGTCAACGTGTGACCGTCGAGTCTGACCTGCATCGATCGTCTCCCAACCGTGTCCGGCCGTTGACACCGCATTTACTACTTAGCGAGTATGAATAGTGGCAGTAGGAAGATCAACTCCTGGAGCGGCATGATCACATTCGAGGACGTCGTGAAGGTCTACCGCGGCGGCGCCACAGCGGTGGACCACCTCAGCCTGGAGTTGCCCACCGGCAAGCTGACGGTACTGGTCGGGCCGTCCGGCTGCGGCAAGACCACGTCCCTCCGGATGATCAACCGGATGATCGCTCCGACCTCCGGGCGGATCCTGATCGACGGCAAGGACGTCGCGGAGCAGGACGAGGCGCTGCTGCGCCGGAGCATCGGCTATGTGATCCAGCATGCCGGGCTCTTCCCGCACCGGACCGTGCTGGACAACGTCGCCACCGTCCCGGTGCTGCTCGGCAAGACCCGGCGGGAGGCCCGCGCGGCCGCGTACCAGCTGATGGAGCGGGTCGGCCTCTCCGCCGAATTCGCCAAGCGCTATCCGGCCCAGCTCAGCGGCGGCCAGCAGCAGCGGGTCGGAGTGGCCCGCGCGCTCGCCGCCGACCCGCCGATCATGTTGATGGACGAGCCGTTCAGCGCTGTCGACCCGGTCGTGCGGTCCCAGTTGCAGGCCGAGTTCCTGCGGCTGCAGCAGGAACTCGGCAAGACCATCGTGATGGTGACGCACGACATCGACGAGGCGATCAAGCTCGGCGATCATGTGGCGGTGTTCCGCGCCGGAGGCAGGCTGGCCCAGTTCGCGACGCCGCGGGAGCTGCTGGCCGAGCCGGCCGACGACTTCGTGGCCTCGTTCGTGGGCCGTGACCGCGGCCTGCGCAGCCTCTCCTTCGACAGTGCCACCGACCTTCCGGTGCGCCCGGTCGAGGGCATCCCGCTCGATGACGCGGGCCGTCCGCTGGGGCTGCCCGGCGTCTTCACCAAGGACGACTCGCTGCGGGTGGTCACCGACCTGGTGATCAGCTCGCCGGGCGGGATCGCGGTCCGGGTCGGACCGGACGGCGCCGCCGACGGGCAGGTCAGTCACCACGACCTGGCCGACTACCTGGCGAGCCGGCGCCGATGATCCAATACCTGACGAACAACTCCGAGATCGTCTGGCAGGCCTTGCAGGAGCATCTCTACCTCGCGCTGGTGCCGATCCTGCTCGGGTTCGCGATCTCCCTGCCGCTCGGTTATCTCGCGGTCCGGTTCGACTGGCTCTACCACCCGCTGATCAACACGTTCGGGGTGCTCTACTCCATCCCGTCGCTGGCGCTGTTCGTGTTCCTGCCGGTGATCCTCGGCACCAAGGTGCTGTCCCCGATCAACGTCGTGGTGGCGCTGACCATCTACACCGTGGCGCTGCTGGCGCGGACCGTCGCCGACGGCCTGCGCGCCGTGGACCCGGTCGTGGTGCAGGCCGCGACCGCGATGGGTTACCGCCGGTCGCGGCGGCTGATCGACGTCGAGCTGCCGATCGCGCTGCCGGTCATCCTGGCCGGGCTGCGGGTCGCCACGGTCTCCAACATCAGCCTGGTGAGCGTCGGCTCGCTGATCGGCATCGGCGGTCTCGGGCAGCTGTTCACCCGCGGCTTCCAGCTGTTCTACCTGGAGCCGATCCTGATCGGCGTCATCCTGTCGGTGCTGCTGGCCGGCATCGCCGACCTGATCATCGTGCTCGTGCAGCGGGCGATCACCCCGTGGACGCGTGCCGCATGAACTTCTCGTACCTGCTCGACCCGGCCCACTGGGACCTCGCTGCGCCCGGCAGCATCCCGAACCTGATTATCTCGCACCTCGGCTACACGGCCCTGGCGCTGCTGTGCGGTGCGGTCATCGCGCTGCCGGTCGGTCTCTGGATCGGGCACACCGGCAAGGGTTCGTTCATCGCGATCAACGCGGGCAACGCCGGCCGGTCGCTGCCGACCCTGGGCCTGCTCATGCTGATGGTCACGCTGCTCGGGCTCGGTCTGCTGCCGGTGCTGATCGCGCTGACCGTACTGGTCATCCCGCCGATCCTGACCTCGTCCTACGCCGGGATGCGCAACCTCGACCACCGGGTCGTGGACGCCGCCCGCGGCATGGGCATGCGCCCGTGGCAGGTGCTCGCCCGCGTCGAACTGCCGATGGCGCTGCCGGTGATGCTCAGCGGTTTCCGCAACGCCGCGCTGCAGGTCGTGGCGACCGCCACGGTGGCGGCCGCGGTCGGCCTGGGCGGGCTGGGCCGGCTGCTGATCGACGGCCTGGCCGTCAACGACTACTCCCGGGTCCTGGCCGGCGCCATCGTCGTCGCCGCGCTGGCCGTACTCGTGGATCTCTTCCTGGCGCTGATCCAGCGCCTGATCGTCTCACCCGGATTGAAAGGCTCGTAAATGAAGCGCATCGTCGCTGCTGTTGCCATGGCGCTCACGCTCACCGCGTGCGGTGCCGACAGTGATCCGCTGGCCGACGAACCGGCCGCCTCGGGCGCGGCCGGTGGTTCGGTCACCGTCGGTTCCGCCAACTTCCCGGAGAGCCAGCTGCTCGCCGAGATCTACTCGCAGGCCCTGGAGGCCAAGGGCGTCACGGTCACCCGCAAGTTCAACATCGGCGCCCGTGAGGTCTACCTGAAGGCGCTGCAGGACGGCTCGATCTCGCTGCTGCCCGAGTACAACGGGGCACTGCTGGCCGCGCTGTCCCCGAACGGCGTACCGGCCGGGGTGAGCAGCCCCGACGCCGTGCTCGCCGAACTGAAGAAGGTGCTGCCGGCCGGTACCGAGGTCCTGGCGCAGTCGTCGGCCGAGGACAAGGACACCCTGACGGTCAGCGCGGAGACCGCCACCAAGAACAACCTGAAGACCATCGAGGACCTCAAGGCGGTCGCGCCGACGCTGATCGCCGGCGGCGGCCCCGAGTTCACCGAACGCCAGCAGGGCCTGAAGGGCCTCAAGGAGGTGTACGGCGTCGAGTTCAAGGAGTACAAGCCGCTCGACCCGGGTGGCCCGCTGACCGTGAACGCCCTCAAGGACGGCGACATCCAGGTGGCGAACCTGTTCTCCACCGACTCCTCGATCGTCACCAACAAGTTCGTCACCCTCGAGGACCCGAAGAACCTGTTCACCTCGCAGAACGTCATCCCGCTGATCCGCACCGAGGCGAACAACGCGACGGTGACCGGTGCCCTGGACGCGGTGTCGGGCAAGCTGACCACCGAGAACCTGACCAGCTACCTGGCTCAGGTGCAGGTGGACAAGAAGGACATCGCGGTCGTGGCGAAGGCTTTCCTGTCGGAGAACGGCCTGAGCTAGTCCACCAGGAGGAACGCCGCCCCCAGCCGGGGGCGGCGTTTTTTCTGTTTCCGGCAGATGTCTTGACGGGCGTACTGGCTGGTATCTATCTTTGCCGCAAAGATTTTCAGAAAGTTTCAAGCCTGTTGCTGCAAGGGCTTGCAGACCCGCTCCCCTTCCCCGGAGGTTGATGTGGACAGTCCCCGCAGGCGGCGACGCCTGACCCGCATCCTCGCCGCCACCACCCTCGCCCTCGGCGTCGGCGGGTTCGGCGTAGCCCAGGTAGTCACCGGCCCCGACGCGTTCGCCGCGCCGCCCGGCGAGAAGGACGTCACCGCGGTCATGTTCGAGTGGTCCTTCGCCTCGATCGCCCGCGAGTGCACCAGCACCCTCGGCCCGCTCGGCTACGGATACGTCCAGGTCTCGCCGCCCCAGGAGCACATCCAGGGCAGCCAGTGGTGGACGTCCTACCAGCCGGTGTCGTACAGCATCTCGAGCCGCCTCGGCAATCGGGCCGCGTTCTCCAACATGGTCAACACCTGTCACGCGGCCGGCGTCAAGGTCGTCGTCGACACCGTCATCAACCACATGTCGGCCGGATCCGGCACCGGCACCGGCGGCACCCAGTACTCGAAGTACAACTATCCCGGCGTGTACTCCGACGCGGACTTCCACTCCTGCCGTACGGCCATCAACGACTACACCAACCGCGGCAACGTGCAGGATTGTGAACTCGTCAACCTGTCCGACCTGAACACCGGCAAGGACTACGTCCGCGGCCGGATCGCCGGCTACATGAACGACCTGGCGTCCCTCGGCGTCGACGGCTTCCGCATCGACGCGGCCAAACACATGTCCGCGGCCGACCTGGCCGGCATCAAGTCGAAGCTCAGCAACACCGGCGCGTACTGGAAGCAGGAAGTGATCTTCGGTGCCGGTGAGGCCGTCCAGCCGGCCGAGTACACCGGCACCGGCGACGTGCAGGAGTTCCGGTTCGCCCGCGACCTCAAGCGCGTCTTCCTCAGCGAGAACCTGGCGTACCTGTCCAACTTCGGCGCCTCCTGGGGTTACCTGCCGAGCAACCAGGCCGCCACCTTCGTCGACAACCACGACACCGAGCGCGGCGGCGACACCCTCAACTACAAGAACGGTTCCGCGTACACGCTCGCCCAGGTGTTCACGCTCGCCTGGCCGTACGGCGCCCCCGACGTGAACTCCGGCTACGAGTTCACCAACCACGACGCCGGCCCGCCGAACAACGGCACCGTCAACGCCTGCTACACCGACGGCTGGAAGTGCCAGCACGCGTGGCGCCAGATCGGCAACATGGTCGGCTTCCGCAACGCCACCCGCGGCACCGCCGTCACCAACTGGTGGTCCAACGGCGCCGACCAGATCGCCTTCGGCCGCGGCAGCAAGGGCTACGTCGCCATCAACCACGAGGGCAGCAGCCTGACCCGCACCTTCCAGACGTCACTGCCGGCCGGCACCTACTGCGACGTCCAGCACGGCGACCCCACGGCAAACGGCGGATGCTCGGGTACGGCCTACGCCGTCAACTCGTCCGGTCAGTTCACCGCCACGATTCCCGCCGGTGAAGCGGTTGCGCTCCACGTCGGTGCCAGAGGTGTCAGCCCCACCACGCCGACCTCTCCGGCGCCGTCCAACCCGGCCTCCGCCGGAGCCGGGTTCAACGTCACCGCGACGACCACCCTCGGCCAGAACATCTTCGTCGTCGGCAACCAGGCGGCGCTCGGCAACTGGGCCCCGGCGAGCGCCGTCGCCCTGTCGTCCGCGAGCTACCCGGTCTGGAAGGGCACGGTCGCGCTGCCCGCCGGGACGGCGTTCCAGTACAAATACGTCCGCAAGAACGCTGACGGCAGCGTCACCTGGGAATCCGGTGCCAACCGCACCGCGACGGTCCCGGCCAGTGGCCAGGTGACACTGAACGACACCTGGCGCTGACCCTCCAGCGGCACACCGGCCCGGCCATCCTCAGGGTGGCCGGGCCGATTGCGTACGGCGGCGCGGCGCGGCCAGAATCACGAGGGTGACAAATGATCTCGGACGCCGTCTCGCGTACATCGGTCTGCTTCTGACGCCCGGGATCCTCGCCGCCGTCGCCGCCGTCCGCGCCTGGTCCGGCTGGCTCGTGGTGCTGCTCGTGGCGGTGGCGCTGCTCGTCTACTCGCTGCTGCGCCCGGCACGGACCCGCCCGGCGGGCACCCGGCCACTGCGGACCGTGCTGGCGACCGGCGCGGTGCCGATCGCGGTGGTCGTGTTCGGCGTGGCGAGTTTCTTCTCGGCCCGGCTCGTCGCCCTGGACCTGTGGGGCGAACCTCAGACCGTCCGCGTGGACGGCGTCGAACGATCCGACCGCGCCCGCGGCGACAAGCAGAACAGCGAGTTCTGCTATCGCCTCAGCCGGCCCGGCGGCGAGCCGGTCCTCGGCCGGATCTGCCGGACCGCCGACGAGTACGCCGTCGGCTCACGGATCGAGGTCCTGGCCGAACCGACCGGCCTGGTCGCCCCGGAGACCCCGGACCGGGTGGCCGGCCTGCGTCTCGCCCTGCCGCGGGGCCTGGCCCTGGGCGCGTTCGCCGTCATCGTGGTGGCCGGCGCCGCCACCGGCGGCAACGCCCGGCGGCCGGCCTCCCCGACGAGACGCGCCCGAACCACCGCCCGGCCACCCGCGCCCCGCCGCCGCCCAGCCGGCCCGCGCCGCCGCCCGGCGGCCCGCCGTTGAGTGCGGCGTGCCTCATGATCCGCTTCACCTCGACCAGGCCGCGCGACCCACGCCTACGGGCCCGCCACAGCCCTGCCGTAGCTGATGCGGGCCCTTCGCGAACGGTCCTAGGCTGCCGCGACCGCCTCCGAAGAGACCGGCTCCAAGGCACTGTCCAGGATCTCGCGGACGTCGGAGACGATGTGTACGGTCAGCGCCTCGAGCACGTCGGCCGGCACCTCGTCGAGGTCGGGCTCGTTGCGTTTCGGCAGGTACACCTCGGTCAGGCCGGCACGCTGCGCGGCGAGCAACTTCTGCTTCACACCACCGATCGGCAGCACCCGGCCGGTCAGCGAAACCTCACCGGTCATCCCGGCCTCGGCCCGCACGCTACGGCCGAGCAGCAGCGAGACCAGCGCGGTCGTCATGGTGACGCCCGCCGACGGCCCGTCCTTGGGTACCGCGCCCGCCGGCACGTGCAGGTGGATCGGGTGGTCGAGTTGTTCCGGCGAGATGCCGAGCTCACCCGCGTGCGCCCGCACATAGGAGAGGGCGATCTGTGCCGACTCCTTCATGACGTCGCCGAGCTGGCCGGTGACCGACAGGCCGCCGGAGTTGCCGGGCAGCAGCGACGCCTCGATGTAGAGGACGTCACCGCCCATCCCGGTGACTGCCAGGCCGGTCGACACCCCGGGGACCGCGGTGCGCTCGGCCGCGTCGGAGGTGAACCGCGGCCGTCCGATCAGGTCCTTCAGGTCGTCCGTGTCCACGGTCGCCGGCAGGCTGCGCAGCGACACCTTGCGGAACGCCTTGGCGAGCAGGCGCTCGAAGGACCGTACGCCCGCCTCCCGGGTGTAATTGGCGGCGATCTCGCGCAGAGCCTCCTCGGTGACGGTCACCTCGCCGGGGGAGAGCGCGGCGCGTTCGAGCTGCCGGGGGATGAGGAAGTCGCGGGCGATGGCCACCTTGTCGGTCTCGGTGTAGCCGTCGATCGTGATGAGCTCCATCCGGTCGAACAGCGCCTGCGGGATGGTCTCCAGCACGTTCGCCGTCGCGATGAACAGCACGTCCGACAGGTCCAGGTCGAGGTCCAGGTAGTGGTCGCGGAACGTGTGGTTCTGCGCCGGGTCCAGCACTTCGAGCAGCGCCGCCGCCGGGTCGCCGCGGTAGTCGCTGCCGACCTTGTCGACCTCGTCGAGCAGCACCACCGGGTTCATCGACCCGGCCTCCCGGACCGCCCGCACGATGCGGCCGGGCAGTGCGCCGACGTACGTCCGGCGGTGCCCCCGGATCTCCGCCTCGTCACGGACGCCGCCGAGGGCGACCCGCACGAACTTGCGGCCGAGGGTACGGGCCACCGACTCACCGAGCGACGTCTTGCCGACTCCGGGCGGGCCGGCCAGCAGGACCACCGCCCCGGAACCGCGGCCGCCGACGACCTCCAGGCCACGCGACTCGCGCCGCGCACGGACGCCCAGGTATTCGACGATGCGTTCCTTCACCTCGTCCAGACCGTGGTGGTCGGCGTCCAGAACCGCCCGCGCCGCCTCGAGGTCGGTGTTGTCCGTGGTGCGCACGTTCCAGGGCAGGTCGAGCACGGTGTCGAGCCAGGTGCGGATCCAGCCTGCCTCCGGGTTCTGGTCACCGGCGCGTTCCAGCTTGCCGACCTCGCGCAGCGCCGCCTCGCGGACCGCCTCGGGCAGGTCGGCGGCCTCGACGCGGGCGCGGTAGTCGTCGGTCCCGTCGGCCTCGCCCTCACCGAGTTCCTTACGGATCGCCTTGAGCTGCTCGCGCAGCAGGTATTCGCGGTTGCGCTTCTCGACGGACTCGCGGACGTCCTTCTCGATGGTGTCGCTGACCTCGGACTCCGCCAGGAAGTCGCGGGTCCACTCGATCAGCAGCCGCAGACGGGCCTCGACGTCGGGCGTCTCCAGCAGTTCGCGCTTGCGTTCGTTGGACAGGTACGACGCCCAGCCTGCGGTGTCGGCCAGGTCGCTGGGGTCGTCGAGGGCGCTGACCGAGTCGATGACCTGCCACGCCTCGCGGCGTTGCAGCACCGAGACGACCAGCTGCTTGTACTCGGCGGCGAGCTCACGGGCGTGCTCGCTCGGGGTGCTGGCGGGCACCGGTTCGGCCTCGACCCACAGCGCCGCACCGGGTCCGGTCACGCCACTGCCGATCTTGGCTCGGGAGCGGGTCCGCAGGACGGCGGCGGGGGAGCCGCCCCGAAACTTGCCCACCCGCTCGACGCTTGCCACCACGCCGTACGAGGCGTACCGGTTGTCGAGCCGCGGCGCGATCAGCAGCTCGGAGCCGGCCGAGGTGCGGGCCGCGTCGACGGCGGCCTGGGCGGCCTCGTCGAGTTCGACGGGGACGACCATGCCCGGAAGCAGGACGATGTCGTCAAGGAACAGCACGGGAAGTTGCTTGCTGGCCACGGGTACCTCCGGGAAGTTGAGTACAGGTGGCTCAACCACGGCGGTGCCCCGGCTCTTCCGGCGTTCACTGCCAGCGAACATCAGGGGGCGTGATGACAGACCGCCTCGAGGTTGATGCCGTGCGGGTCCAGCACGAAGGCGCCGTAGTAGTCGTCGTGGTACTCGGGGTGAACCGCCGGGGCCAGCAGTGAGGCCGCCCCGGCCGCCAGTGCGGCGCGGTGGAACACGGACACCTCGTCGCGGGTGTCGACAGTGAAGGCCAGGTGCATGTTCGTGCCGACCGTGCCGCCGTCGATGAGCCAGAAGTACGGCTTCACACCGGCCAGTCCGAAGCCGGTCATGGCGGTCGGCTGGTTCGGCCTCGCGTTCGGCGGGAACTCCAGCATCTTCGTGATGCCGATGGCGGCGAGCACCGGCTCGTAGAAGGCGACGGCGGCGGCGAGATCGGGTACGGCGACGTTGAGGTGGTCGATCCGGGAACCCGAGAGGTCGGAAGTCATGACCACAGTCTTCCCGGTGAAGCGGTCAGAACGTGACCGTTGCCGGCATGAGCAGCCCGGCAGCGGGACGGCACGGGTCGACCGGTGCCGATAGCATCGCGGGCGTGGCGGAAGAAGAGGTACGTGTCGATCCGGCCGCTGTGACCCGGGTGGCCGACCGGATGCTGCGCGCGTCGCAGTCACTCTCCGACGCCTGGCGACAGGCCCAGGGCCCGTTCGCGGTGCCGCAGGCCGCGTTCGGCGACAGCGTCGGGGCCGGCACGTCGCTGGCCGCCGCGCAGGACACCGTCGACGGCGGCGGCGTGGCGGTCGAGCGGCTGGTCGCGGTGCTGGAAGGCGACATGGACCGGCTCTACCGCATCGCGTTCGCGTACAAGAAGGCCGACGACGACGCAGCGGTGGACCTTCGCCGTACCCATCCGAAGCTTCCGATCTAGAGGGCCGCGACGATGACCACGCCGGAGCCACCACCACCGTCGGTAAGCACCCCCGACGTGTGGGACCTGCACGCGCGACCGGATCAGATCGCGGCCGCGGCGGAGTCCTGGCGTGCGGTCGCCCGGTCCCTCGGTGCCACCGCCGACGAGGTGAACGCCGCCGCGATGACCCTGCTCGGTGACGGCTGGGCGGGCGCGGCCGCCGACTCGTACGACGACCATCGCCGCAAACTGGTCACCGACCTCGACCACGCGCAGGCACAGGCCGATGTCGCGGCGAACGCCCTCGACGACGCGGCCGGAGCGTTGCGGTCGGCGCAGTCGCACCTGACCGGCGAGTGGAGCCGGGTGACGCCGGTGCCGTTCACCTGGGACGCCCCGATGCATCTGCTGTTCGCGCCGAAGACCTACGAGCAGAGCACCACCGTGATCGACTCGATCAACCAGTGCGCCGAGATCCGCGGTGGCCTGGACAGCGCGCTGAACGCCACGGTCACCCGGTTCCGGCAGGCCACCACCGAGTTCGCCCGGGTCGCGACGGCCTGGAACGGGGTGGCCGCCGGCACGAGCCTGCCGTACGACATGCCGGCCGAGGCCGCCGGTACCTCGGTGATCCGCGACGGGAACCGGGTGGTGGTGAACACCGGCACCGGCAACGACCAGGTGACCGTCGGCATCGACCCGCAGACCGGCCTGCAGGTCGTCGAGGTCAACGGTGTGAAGCACTGGTACCCCGCCGACGCCGACATCGTGGTGCGCGGCGGCGTCGGCGACGACCGGATTACCGTGGCACCCGGCACCGGCGTGCACGTGACCCTGATCGGCGGCGTCGGCGAGGACGAACTTCGCGGCGGCTCCGGCCGGGACACCATCCTGGGCCTGGACGGCAAGGACCGGATCTACTCCGGCGCCGGCGACGACCGGGTGTCGGCCGGCGCCGGCCGCGACTACGCCGACACCGGCGCCGGCAACGACATCGGCACCGGCGGGCTCGGCGACGACATCCTCTACGGCCTGTCCGGCAACGACGCGCTCACCGGCGGCGAGGGCCAGGACTACCTGGAGGGCGCCACCGGCAACGACACCATCGACGGCGGCACCGGCAACGACATCCTCTCCGGCGGGCGTGACGACGACACCGTCCGCGGCGGCGGTGGCGACGACGTCGTCTATGCCGGGGCGGGCACCGACACCACCGACGGCGGGCGCGGCAACGACAAGGTGCACGCCGAGACCGGCGACCGCGGCAGCAACATCGAGCAGACCGTCACCGTCGAGATCAAGACGCTGCAGACGTTCATCCAGATCGAGGGCACCCCCGAGTTCCGCGAACGGGTCGAGGCCGACCTGGAGATGCTCGGCGCGTCACCGCGCGGCCAGCAGATGCTCGAGGCGCTGCAGCAGGGCCACGAGGACACCGAGGGCGGCTGGTGGCTGTGGCACCACGAGGGCGACTCGCTGACCATCCGCGAGTACAACAACCCCGACAACCCGAACAACAGCACGGCCAGCCACGACGACGGGGCCAACGAGATCGCCTACAACACCCACATCAACCACCTCAACACCGACCAGGGCCGCGGGTACGTCGAGGGCCCGCCCGTGGCGGTGCTGTACCACGAGTTCGCGCACGTCTACGACTACATGAACGACAGCCTGGCTCCGGGCGTGCACGACGGCCCGGAGAACCCCGGCGCCAACAACCGGGAACGCGAGGCGACCGGCCTGCCGATCGACCACGACGACGACCCGGACACACCCGATCAGATCTATCCCGAGCATCCGTACGAGTTGACCGAGAACGGCCTGCGCGAGGAGATGGGAGCACCGCACCGTGACGCCTACTAGACGGCTGCTCGCCGGTGCCGTGCTGCTCCTGACGCTCGGTTGCGCCGCCTGCACCGGCCAGCCGTCCGAGCCGGCCGACCCACCGGCGAAGGGCACCCCGCCGGACGCCGGGTTCACCTCCACCGTCGAGACACGCGGCCAGGCGCTGCACATTTCGTACGAGCTGACCAACCGGTCGGACGCCAAGCTGATCGTCTTCAACCGGGTACCGGCCTTCAGCCCGTCCGGTTCGATGGTCGAGGACCCGGCCTCGGTGTACGTGATCGGCAGTGAGCCGGAAGGCCGCGTGCAGGTCGCCAAGCGGGCCTTCCACCAGCTCGAGTCGGACCGGACGGACTGGACGACGACGCCGCTGGCCGGGGTGTCCGAACTGGAGCCGGGCCGCTCGCTGCGCGAGGAGTTCGACGTGCCGCTGCCGCTGGAGCGCCGCCGCCCCTACGGCGACGACTACGGCGACGGGCCGGTCAAGCTGCCCGACCCGGTCCGCGAGGTGGTGTTCTGCGTCGGCGCGGGACGCGCCGCGGATCTGCCGGCACCCGCGTCGCCGCCGGGTGGCAGCGAGTTCGGGCCGGTCCTGGGACACCTGCCGACGGTCACCGCGGCGCAGCACCTGTGGTGCTCGGAGCCGTTCGGCCTCTGACCTGGGGCCGCGCGGCTCGGCAGCGACGCCGGTAGGCCAGGCGTCCGCCACCGGGTTCAACCGGGCTGCCCACATCGAAGCCAGTGGGCACGGTGGTCCGGCCCGTCCCTGCGGTAACTGGGGAAGCGTTGCGCCTGGCCGTTCCCGCAGAAAGGTTCAGCTCTCGGCCCAGGAGGCTGCTGGTGGGGGCTCGAACTCCTCGAAGACCAGCAGGGTCCGGGTGTTCACGACGCCCGGCATGCCCTGGATCTCGTCCAGGACCAGGCGCCGCAGGTCGGTGTTGTCCCTGGCCCGGACCAGCATGATGACGTCGAAGTCACCGCCGACCAGGGCGATGTGCACCACCCCGGGCAGAGCCCGCAGGCGCTCACCGACGGCCCGCCACTCGGCCTGCCGCAGGTTGACCGTCACATAGGCCGACGTGCCCATCCCGGCGGCGACGTGGTCGACCTCGGCGCGGAAGCCCTTGATCACGTTGGTGTCGCGGAGACGCTGGACGCGGGCGTACGCGTTGGCCCGGGAGATGTGCAGGGTCTCGGCGAGCTGACGGATCGGCATGCGCCCGTCGCGGCCCAGTTCGGCGAGGATCCGCCGGTCGATGTCGTCGAGTCCACCGGCCACGTGTCTTCACCTCCTCGCCCCAACGACCGTTCAGCTGGACATCTGGCATCCTACGGGCCGCCTCGGGAGCAGGATTTCTCGATTTCGGCCGAGTTCTGGAACACCGTGACGCCAGACACAACGATTACCCCCATGACACCTGACCCCCGTCGGCTGTTGCCTTCAGCGGATCCGGTCAGCCTCATCGACCCACAAGGCCGAGTGGCTGACTCCCCCTCGCACGCGCTCCCGGACGACGCCACCCTGCTGCGCTCGCTCGGGTTGCTGATCACCGCCCGCCGGCTCAACGACCAGGCGTACGCGCTGGTCCGGCAGGGCCGGCTGGCCGTCTATCCGTCGTCGCACGGTCAGGAAGCCTGCCAGGTTGCGGCGGCGCAGGTGCTCGAAGCCGGGGACTGGCTGTTCCCCACCTACCGGGACACGGTCGCCGCGGTCGTCAAGGGTGTCGATCCGGTCGAGGCGCTGAGCCTGCTCAAGGGTGACTGGCACTGCGGCTACGACCCGTACCTGCACCATGTCGCCCCGCACACCACGCCGCTGGCCACCCAGCTGCCGCACGCGGTCGGTGTGGCGCACGCGGCGCGGCTGCGTGGCGAACCGACCGTGGTGATGGCGATGAGCGGCGACGGCGGCACCAGCGAGGGCGACTTCCACGAGGCGCTCAACTTCGCGGCGGTCTTCCAGGCTCCGGTCGTCTTCTTCATCCAGAACAACGAGTACGCCATCAGCGTCCCGTTGTCGCGTCAGTCGGCGGCGCCGTCGCTCGCGCACAAGGGCATCGGGTACGGCGTGAACGCCGAACGGGTCGACGGCAACGACATGGCCGCCCTGCTCGCGGTGCTCGGCGCGGCTGTCGAACGGGCCCGTGCCGGTGAGGGGCCGCAGCTGATCGAGGCGCACACCTACCGGATGCAGGCGCACACGAACGCCGACGACGCGACCCGCTACCGCGACGAGGCCGACGTGCAGGCGTGGGCGGAGCGCGACCCGATCCTGCGGCTGCGCGCCCACCTGCGGGAGCGTGGGCTGCTCGACGACGCGGCCGAGGCCGCCTTCACCGCCGAGGCCGAGCGGGCTGCCGCGCATCTGCGTGACGGTCTCAACAAAGACGTCACCCCCAACCCCGAAGACCTTTTCTCGTACGTCTACGCGAGCCCGACTCCGCAGCTCAGGGAGCAGGCGGCCCTGGTAAATGACGAGCTCAGCCGGGAAGGAGCCCTCTGATGACGGTGCTCGCCTCACCCGTACCGAAGACCGAGGTCCGTAGTCTCTCGATGGCGCAGGCACTGAACCGGGCGCTGCGGGACGCGATGGCCGACGATGAGTCCGTGGTGATGTTCGGTGAGGACGTCGGCGCGCTCGGCGGCGTCTTCCGGATCACCGACGGGCTGACCGCCGAGTTCGGCGACAACCGCTGCTTCGACACGCCGCTGGCCGAGTCCGGGATCGTCGGGATGGCCGTGGGCATGGCGATGAACGGCATGCGCCCGGTCGTGGAGATGCAGTTCGACGCGTTCGCCTACCCGGCGTTCGAGCAGATCGCCAGCCACGTCGCGAAGATGCGCAACCGCACCCGTGGCCGGGTCACCCTGCCGATCGTGATCCGGGTGCCGTACGCCGGTGGCATCGGCGGCGTCGAGCACCACTGCGACTCCTCGGAGGCCTACTACGCGCACACGCCCGGCCTGCACGTGGTCGCCCCGGCCACCCCGGCCGACGCGTACTCGCTGCTCCGCGAGTCGATCGCGTCGCCGGACCCGGTCGTGTTCCTGGAGCCGAAGAAGCTGTACTGGAGCAAGCAGGAGCTCGAACTGCCGGTACGCACCCCCGGCATCGGCGCGGCCGTGATCCGCCGGGAGGGCACCGACGCCACCCTGATCGCGTACGGGCCGGCCGTACCCGTGGCGCTGGAGGCCGCCGAGGCCGCCGCCCGGGAGGGCCGCAGCCTGCAGGTGGTGGACGTGCGCTCGATCGTGCCGTTCGACGACGAGACGGTCTGCG
The DNA here is from genome assembly GCF_040639655.1 of Actinoplanes sp. NPDC023801. Taxonomy (NCBI): domain Bacteria; kingdom Bacillati; phylum Actinomycetota; class Actinomycetes; order Micromonosporales; family Micromonosporaceae; genus Actinoplanes; species Actinoplanes sp. NPDC023801. Next base: position 6,270 of record NZ_JBFAAI010000052.1, on the reverse strand, counting down.
CCGCGGTCCGCTCCACCGGCCGTGCCGTGGTCGTCGCCGAGGCGGCCGGGTTCGCCAGCGTGTCCTCCGAGATCGTCGCCCGGGTCACCGAGCGGTGCTTCAACTCGCTTGCCGCGCCGATCCGCCGGGTGACCGGTTTCGACATCCCGTACCCGCCGCCGAAGCTGGAGCACTTCCAGCTGCCCGGCGTCGACCGGGTGCTCGACGCCGTCGACGACCTCCAGTGGGAGCAGTGATGCGGGGAGCAGTCATGCCGCGGAGAACGTTCTGTCTGCGGGGGGTGCAGTGATGCCGGAGAGGACGTTCCGTCTGCCGGATCTGGGCGAAGGGCTCACCGAGGCGGAGATCGTGCAGTGGCTGGTCGCCGAGGGTGACATGGTGGCCGTCGACCAGAGCATCGCCGAGGTGGAGACCGCGAAGTCGGTGGTCGAGGTGCCCTCGCCGTACGCCGGCCGGGTCGCCACCCTGCACGCGCCGGCCGGCACCACCCTCGCGGTCGGTGAGCCGCTGATCACCGTGGAGGCCGTCGAAACCTCCGGCCCGGCCCCCGCTACGCCCGCGGTCTCGGCATCCCCCGCGGTCTCGGCATCGCCCGCGGCCTCGGCAGCGGCGGAGACCTATCGGGAGGAGGAGCAGGCCGGCTCGGGCAACGTACTCATCGGGTACGGCACGTCCGGCGCCTCCTCGACCACCCGGCGCCGCCGGCCGCGGGTCCGGACGGCCGCTCCGGCGCACCCGCCCGCCGGCCCGCGACGGGTACCGACGGTCATCTCGCCGCTGGTGCGCAACCTGGCACGGGCCAACGGGATCGACCTGACCACGGTCGAGGGCACCGGCCGGGGCGGCATGATCATCCGCGCTGACGTCGAGCGTCTCCTGGCGGCACCGGCTGTGGCGGCGCCGGCTGCGATGTCGCCGGCCGTGGCGGTGCCGGCCGTGGCGGAGGCGCCCGTCGCGGGGGAGAGGCGTACCCCGCTCTCCGGGTTCCGCAAGGCGGTGGCGGCCACGCTGTCCCGCAGCCGCGCCGAGATCCCCGAGGCGACCGTCTGGGTCGACGTCGACGCCACGAACCTGTGGCAGTTGCGGGAGAGCAACCCCGGCGGGCCCGGCCTGCTCGCCTACATCGCCCGTTTCGTGGTCGCCGGCCTGCGCGAGTACCCGGTGCTCAACGCCCGGTTCGACGCCGAGCGGCAGGAGATCGTCGAGTACGACCGGATCAACCTGGGCATCGCGGTGCAGGGCGACCGGGGTCTCGTGGTGCCGGCCGTGATCGGTGCGGAGTCGATGACCACGGCCCGGCTCGGCGAGGAGATCCGCCGGCTCACCGCGACCGCCCGCGAGGGCAGGGCCACCCCGCAGGAGCTGGCAGCGGGCACGTTCACCCTGAACAACTACGGCGGCTTTGGGGTCGACGGCAGTGCCGCGATCATCAACCATCCGCAGGTCGCGATCCTCGGCTTCGGCCGGATCATGGACCGGCCGTGGGTGGTCGGCGGGGAGCTCTGCGTCCGTAAGATCACGCAGATGAGCTTCGTGTTCGACCACCGGGTCTGCGACGGCGGCGTGGCGGCCGGCTTCATGCGCGGTGTCGCCGACGCGATCGAGAATCCGGCCTCGGCGATCGCCCGGCTGTGAGCACGGTTCTGCTGGCCGAGGACGCCTCGAGCCGGCCCGGACACGACGTCGAGCTCGGGCCGCACCTGCTGCGGCACGGGCTCGGCGACGCCCGGGACATTCTGCGGATCTACTCGCCGGCGCCGACGGCCGCGTTCAGCCGGCGGGACACGCTGCGGCCCGGCTATGAGCGGGCTGCTTCGGCCGTACGACAGCATGGTTTTGAACCTGTCGTTCGTCCGCAGGGTGGCAGCCTCGCCGCCTATCACCGCGGCAGTGTCGTGGTCGATCACGTGCATCGCGCCGAGCAGTCGTCACCGAACCCGGTCGAGAGGTTTCAGCGGTTCGCCGCGATGCATACGGCGATGCTCGCCGGGCTCGGTGCCGATGCCCGGATCGGCCCGGTGCCCGGCGAGTACTGTCCCGGCGAGTACAGCATCAACGCCGGCGGCGTGAAGATTGTCGGCTCGGCGCAGCGGGTGACCCGGGACGGCTGGCTGTTCAGCACGGTGATCCAGGTCAGCGGCACGGCGGTGCTCCGGGAGGTGCACACGGCGGCCTATCGCGAGCTCGGCTACGACTTCGACCCGGCGACCGTCGGAAGCTTGGAGGACGTGGTGCCGGACCTGACCGTCGAGCGGGTCGCCGAGGCGGTCCGGGCCGCCTACGACCTGCCCGGCCCGCATCTTCCGGACAGCAGCCCGTCGCCGTCCTCGCGTCACCGGTGAGGAAGGCATCGCTGTAGGCCTTGACGGCGAGTTCCAGTTCGTCGTTCGCGCCGCCTGGCGTCGTGGTGGTGGTGTCCGGCCCGGCCACCGCGGCCTCGACCTTCTTGGCCAGTGACGGTGTGACGTCGCCGCTGACCCGTACGAGCCCGGTCCCGTCGCCGGTGCGATAGTGGGGTTGTTCGGGTCGTCGTCCTCCGTCGGCGTGGCCGTCGGCGCGGCTCAGGACGTCCAGGAACCGGGCCCGGGATACGGCGGGTACGGCCGGGGCACCGGCTTGGCGGCGAAGAACGCGCGCACCGACGGCGGCACCGTCAACGCCAGCAGTACGCCGAGCGGCACGACGAACGTGGTCAGCGCGATGAACGGGAAACCCTCGCCGAACAGGGAGCCGAGCAGCAGGAACGCGCCGATCAGACTGGCCAGGGCGGCCACCACGACGGCCGTGATCCATGCCCACGGCCGGCCCCGGATCATCTGATGGGCGAGCGGCAGGAGGAGCACGGAGACAGCGAACGGGATCACATTGAGGATCAGGAACATCGCCCGTGCGCCGCCGGACCATCCGTCACCGGTGAAGGTCAGGGCCGTCTGGACGACGACCCGGAGGATGTTCAGCACACCGAGCACCGCCACCCCGGCCGCGGCGATCCGGACGGTCCGCGGTGTGGTCGCCCTCTGGTCGTACCCGAACGCCGTCATGAACCCTCACTATGGGTGGCCGCCCAGCATCTTCCGACGACGATGCTAGATGGAACGGGACGCGTGCGGGGGCCGCCGTGGAGCACGAGAGAGGCGGGGTCTCGTGCCGGTGCCCCGAGGCGGGGCGGTAAGGGGCAGAACCGGACCGGCCATTGTGGAAGCATGCGGCCATGATCAATGGATCCACCCCTCGCTCCGGGAAGATCCTGGGGCGACGTGTCCTTGCCCGAACCGCGGCCGTGCTGGTCGGTGCGGTGGCCGCGCTGTCCGTCCCGGCCGCACCGGCGCTCGCCTACGCCGACTACGAGGCCGAGAGCACGCTCGCCATCGACTCCGCGTACGGTTCGTCCTATGCGGACCCGGCCGCCTCCGGTGGTCAGGCCCTGGTGATCTGGAACAACGCCACCGCGACCGGCACGTTCACTGCGCCGCACGACTTCAGACAGATCCAGCTGAACATGATGGGCGGCACCTGCGGGACGACCGACGCGAGGCCGCGCGCACGCGTCACCGTGGACGGTGCGACCGTCGGCGAGGTCAGTGTCGGAGCGTCCTCCTGGTACACCTACAGCAATTTCCACGGAACCTGGTCCGGCGGCGCCCACACGATCGGTGTCACGTTCCTCAACGAGTACGGCGACGCGAACTGCAACCGCCTCCTCGAGGTGGACAGGTTCCGGATCACCTCGATGCCGGTCCAGAAGCACGCCCGGCTCGGCACCGTGGTGAGCCCGGCCACGGTCGTCGATCTCACCGCCGCGGTCGAGTCGAAGGCGGTACGCCTCGTCGGCACCGGCTCGGTCACCGTGCCGTTCGAGACGGTCGAGCGGTTCGACGAGGTGATGGTGCGGTTCCGTGGCTCCCTGTGTGACGGGGCGCCGACCATCGACATCAGCCTGGACGGTGCCCCGGTCGGCAGCAGGTCCTACACCCGGAGCTCTCCGGCATGGCGGACCGAGTACCTGCAGCATCCGGCGCAGAGTCAGGGTGGCAAGTGGGCGGCCGGCAACCACACGCTGAGGATCCAGCTGGCGAACCCGTACAGCGGCTCGTCCTGCACCCGGGCGATGTATGTCGACGTGGTGGGGCTCCGGCAGTCGTCCGCCTACACCGAGACGCCGGACACGCCGCCGGCCGGCGGGTTCATCACTCGCTCCGGCAGTCAGCTGATGCTGGACGGCCGGCCCTTCAAGTACGCCGGGCTCAACGCGTTCGGCATGAGCGGCTGCGACCAGGCCGACGGCCAGCCGTGGACCGACTCGGAACTGGACACGTACTTCAGCCGGCTCGCGCCGAACACCGTCACCCGGACCTGGGCGTTCAGCATCACGGGTACGGCTCCGCTGGACCGGATCCTCACCTCGGCGGCGAAGCACCGGCAGAAGGTCCTGTTCACCCTCTCCGACGGGCGCAACTACTGCGGCGAGCGTGACGGCAGCAGCGGCGGCGAGTGGACCGAGGGCGTGGACAAGACGCTCGCGTGGTACCAGGGCGGCTTCCGTACCAACTTCCTGCCGTGGGTCCGTACGGTCGTCGACCGGTACAAGGCGAACACCAGCGTCGCGTTCTGGGAGATCATCAACGAGCCGGGCTCGCAGGACGACACCGCTTACACCGACGCCATCGTGAAGTCGTTCCTGGACGAGACCGCTGCCGTGATCAAGGGCATCGACCCGAACCACCTCATCTCCAGCGGCACGGTGAGCCGGGACTACCAGGGCAGCCGGGACTTCAGTTACGTGCACAGCGGGCCGGACATCGACATCGGCTCGCTGCACGAGTACGAGTACGACTGGTTCAACCCGGACAAGAACGCGTACGAGAACTCGATCGTCTACAACAACCTGGGCATTCTCCTGACCGAGATGCAGCAGCTGAACAAGCCGCTGATCATCGGTGAGACCGGGCTCTACGCCGCCGACGCCCCCGGTTGCCGCACCTCGCTCGCGACCCGGGCCGATGTGATCAGGCAGAAGCTGGACGGCTACCTGAGCCGGCCGGGCGTCGCCGGCGTCAACGTCTGGAGCGTCGTCAACGGCAACCCGGTCCGTGAGGGTGAGCCGTGCCCGTTCGAGGGGACGATGGACGACCCGATGATCACCCAGGTGCGGGTGAAGCAGGCCGCGCTGAACGGCTGACGCACACGTGCCGTCCCCGGGCGATCCGGGGACGGCACGTGGTCAGTGGGTCAGCGCTGGCGGGTCAGCAGGCCCGGCCGGTACGGCAGCAGCCCGTAGTCGCCGCCGGAGCTCGGCGAGCGGCCCTGGTAGAGCAGCTGCAGGTTGCAGGGGTCGATGGTCATGGTCTGGTCGGCGCTGGTACGCAGCAGCTCACCGTGGCTGATGTCGTTGGTCCAGGTCGCGCCGCTGTTCGCCTTGCCGGCGAACGGGTTGCTCTCGGTGGCCGCGTTCGGGGTCCACGAGCCGTTCAGGCTGCTCGCGGTGAAGGAACGGAAGTAACGGCCGTTGGCGCCGATGGCCTCGACGATCATCAGGTACTGGTTCTGGCCCTGCACCTTGTAGACCTGCGGCGCCTCGAACAGGTTGTTCGTGGTGTCAGTCATGATCGTCGTGTACGACGAGCCGAAGTTGCCGGGGAAGTTCCCGATCGGCATGCTGGCCCGGTAGATCTTGCCGTTGTCGCCGGCGAAGAACAGGTACATGTTCTGGCTGTCACCGATGATCGTCTGGTCGATCGGGCCGGTGCCGGAGCCGGTGATGCTGCCGGTGAACAGCGGCTGCGGCGCGGACCAGCCGTTGGGGTTGGTGGGGTCGCTGGAGGTCCGGTAGATGAACGGCCAGGCGCCCCACTGGTAGGTCAGCACCCAGATGTTCTTCGGTGCGAAGTAGAACAGCGACGGCGCGACCGCGCCCTGGTTCATCGCGTTCTGGCTGGCCGAGGCCATCTCCGACCAGTTGGTGAACAGCGAGAAGTTCATCGAGCCCCAGCCGCTGCTCGCGGTGTTGCCGTGCGTGGTCGCGTAGACCAGCTGCTTGCCCTGGTACGGCGCGACGGTGAAGTCCTTGAGCGACGCCCAGCCGGACCTCGGGGTGGCCAGCACGCCGGTCGACGACCAGCGGTACGACGACGGCAGGGTGCACGAGCCGCCGGGCTGCGACGGCGACGGGGTGGTGCCGCCGAGCTTGACGAGCTGCCACTGCTGGTTGGCGCCGTTCCAGTCGGAGTACTGGACGATGTTGGCGCCGTCGGCGGTGGACGCGCCCTGCAC